>NZ_CP053348.1:1356000-1695000 GCF_013394595.1 Winogradskyella forsetii
ATCTTTTCAATTTCCCCACAAGCCAAAATCCAGTTTTCTCGTTCCTCAAAACCCTCTGTCTTTTGGTTTGTTCCGCTATCCAACGCGCATGTAGTTTTTGGTTGCCAACGCTCACACAGCACATTGCTTCTTTTGCTTAAAGTGCTATTTTCATAATTGTCTAATCAAAAAAGCAAAGAGCTGTTCCCAACGCTCACACCAAAAACTACCCAAAGCTATGTTTACATAATGCGCAGTTATAGTAGCATTCATTCACTTTCTGTACTATAACGCCATTATGTAAAATATCCGCTCACCAGCCGCCAATTCCGAACTCAAATTGAAGTGTAGAACACACAATATTTCCATCTTTTCCCCACCACCCACTTCAACGGTGTAGGTTACAGCAATTATTAATGTTTGCCAAGTGTCTGCGGTAGGATGCATTACATTCGCTCAATCCCTTATCAGGGAATCGCTCTTTCCATTTACCCACCTCAACACCGCGCATAAAAAAAGAGCATTTTTTAGAAAATGCCCTTTATTTATCTTTCCAACCGCTCAACATCAATAATCACTTCCACCTACGTCACTTTGCCCCAAAAGAATTAGATTTGTTTAATGAATAATTATTTAGATGAATATAAATATGTTAGTGAAGTATTATCAAAATACGGATGGTTTATTAATGGAGAAATAATTGGAGGTGATTTCGATAGGATAAAATTACTTTGTGAAGAAATAGAGTCTAAAAATTACGATAAAGATACTTGTAATGAAAAAATTAATTATTTATTAAGCCCTATAATATTTAATCCTTATTCAAGAGCATTTGTTAATTATAGGTTTCTAATTTTACCTCATTTGAATAAGTTTTCTCATTTGGTTGATAAAGCAACTTTTCACTATTTTAAAAAAGATTTACTGTCTTCAATTAATTGCTTAACACCAGTAATTGAGGGTGTATTGTTATCATACAACAGTTGGTCAATAGATGAGGGTAAAAGAAAACCATCATTAAAGGAATTAGTTGAAAATATATGTGCAAAAGAAGGCGAATTTAGACATCATTTGAGAAAACTTTATAATGCTTCTTTAAAGAACTGTCTTCATAATTGGTTTTATGCAAATACAAATAGTTTTGATTTTGAATCTTCAAATTTAAATAGACACTATATCAGCCATAGTTTAGGCAACGATAATTATTATTCCATTTCCGAATGTAATAGAATGTTTTCGATAGTAAATCTTCTTTGTGAAATTATAGCAATTGAAAGCAGATATTTTCCTGCTTTTATACCAGAGAATATTCCCGAAATTGATGACCGAGTTAATTTGTACTATGAACTAATGTGGAAGAGAATATCTTTAAAAAAAGCGTTATCTGAAGAAGAAAGATTATTAAACCAAAACAAGTATTACGTTAGTCAAGAATCATTATTGAATTTTAGAGAAATTGTTGAAGCTGAAAATAAAAAACACAATGATTTTTCAAATTCATTTAACACAGAAGAAAAGGAAAAAGTATCTAAAATCAATAGACCTTTTCCCTTTATCGTTAAATTAAAAAAATTAAGGTTTAGGTTTTTTGGTCAAAGACCGAAGCAATAATGATACTATAAAACTCACGGTAGCACCCACAGCAGCCAAAATAATGGTAGTAATTATATCTTCAACACCTATATTCACGATTGTTGATAAGAAAATACCACCAAAAAAACCAGCTTTTGTAGTATCATCCATTATCTGTTGCATTTGCTTCAATTTCAGATTTATCTTTGTCAGTTACTACTGCTTGACTTACTGCAGTAGCTACAGTTCCAGCAACAGTCATATAAGTAGCAATAGTAACCAATAGAGCAGGCATACTAATTGGAGCGGCTATGATAGTACCACCTGCAGTAGCAAGAGCAATACCAATATTTCGCAAGGTTTTAAAAAATTTAGGAGTTGGTTTTTTATAGCGTTCTAAAATATTCATGATTTTGTGATTTAATAGTTAATAAAATGGGTTCTTTTCGGTCTTTAGATTGATAAGCCAAAGACAATAATTTTTGCATAGCATCTTTAGAGTATATGCCTTTACCGATGCCACTTAAATAAGTTACTGGAGCAATGCAACCCTCTAAATCATTTAAAGCATCATTTGCGGGATGAAAGAGAATAAAACTTCTGTCTTTTACATCTTGTAAAATCAAGTGATGTTTAAACCGTTTAGAAAAACGAGTTTTAATCTCATATTGTCCTTCAGGAATACAAGAAATACTACGTTTATTATCTTTCCAAGGTAACTCAATGGTGTGGCAAAGAAATTTATCAGAGTAAAAGAGAGTACCATTGGTACCCTCTTTAAAATAGGCTCTATAAAGAGTTAAATCCATAATTATGGAGTGTCTACAATAACAACTGCTAAAGCGTTGTATGCACCATTCTTAAGCTCGTACATTTGTCCGTTTACCTCTTGATAAAACTCAACACCTAAAACCTGTACAATAGGTAATGTAGAGTTTGCGGTTAATGAAGCTGTCAAAGCTATTGGAGCTGTATCTGCAGCAGAATAAGGTAAAATTGCAGTCTCATCATTTTCAAATGTTGAGGTCTCATTTTCGAAATCCAATTCAGAAGCACCCATTACCACCTTAAAATGGGTCGTTCCTGTCGGAGCTGCAACTCTAACAGTTGGGGAAAAGGCAGCAATATTCAAAGTTGCATCACCAGAAACACGGTCAAAAGCTTTTGTAAATGCAGCAAATAAAGTAGCACCTAATTTACCATTCAAATTAAATTCAAAGCTTTCCAATAAGCTTAAATTACCATCTTGAAGTGTTCTTAACCCTCTTTCATTAGTAGTGTCAGTCTTAACAATTGCCAAAAGATCTTTTGTTAAACGAGAAACTACTCGTTTGTCTTTTGCATTCTGCAAAAGCACACGAATAGCATTTCGTAATACTTTACCACCCTTACCTGCACGTCCAAATTCAGACCCATTTTCACGTGTTCTCTGAAACGCAGGATCATTCGCAATACGATTGGCATCAACGCCACCTTTTTCGCGTGCTAAATGTCCATCGCTAGTTTTGTAAAAGGAAATACCACCAATAGTTCCTTTTAGTTTAATAATTCCAGTTTGTTTTGCCATAATAATTCATTTTTTGATTAATATTTCAAATCACGTAACTTTATGGCTTGTTGTAAAAAATCAAATTCCGTTTTTGGTCATACATTCCGATAAAACCAAAAACGTCATTAAAATATTGATAACACTATCGTGTTGTCAACATTTTAACAACGCATCATCACTATCATCATAAATTAATTAAGTATGTTTAATCCATAGATAAAGCATACATGAAGTATCATGAATCAGAAAAGAGCTTGTATATACCCAAAAGATATTCAGCGTATCACAGGACGTAGTGAACGCTATGGACGTAAGCTTTTAAATGACATTAAAAACTACTTTGGAAAAGAATCTTACCAATTTATTACAATTAAAGAATTCGTTGAATACAGTGGAATTGAAGAGGAAATTGTCAACAAATATTTAATAGATTAATCATACTATTTGATACAAATTGACTGGTTTTAATGGATTTAAAATCGTAAATTTGTAATAAGACGTTCAGATAAAAAATACTACTTCAAACTAACAGATAGGTCTACAATTCGGTTCACACTGTTTTAGTCTACTTCTGAAAGTATTGATTTTACAGCATAGTGGCAGTTTAGTTATCATCCTGCCACCCCGACTTTAAAAGAAAAAGCTCAGCATTTGCTGAGCTTTTTTTATGTCATATAAGTTTAGAACCATTCAAAGTGAATCCCAGAGGCAATCACTGCGATAGCTAAAATAATTAGGGTAATGATTATAAATTTTGCTCCAAATTTAGTTTTTTCATCTTTTTGGAAGATATAATCCCTCCTTTTTTCATCGTCTTCTTTTACGAATTTCATAATTTATTAGTTTTATTGGTTAATGTATACTGTTTTCTTATTGACAAAGGCTAACATGCCCTCTTTTGATAATTCGCGACCATAACCTGAAATTTTTGTACCACCAAAAGGTATCCTCGGATCGGATTTCACCATTTCATTGATGAAAAAAGCACCATCTTCAATTTCTGAAATACGTTTGGATGCAGATTTATAATCTGATGTAAAAACCATGGTGCCTAGGCCAAATTTAGAGTTTGATGCTGTATTGTAAGCTTCATCTTCCGATTCCACTTTTATGATCGCAGCAACTGGTCCGAAAGTTTCTTCTTTGAATACGGGCATTTCAGCAGTGATATTGGTTAAGATGGTGGGTTGGTAATAGGCACCATCCCGTTTGTTCCCCAATGCCACTTTTGCACCTAAATCAATAGACTTTTGAACTTGTTCTTCTAAAGTGTCTGCTAAATCTTCGCGAGCTAAACAAGACATTGTTGTATCTTCTTCTAACGGATTTCCGTAGTCTAATTCTTTGACTTTTGATGTAAACTTTTTGAGGAATTCGTCATAAATACTTTCAACCACAATAAATCGTTTGGCTGCAATACAACTTTGTCCAGAATTCTGCATTCTCGCTTTTACTATGGTATCGATGTGTTTATTTAAATCGGCATCTTTTAAAATGATGCAGGCATTATTTCCGCCTAATTCTAAAAGTGAAGGTTTCAAGTTTTTTCCTGCAAGTTCAGCTATTTTCCGTCCAGCTTTTTCACTTCCTGTTAAAGAAACTGCCTTAACGATTTCATTCGCCATGAGCGTTTCTATGGCATCATGGTCTGTGATGAGGGTTTGAAAACAACCCTTAGGAAATCCTGCGTCGATGAATAGTTTTTCAATTGCAACAGCACATCCAGTAACGTTGGAGGCGTGTTTTAAAAATGCTACGTTTCCAGCGATTAAGGTCGGAATAGCGAAACGGAAAACTTGCCAAAATGGATAATTCCAAGGCATAATGGCTAAAATGCAACCTAATGGATCATAACTGATATAGCTTTCATGGGCATCCGTTTCAATGATCGCATCTCTTAAAAATTGATCGGAATTTTTTATGTAGAATTCAACTAGGTAAATGCATTTTTCAATTTCAGCTTCACTTTCTTGAATTGGTTTACCCATTTCATTTGTTATGAGTTGACTTAGTTCCAATTTCTTCTTAAAAACTTCATCGGCCAAATTTTGTAATAATTTCAAGCGCTCATTAATCTTTTCTTGTTTCCAAGTTTTAAAAGTGGTTTCAGCTAATTCTAATTTGTCATTTAATTTGGACTTAGAATCTAATTTATAAGTTTCTAAATGATTTCCATTAAAAGGATTATATGTTTTAATACTTGTTTTCATTTAATATAATAGTTGTTGCTCAAATTTAATTTTATCTTACCTATTAACTTAATGCGATTACTAAAATATTTAACGCTAACAATAAATAGCATTACAGCTAAAATAGCTAGGTAAAGAGTCAAGTTCTTTTGAGCAAAGAGCTTATCTTTGACATACAGCAAAGTGCTGAGAATTAAAAATAATCAAAAAAATCAAAACATGAGTAATAACGGAAATACAGTATTAGGAATTTTAGCAGGAGCTGCTACAGGCGCAATCTTAGGTATATTATTCGCTCCAGACAAAGGTAGTGTGACCAGACAAAGGCTTGCAGATGAGGCAGCAACAAAACGCGATTACATGGCTGATAGAGCATCTGAATTACGGGATTCTTTAGGTCATACCATCTCTACCCAAAAGGAAAATTTGGATCATCAGGTTGAAGCTATTGTATCTAACGCAAGTTATAAAGCAGAAGATGTCATTACGACTTTAGAATCTAGATTGAAAGACTTAAAAGCTAAGAACAAGAATTTACAGAAAAAAGCATAATTGATGAGTGTATTTGATGATATAAATCACACTACAGATAAGGCTTCTCATATTGGTGAGCGCTATATAAAGGCGTCTCACCAATATTTTAGGTTGAAGGTTTTTCAACAGTTAACACTTTCTTTAAGTTTAGCAACGAAAGTCATAGCGTTTGGCAGCTTTATGTTCGCTGGTTTGCTGTTTTTATCAATAGCAGCAGGTATTGAGATAGGTAAGGCGGTGAGTAGCTATTCCCTTGGATTTTTGCTAGTTGGTATCGCTTATTTTGTAATATCCATTATAATATATATGATGAGAGCTAAATTTAATACCTACATTATTAAGAAACTAGGATCAAAATTTTTTAACTAACATGAAATCATATACTACTTTTAAAGAGATTGATAACGATTTGAAACGTCATAAGTTAGAGCGTGATATTGCTTGGGAAGAACTGAAACTAATTAAAAGCGAATTCAAGGAAGATCTACATCCATTAAACTGGGTCAGTACGGCATTGAAGGTTACTGGAAAATACAGTTTTATCGCTATGATCAGAAAATGGATTTTTGGAAAATAAATTTATTGAGTCTTTACTTTTGAAATAATTTGCTTTTTAAATTCATTTGGCGATATCCCATATTTTTCCTTAAAAATTTTTGAAAAATAACTTCTACTAGTAAAACCAATGGAATATACAATTTGAGAAATATTCAAGTCCGTTGTTTTTACTAGGTTCCTAGCTTGTTCTAGCCTTATATGACGAATAAATTCAGTAACTGTTCGTTTGTATAGAAACTTAAAACCATCTTGAAGCTTAGCTTGAGACAGACCATAATCTAAAGACATTTGATCTAAGGAGTATTGTTTTGCAGGTTCTTTTTGTATAATGTCACAGATTTTCTTAACCGTTCTCAGTTCTTGTTTCATTAATGATTTAGGAAGTTTTCTGCCACTGTTCTGTCTATTATGCTGCTGAATGTGAAGTGAAAGGATTTCATAAACTTTGGCTTCAATTTTCAAAATACGCAACATTCCTTTGGACTTAATATTGTGAATTGATTTCACGTCGTCCGCCATTTTTAAATTCAACTCGCCATAATGCACAAATCTGTTCTCTTGATCACTATCTACAAAAACTTCATATAATTTTTTGTTTAGGGAAGAAACATCAGTTGTTCTTTTCTTTAGGAATTCCTTCCGTACAATCTGAATGACATTTATCTGCAGCTTTTCATTCTTAGGAAAGTGCAAGTAATTCACACCTTCAGACTTATTAGCGAAAATTACAGATTGAAATTGTTTGGTTTTATGCTCTTCGTTTTGTGCACCTAAGCGATGTGTAAAAGCACCTTTAAGATTATAAATAAATCGGATGGGGTTGAAATCTTCAGCCTCAATTCTTAGGATAAATTCCTTATAAAATTTAATATCAAAATCCAGTAAATTAACGCCCCAATCGAACGGAATATAAGTGATTTTACCACGCGCATTGGCATTGTCAATAGTCATGGTGTATTCACCCCAACGTTCTTCGATAGTTCCGTCCAAATGCTCACTGATTTGAGTCAGGATATCTCTAGTGTTCGAAGGTGTTAATTTTATTTCAATCATGCTGTTTAATGAGTGTTATGTCGAATTTAAGGTCTTCTAAGCGAAAAATTAAATTAATAAAAAGAAATGTAAAATTAGACTAATAAAATGGAACTTCATAAAATTTTCAATAAACATCAATTTAACAGGAAATAAACTCCATATAGGCTAAAGCAGTTAAGCATTGACGCGATAGAGCAAATTTAATGGCAACTGTATCTTTATTTTTGTTGATAAACCACAAAATAAGACCATTATGAATATTTATGAAGCCATTAGAAAAGATCATGACATCCAACGTAACTTATTGGATAAGTTGGTTGATACGTCTGGTGATACAAAAACTCGAAAAGATTTGTTTAAAGAGCTTCGCAAAGAGCTGACGCTTCATGCCAATGCAGAAGAAAGACACTTTTATAAACCATTGATTCCAACAGATAAGATGCAAGATCACGCAAGGCATGGCATTGCAGAGCATCATGAAATTGATGAACTTGTTGAACAATTGGAGAAAACCGAGATGGATTCTTCTGCTTGGTTAAAAATTGCTAAGGATTTAAAACATAAAGTTGAGCATCATTTGGAAGATGAAGAGCATTCATTTTTTCAACTTTCAGGTAAAGTATTCAGCGAAAAACAGAAAGAGGAGTTAGCGACTAAATATAATGGTTATATGCAAGAGCATAGATAATTTTTAGAAATAAGGCTGAAGGCTTAGCTATCAATTTAGATTTAAAAGATTGGTTTTACACTGATATTGGAGATTTAATTTGATGGCTTTTTTATTGTAAATCGTCAGGTTATGAAAATCAAAAGCCTTCATATTTGACATGGTTTTCCTTTTGTTAACGGCATTTTATCATAAAATGTGTTAAGATTCATGGCCATGATTAATCGCGTCAATTTCTTCTGCAATTGAACTAATGAATGCTTTAAATGTGAGCTAATTTAGATGATATAAAATGAGTGTTGAAATAAACATTTGGGATGTAATAAGATGAGCATCTTAAAAAAAATCATTTATAATTTTAAACATAATATAAAATGGCAACATACACAGAAGAAGTAGGAAAAAAGCTAAATGCTTTATTAGAAAAGAATTATGATGGCGAAAAAGGCTATCATAAAGCAGCAGAAAACACAGATCATGTTGGATTAAAGACTTATTTTGGTCGTAAAGCACAGGAAAGAAAATCCTTTGGGCACGATCTTAAGTCAGAAATCAGAACTTTTGGCGAAAACGTTGATAAGGGTGGAAGCTTAACGGGCTCAGCACATAGAACATGGATGGATGTTAAAGCTTTATTTTCGGCAGATGACGCAGAGTCAATGTTAGAGGAAGCGATAAGAGGTGAGAAGGCAGCTGTTGACGAATACAACGATGTATTACAAGACACGAGTTTGCCAAGTAGCACTAAGTCGATTTTACTATCTCAGAAAAATCAAATTGAAAGTGATTTATCTCAAGTGAAATCATTGGAGAATTTGAAATAAATTCTAAAATTAACTAGAATTTTGAAAAGCGTTTATTATTTATTTAATAAGCGCTTTTTTATGCGGTTATGATTTGTAATTTGGTAGTAAACCATCCAAAATTAGAAAATTTAGAGTCTTTAAATAGCATTTTTTCTGTTTTATAATTTTTCCAAAATCCATTTTTATCCGCAATAGTTCAAGTTTAGTTGTGGATTTAAAGATAAAGGCTCACTTAAATACGATTTATAAAACCATTTAAGATTATTAAATATGTTAACGTTAAAACTTATTTTTTTTGCGATAGTTTTTTATGTATTCAGGATAACAAAAAATGTTAATAATCACTTACTTGCATAAAAAATAAGTATGTTTTATAAATTATCTAATACAAGCGATGTATTGAAAATTGAGGATGCTTTTGATGCTAAATTTAAATACCCACTACTTTACAAAACCGCTCCAATAATAAACGGACTTTCAGAACAGTCCTTACCAGTTATTACCATGAATAATCCCAAACAGATTGATTATGCGATTTGGGGAATATTGCCACAGGATTATAAAGAAGATTGGGATAGTTTTCAGAATCTTACCAACACGCTCAATATTTCTTTAAATAAAATCAATGCTTTAGATTGGGCTTATCCGTTGCTAAATGAACAACGATGTATAGTTGTTGTTTCCGGTTTTTTTACATCTTTTTTATATGATGGAGAAGTATATCCATTTTATGTCTATGAAGAAAATCACAAACCATTTGCTTTGGCAGGCATTTATTCGACTTTAGCCGACGGTTTTTTATCAGTAAGCCTAATCACTTCGGCATTAAAAAATAACTTCAAAAACATTCACAATATAGGACATGAATTTCCGATTGCCATGGATGATGCGCATTGTAAAAACTGGTTGAGCAAAGATTTGGAATTGTCAAATTTTGGCATAGAAAATATTGATAGGCTCGAATTAAAAGCACATACCATATCAAGGGAATTTTATAAAAATGATATTATTTACGATAACGTATTAGAACCTGCCAATTACATTGGTTTGCCTAAGCTTTCCTTGAAATAGGAACCTGAAATAGTAAAATTAATATTCATTGTTTTACTTAATGATATGGGCATCAAGTTGATTTGAAAGAAGCTTAAAGATGTCAACACCATTTTTTGCTTTTGGCGTTGTTGAAATATACGTATAATGGATTGTTGGATTATATAAATAAGTCGAACTAACTAAATTTCTGATTTATCAGGCTATTTTTTAATCTGCATCGTTTTGAGTTAACAACTTCTTTTTTTGAGTTAATCGATATTAGGCTTAGTCCATAGATTTGTAATATATAATTTAAAGCAATATTAGTTGAAATACTTTTATTAGTTTAGTATAGGTTGGTTACCTAGTAGATAAGGCGAATTCTCGGTTAGGGAATTCGCTTTTTTTTATTAAGTTTTTGAGCACCAATTCGGTCAATATCAAAAGGATATGAGCAAGCCAAACGCCTAAATATATGTTACTTTTATAGTGAAGGTTAGAGCTACTGACCGAATAACTAAAAATCAAAATATTATGTTACGTTGGACAATCACATTCGTTATAATAGCAATCATAGCAGCCGTTCTTGGCTTTGGAGGCATCGCAGGAGCAGCAGCAGGAATTGCTAAAATTGTATTCTTTATATTTATAGTACTTTTTGTGCTGTCATTATTAAAAGGAGCTGTAAAAAAATAAATAGATATTATATCTTTTAAGTGCAAATACATAGCCTTGAGAAGCTCAAAATTCTCAAGGCTATTTTTTTTTAGGAAGAGTTCGACTGTAAGCGTTCGGTCAAATGCCTATGGTAGGTAAGGCTCTTTTCGTAAATTTGAATTCAGCCAAAAAAAGGCAAAATCTGGTATGAATTGTTTTGATTCCGGAGATTCGTATTGGAGATTGCTAAATTCTAAATTAGAATCATTAAGATGTCACGTTTTAATAAATAGTCAAATAGAGAAGGTATTCGGTTATTCAATCCTGACGTAATTTTCAGAATAAATCTTATTGCCATCATCATCCAGTTCAATTTGCTCGAAACGATCTTCTGATAATTCAAGCTCAAAGTTAAATTCCTTATTTTCCGCAATCACTTCATTCATAAAGGCAGATCCAAAATCCAGGACTTCTGTTAAATGGCCATCGTCATAATTATAAGAACCATAACCAAAAAATTCAATAGAATCTGTTTTTAGCAATTTGCACCACATCACCTTACTATCTGTGTACATTTTTACTTGTCTAGAGATCGTGTTATTGGAAAATGAATCTACAACCACATTATCATTGTAATTGTAAAACCCAACAAGTTCCCATGTCCCTTTAAGACTGTTGGTGTCTTTTTTCGTTTCGGTTTCCTGTTCAGTAATATCAACATCGGTTTTTGGCTGATCCTTGCAAGCAAAAACTAGCATCAAAATTATAACTAAGATTAGAGATTTAGATTTCATAATTTATTGGATTTTGCTGTTAAACACTTAAAAATTACAAAATAAAACGGAGAAATCGCCTCTATTTATAATATTTATGATACTATAGTGAGTGTTGATAACTTCTAAGTAAGGTTTTATTCAAAAAACCTACTTTTGTTTGAGATAGAAAAAATGCAAAATTATGTCTGATACAATTGAAAAAGTAAAGTGTTTAATTATAGGTTCTGGACCAGCAGGTTATACAGCCGCAATATATGCATCTAGGGCCAATATGTTTCCTGTTTTATATCAAGGCGAACAGCCTGGCGGTCAGTTAACAACAACCAATGATGTTGAGAATTTTCCAGGTTATCCAGATGGAATCACAGGTCCGGCAATGATGATTGAGTTACAAAAACAAGCCGAACGTTTTGGAACAGATGTGCGTCATGGCTGGATTACAAAAGTTGATTTTTCTGGAGATATTCATAAAGCTTGGGTCAATGGAGAGAAAGAAATTCATGCCGACACCATAATAATATCAACAGGAGCTTCTGCAAAATATTTAAACCTGCCATCTGAACAAAAATATTTAAAACTGGGTGGTGGTGTTTCTGCCTGCGCAGTTTGTGATGGTTTCTTTTATAGAAATCAAGAAGTGGTAATAGTAGGTGCTGGAGATTCGGCTTGTGAGGAAGCCCATTATCTGAGCAAGCTTTGTAAAAAAGTAACCATGTTGGTAAGACGTGATGAATTTAGAGCTTCTAAAATTATGGCAAAACGTGTCAAAAACACAGAGAATATTGAAATCTTATACAACACAGAAACCGAAGAAGTATTAGGAGATGGTCAAGTGGTGACTGGAGTTCGCGTATTTAATAATCAAACTAACGAAAAACACGATATTGAGGCTACCGGTTTCTTCGTGGCGATTGGTCATAAACCAAATACGGATATTTTTAAGGAATACTTGGATTTAGATGAAACGGGTTACATCATTAACGCTAAACCAGGAACAAGCAAAACCAATGTAGACGGTGTGTTTGTGAGTGGAGATGCAGCCGACCATGTTTATAGACAAGCCATTACAGCAGCCGGAACGGGCTGTATGGCAGCTTTGGATGCTGAGCGTTATTTAGCGGCTAAGGATTCTGATTTTGAAGTGGCAACTTCGACCTATAATTAGACTGTAGTTAATTTGAAATATAACAAAGCCGAAGCATTAGACTTCGGCTTTTGTTTTAAGGGTTATTTCAAATTAAAAGTCAAAAATTTAATTCATCAATTTAACGCATCTTCTTCTGTAGTTTAGAAGTATCTTCAAACTTAGTGATGGTTATAGCAGGATTTCCAAAAAGGTAGATTTCACTATCGCCAGAAGCAGCAATCGTAATACTTTCGGTCGCAGAAATCGTTAAATCACTACTGTCTTCTAAACTGGCATCAGCCGTTTTTACGTCAAATTTGGCACCATCAAAATTGGTTGAACTATCCAATTGAAAAATAGAGCTGTTTGATGTCCCTTCAACCACAGCATCAGCACGTTGGTACAATATAAAACCTGTAATTTTACTATTAATTAAAGCATCTAATTTACTATTATCGCTTAGTTCAATTTTCGTACTTTCTGCATTAAGGTTTAACCGTGTTTTCGATTTTCCAGAGCTTTTATAATTGATGGTTTTTGCATTAATATTTAAGTAGGCTCTAGAATCATCCGCAGTAGTGAGGGTCACATCACCAAGTTCCATAGACGTCAATGATCTGATCTCGCCATCACCTCTAGTTTCAATGGTATGAAGCCCATCACCATAATTTACGGTTATTTTCAATTTCTTCTTAGAGGTTATACGCATGGTTTCAACAAATGTGAGCATACCGTCAACCACATTAAATTGAATCACTTCATGTAAATTATCATCGGCTTCTACATTTACTGAAGGCTTACTGTTGTACACCACTTCGATGGAAAAATCGCCATCAACTATAATTGTATGGAAATCATCAATATAAGTTTGTTTGATAGTAACGTTTCTATCGCCTTTGATTTTTTCATCCGATTGTGCCGTGACTATTGGTATAGCGACAATTGTTAAAAATAGAATGAGTACTAATTTTTTCATAATTTAATGTTTATTGTCTTTTAAGAGACACAAAACCTATTTCTAAAGTCACTTTTATCGATTTTTGACTTCAATAAATTGGTCCGATTGTCAATATTAACAATTTCTGTTTAATATTGGTCAATTAAAAGCAATTAAACATACCTAAACAAAAACCATCCCAAACTCAAATTTGAGTTTAGGATGGTTTGCAATGGGTTGGTTGTTAATTGATTGAGTTTTTAAATAATTACAATTTAGTCTTAAACTATAGGTTTATTGTTTTCTAACACTACCAGCAGAAGTATCTGATGTTTCTATGGTTTGAGGATTTCCAGAGTATCTGATGTCTCCACCACTTGTGGCCTTAGCAATTAACGATTTTGAAGTGTTTATGGAAATATCTGCGCCACTTGTCGCACTAACGTTTGAAGTTTCTGCCTGAAGCTCTGATGCATCGATGTCACTGCCACTAGTGGCTTCAGCAATCAATTTTTTTGTAGAGCCACTCAATTTTATGTCGCTTCCGCTTGTGGCATGACAGTTTAAAGATTCCGTTTTTACATCTAACTTAATGTCAGCACCACTTGTACTGTTGAGTTCTAAATCTGAAACTTCAATGGTATTGTTAGAATAGACGTCACTACCACTTGTGGCTTTAATTGCTTAAATGGTTTCAATATTCAGCATTATTTTTTTCGAATTGGCGCGTCGTATGTTTTCAGCAGCATAGATTCGTAACACACTGTTTTCAACCTCTGTCATAATAATATCTTGAAGGTTTTCATCTGCTTCAATCGATAAGGATACATGGTCTGATTGTGTAATGTAAAGGTCCAATCCTTGGCTGACTTTAATTTCGTTGAAGTCTGATGAAATTTCTCTTTCTACGCTTACTACATTGCCATTGCCATCTACGCCTGTCATAAAATTACAGGAAAGTAGTAGCAAACTGATAATACTGGTTACAATAATTCTTGTTAATGTGGTCATGATTTCTGTTGGTTTTTTGATACTGAAACACCTGTCTGCAGACAGGCAGAAGTTCAGTAATGGTTGATGAATTAATATGGTGTAAATTTAAGTTGATTAAGCTTTGTTCTAAATTATAAAGTGATGAGCTGTTGAAAGTTTGGTATCAATTGTCATTTACTTCAATAGCAACACCATCTTCATTAATTTCTAAACTTACATTTGATTTATCTTCGTTAGACGATGTTTCCTTTGTAATGTCTTCAATAATTTCGTTGGCTTCGTCATTAATTTCCTCTTGCGCCTCAACGTCATCGCTACAATCTAAGCATTCGACATCACCATCCAAGACTTTATAATAATGGTCATCCATGTTATGCCTTAATAAATTGCCGCGATAATTATCTCCTTGAGAAAAACGCGAAGCATAATCAGACGGGAAAAAGATGGTGCCTTCTGGGAGGTATAAAATAATTTCAATATTTTGATCGCTGAACTTGTTTATAGCATCCGTTGTTAAATAAGAATCTAACTTCAATACCTTATTAACTACCGAATAATTATAACTAATATTCTGGGCACGTTCCCTCGCTAGATCATAACTACTGCCTCTAGCAAAACTATT
This sequence comes from Winogradskyella forsetii, assembly GCF_013394595.1. Lineage (GTDB taxonomy): Bacteria > Bacteroidota > Bacteroidia > Flavobacteriales > Flavobacteriaceae > Winogradskyella > Winogradskyella forsetii. Next base: position 1,371,033 of record NZ_CP053348.1, read on the forward strand.
AATTTTAATACTTGCTAAAGAATCTGTAGTCGATTTTACCATGAATCTAACGTCAGTAGTTGAAATGATATTTCGGTCACTGTCGGTCGGAATAATTTTATAACCATGAAAATTTCTATTTAAATACCTGTTGTAACTATCATGGCTTGCCATTTTAATTTTCAGGGTATCTCCTGATGCGATATTTATGGTTTCTTCAATTTGAGTGAAGTTGGCATCATACGCTTGTTCTGTGGCTTGCTTTACACCAGTTATAATCAGTCCTATGATGGCTACAATCCAAAGTCCCAACAAAGTGAATTTCGCCACATTACCAATAGATTTTAAGTTATTTACCAAAATCTTTAGACCTAAATAAAAGACAAAGAAAAATGGAATTCCAATTGCAAAGAACAGTAATAAAGACATGAGCCAAATAGGAATATTAGCCGCATTGGATGCATTTATAAAATCCATTCCAGGGAAATGAAGCGCATTGGTAACACCAACTGTAAAAAAGGCGATTATTAAGGCTATAATGGCACTTATACCTATAATTATCAATAAAATTCCAACAAACTTAGCAATCACCTTGAGAAAGAACATAATAATAGTTCCGATGGTTTCAAAAAAGGATTGTGAGCTCGATTTCAACTTATTCCCTTGCTTCTGAAAATCAACACTTTTTACGGATTCAGAAATGTTATCAGACACATGGTCAAAGCCTTCTTTCAGTTTGTCGCCGTGTTTTTTTAAATCTACATTTTTAAAATTTTCTGAAACGGTATCAATCCCGTCTTTAATTTTTTTTTCGATGTTACTGATGTTTACGGGATCACCTGTCATGGTTAGTTTTTCAGCTGTGGTTTTTGCTTCGGGTATTAAGGCCCAAAGTAAAACATAGAGTAAAACGCCAGTGCCTGCACTAAAAAATAGAATGACCCAAATAAGCCTGATCCATAAGGCATCCAGACCAAAATAATGACCTAAACCGGCAGCGACGCCGCCAATATAAGAGTTGTCTGTATCTCTAAATAAACGTCTTGACGATGTTGATTTTTGCTTGTAATGCTGTTTTGGTTCGTCTTCAAATATTTCGTCATCCACGAGGTAATCTTCGGGTTGTCCCATAATGGTAATAACCTCGTCCACGAGCTTAACACCAACGACTTGTTTTTCATTTTGAATACGCTCGCTAAATAGTTCTGCGATGCGTGCTTCAATATCAGAAATAATTTCTGAACGACCTTGAGAGTCTGTAAATGAACGTTTTATAGCCTCAAGATAGCGTGATAATTTAAGATATGCATCTTCGTCTATATGGAAGAATATACCTGCTAAATTTATATTGACTGTCTTATTCATTTTTTGGTGTTTTTGTTTTGGTTACTAGGTTAACTGCATTTTGTAAATCGCTCCAAGTGGCGTTTAGTTCGTTTAGAAACAGTTTCCCTGTTTCTGTGAGTCCATAATACTTTCTTGGTGGACCAGATGTTGATTCTTCCCAACGGTAATTGAGCAATCCAGCATTTTTTAATCTTGTTAATAGCGGATAAATAGTTCCTTCTACCACAAGCATTTTTGCGTCTTTTAAAGTGCCCAGAATTTCTGCAACGTACGCATCTTCATCTTTTAAGATGGTTAAAATGCAATACTCCAGAACACCTTTTCGCATTTGTGCCTTTGTGTTTTCTATCTTCATATGATATAATTCTTAAATTCGATTAAACTGTTCATTTTTTGATTGATTTTATTTGATGAAATATTGATTTAAAAATACAACGGAAGTTATGCCTAAACTCATAACGACGTATGTAGCAATATTAAATTTCCATTTGATATTGAGGGATTTACTTATGTTGATAACAAGATAAATAAGACTTAGACTCACTATTATCGGTAATGTCATTTTGCCTATGCCCAACCATTCGCTCACCCTTGCCTCATCATTTGGGTTTATAAAACCACTTATTAAAGCAGCGAACAAACGCATTAGAGCCGCAATAAATACGAATGGGTACCATTTTATTTTTCTCGTTTTTTTAATAATCATAAAGAAAACTATGGCTTGCAAAATAGTCACTACTGGACCTGCTATTGCTACTAATTGTCCATGCCATTCTTTACTATAATTTTGTACCTCATTAAGTCCAACTGCATTCATGCTAAACCACATATCATAACCCAATGCCTTTCCCATGATGAAATGGGCTGCTTCATGAAAGAAGAATGTTAAGAATACTGCAATAATAGAAATTGCTATATACTCCTTAGTTATTTTATATGTGGTTTTAGTATTCAAAGTACTATTACTTTAAAAAATTAATGGTAAACGGATATTTATAAGGCTGTCCATCTCTTGCGGATAAACTCGCTTTTACAATAAGTGCTAATTCAATGATAAATGCAATAATGGCTAAAGCACCCAATCCGCCACCAATATAGAGTAGAGGAGAAGGCTCGCCAACATTGACATGAAAATCATGAAATCCATGAAAGTCAATAACATCTAGACCTCTAAACAATTTAAATATGAAAAAAGGGACACTTATGGTTCCTATAATAATAGCATATAGCAATACACTAATTTGAAAATTAATAGCCTGCTTTCCATGCTGGTCTATAAATTCAGACTTGTTTTTATTGGCTGCCCATAACACTATTGGGCCAATGAAATTCCCAAACGGAATTACAAATCTCGAAAAGGTGGACAGATGAATAAATGTCGCTAAATTTTTATGGTGATTATCTATCATGATTAAAAGTATATAATAGTTGCTTATACAAATATATGTCTTAAAAAAGGTATTATGTTACGCATAGTACTAAAAATTAACATTTTATTAACATTAGTTGAGTTGGTATTTTTGAATTATTTTAGTGGAAAATTTAATTTAAATATTACCGCTACCGCGGGAATTAACATGAATATTTCACCCTCTAAACTCAATTTTTTTCTAATGTTTAAGTTACCTGCAGCATACTTTACAGGAGTAAGGACAAAAACGATAAATGATAATTCTTGTATTGTAACTGTTAAACATCGCTGGGTAAATCAAAATCCATTTAAGTCCATGTTTTGGGCTGTACAAGGAATGGCTGCTGAGCTCACAACAGGCGCATTGGTAATGAAAAAAATAAGGGAGAGTGGTAAAAAAATCTCCATGTTAGTCGCCAGCAATAATGCCTCTTTTACAAAAAAAGCAACAGGAAGAATTACATTTAAATGTGAAGATGGTCAAAAAATAGATGAAGCAATCAATAAAGCTATTGAAACAGGAGAAGGACAAACGGTTTGGTTAAACTCTAACGGAATTAATACTGATGGCGTAGAAGTATCGTCTTTTAATTTTGAATGGACACTTAAAGTAAAATCATAGATTTTTCTTTGAAGTTTGCAGTCTCAGTCTCAGTCGCAGTAAAAAAGTAAAAAGTGAAAAGTGAAAAGTGTGGAGTGAAAAGTAAAAGGTACTCAGTAAAGTTTATACGTTTTTTTTTCTTTGTGTGCCTTTGTCTTCTCTTTGTAACTTTGTGTCATAGCGTTTATTAGATTGAAGTATGGATTACTTAGGATTCATTTTCAGGTATTTGAAAAAAGAAAAGTTGTAACAAAACAAGAAATAGTTCAACATATAATAGAATCAATATATTGAATTTTCAACTGCCAGCAGGTAGTTATTTCAGTATCAAAACAAAAAACATATCATAATGGAAAAATTACCAGATTTTACAGACAGAAACGCCCACGAAATAGATTACCGAATTTATGGGGAAGAAATGCAATACGTTGAAATAGAACTTGATCCACAAGAAGCTGTTATCGCAGAATCCGGAAGTTTTATGATGATGGACGATGGTATTAAAATGGATACCATTTTTGGTGATGGTTCTCAAAAAGACACAGGCCTTTTAGGAAAGCTATTAGGTGCGGGAAAACGAATTCTTACCGGTGAAAGTTTATTCATGACTGCTTTTTACAATGACCTCACAGGCAAACGAAACGTGTCTTTCGCATCGCCTTATCCTGGGAAAATAATTCCGATTGACCTAAATGAATTTAGAGGAAAGTTTATCTGCCAAAAGGATGCATTTTTATGTGCGGCAAAAGGCGTAAGTGTTGGTATTGAGTTTTCTAAAAAACTAGGACGTGGGCTTTTTGGAGGAGAAGGTTTTATAATGCAAAAGTTAGAAGGCGATGGCATGGCATTTGTTCATGCAGGTGGCACCACAGCCGTAAAAACTTTAGCAGCAGGAGAAACTTTACGTGTAGATACTGGCTGTATTATTGGATTCACCCAAGGTATTGATTATGATATTGAATTTATTGGAGGTATAAAGAATTCCATCTTTGGAGGTGAAGGTTTATTCTTTGCCAAACTACAAGGGCCTGGAAAAGTATATATACAATCGTTGCCGTTTAGTAGATTAGCGGGTCGTGTATTAGCATCTATTCCAAGAGGTGGAAAGTCTAAAGGTGAAGGTAGTATTCTTGGAGGTCTAGGCGATTTATTAGATGGTGATAATCGTTTTTAATAAATATAACTATTTTTGAATCAATACTTTGTATTATAGGAATCGTCTGAAATAATGTATTGACTTTATCGAGTAATCTCAAACTTTTAACATAATGAGCTGTTAAACTTTAAAATTAATAATTTTGGGTTCAAATTTTTTTGCTACCTTTAAAACTGAATTGAAACAATAGCCTATAGAAGAGATTTACTTTTATTAAACCTAAAACCAAAATTACCTATGGCGAGAGCAATGTACGAGTACACTAAAACTGTCCTCAGCAAAGTGAGTTTTGATGCGACGTTATTTTGCAAGGAAGTGCAAAAAGCAGTAAGACGATTACTGCCTCACGAACTTGAAGAACTTAGAATTTTTATTCAGTCCCTAATCAATCAAAACCCAGAATTAAATCAGTGTTTAATTTATTTGAAAGCATAATAAAAAAAGCGACTTACGAGTCGCTTTTTTTATGATTTATACTTTGGTTGAGGTTTCTTTAAAATTTATCTTTGCCTAAAATTTTTCACGTTGAAAAAAGTTGCAGTTTTCATATTGCTTTTAACTTTCGCTATAAGACCAATTTATTTTGTCGGTAATGTGATGTACTATCAACTAAATATTGACTATATCATCGAAAACTACTGTATTAATAAGAATAAGCCAGAGTTACAATGTAATGGAAAATGTCATTTGGCTAAACAGCTTACGGCTATAGATAATAGCGATGATAGTGGAAAAGCGATAATGGGTTTATTCGATTCGTTTTTTCCTGTGTTTTCAGAGAAACTTCCTGCAATAGAAATTAGAAATTTAGTTCGTTATAGTAATAAACAGAGCATAAGCTCTCAAACTCAAAATTACACTTACAAATTTGAGTATTTCCATTTTAAACCTCCAATTACATAATTTTATTTTTCGGATTAGGATTTTATCCTACTTATCGTGACTTCAATTAAACCATAACCTTTATAAGCGCTTGGGAACTTTTATGATTTAGTTCATAGCAATGACTCATGCCTAATCTTGTATGGAAAAAATTGAAGGTTCCATCCTGTATTGAGGTGGCGGCGAATTCAAATACATTAAAGAAATAAAATTATTACAAATGAAAATACTTAAATATACATTTGCACTATTAGCGTGCACAATGTTTACAAATTGTTCATCAGAAGATGACAATGATAACGATGACTTAACTGGTCAAACTGGCGAATTAGTTTTAAAGTTCGACAATGCTGTTGGCGATCAGGACTTTATTTTTGGAACTACTTATTCAAAATCCAACAGCGAATCTTTTCAATTATCAAATGTGAAATACATTATTAGTAATGTAAGGGTTACAGATACCGAAGGCAATACATTTATGTATCCAACAGAAGACAATGTATTTATCGTAAGCGAATTAGATGGCAACAATGCTGGAGAAATATGGGTAACATTAAATGGTGTTGATGCTGCAGATTACAGTTCCATTACCTTTGGTGTTGGGATAGATCAAGATCGTTTTTTATTAGGAGCAGATGGTCAAGGTGATTTTCTAGATTTGGCATCAGATGAAGGCATGATGTGGAGTTGGGCATCTGGTTACAAATTTGTAAGATTCGATGGTACATTCTCTTCTACAACGGCTACAGACGCACCATTGAATATTCACATGGGAAGTGTAGGCACATCATTGGACAACTATAAAGAAGTCACATTGATTTTCCCAAATACAGTTTTGGTCAGGGAAAATAAGTCGCCTGAAATCCATATCAAAGCCGATATTTCTAAAGTTTTTGACGGCGTGACTGCCGTAAACTTTTCAGAAGGTTACGATCAAGTGCATACAGATGTTAATGAAACTCCAATTATAGCTTCGAATGTACAGACGATGTTTCAAGTTCATCACGTTCATAACGATTAATTAATATAAAAACCATTGGGAATTAAGCGTTCCCAATGGTTTTATAAAATCTATTGATTATGAAAAAAATGATCCTATTATTAGTGATTATGGTTGTGACTTTTTCTTGTTCTAAATCGTCGGAATTGGTAAAGTATGAACCTGTTGTGATGGAAGTAGAGCAGCCTTCCAATTTTCCTGATATGACTTATAATTTAGACAATAATCAGGTTACTGAAGCGGGTTTCCAGTTAGGCAAGGATTTGTTCTACGAAGGGAAGTTGTCTTCAAACAATGCTATTGCGTGCGCTTTTTGTCATGAACAAGCTTTTGCGTTTACGCATCATGGTCATAATCTGAGTCATGGTGTCAATGGAGGCATTGGTTTTAGAAATGCACAACCCATTCAAAATATGGCATACCAAACCTCGTTTATGTGGGATGGCGCAGCATCGCATTTAGATTTACAGCCAATTATTCCAATTACAAGTGACGTAGAGATGGGAGAAACCTTGAGCAATGCTGTTTCCAAATTGCAAGCGGAACCTTATTATCAAGATCAATTTGCTAAGGCTTTTGAAGATGGAGAGGTGAATACCGAAAACATGCTAAAAGCCTTATCCCAGTTTATGATAATGATGGTGTCTTCCAATTCTAAATATGATAAATATATTCGAAACGAAGACAATGTGACACTTACGCCATTGGAATCTGATGGCTTAAGTACGTTTCAAAATAAATGTGCTACGTGTCATGCAACTGATTTATTTTCAGACCAAAGTTTTAGAAACAATGGCTTGTCAATAAACCCACAGTTAGAAGATAAAGGACGCTTTGATATTCTTGAAAATCCAGATGATTTATACAAATTCAAAGTACCAAGTTTACGGAATGTTCAAGTGACCTATCCTTATATGCACGATGGTCGATTTGCGACTCTAGAAGTGGTATTGGATTTTTATGATTCAGCCGTTGTTGATAATGGCAATGTCGATGAGATATTGTTAAGAGATGATGGCACTTATGGGATTTCGCTTTCTGATTACGAGAAGGAAAGTCTAATTGCTTTTTTGAAAACCTTAACCGATAATGAATTTTTAGAAGATGAACGTTTTTCAGAGTTTTAATAAGATAGCCGTAGTATTCATCTTTTTTGCAATGAGTTTTGCATCTGCACATTCTTTTAGTAAAAAAACAGGTTGTACAAATCATGAAACAGTGGCGTTTTTTTGTGATTTATGCGGTTGTTCTACAAGCAGTGGAAGTTTTGGGTTTGGAACGCTTAGTAATGCCAATTTTGTAGGATTGCGCTATATCTGCCAAAGTTTTGAATCTAAAGCTGGCATATTTAGTAATTCACCTGTAAGTAAAGAAACGTTTAATACAGTTCAATTATGGGCTCAAGTGCCTATTAATGATGCTTTTTATGTCACGGCAAATGTGCCATATCAAGATTTGACTAGAAAATTTGAAGGTGCAAATGAAAACTTAAATGGAATAGGCGATGTTAGTGCCATTGGTTGGTACAAACTTTTATTTTATAGGAAAAAAAGTAAAGATGCTACTGCGGTTGATTTTAACTTGCCAAGGGAAGCTTCTGGTCATTCTTTACAATTTGGATTTGGTGTAAAATTGCCAACCGGAAAATTTGAAGAACGGTTAGCTGATAACGTCAATCCAGGATTTCAGGTCGGCACAGGAAGTGTCGATGGAATTTTTTCTTTGGGTTATAATTATGGAAGTGATAAAATTGGTATCAACACCTTATTGAGTTACTATTTAAAAGGTGAAAATAAAAATGATTACCAATTTGGTAACCAGTTTAGCTATGCTGTTAATTTTTTCACGGTTTTTCCGAGAGAAAAAATGAACATAATGCCATTTGTTGGGCTTTCAGGAGATGTTTATGATTCTATAAGGCAATACGATGAAACTTTGCAGGATACTGATGGTAACATTTTGAACGCTTCTTTAGGTTCGGAATTAGCTGTTGAGAAGTTGATTTTTGGTGCTAGCTATACCTTACCAGTAAGTCAGGATTTATTTGGTGATAATGTAAAGTCAAAACAGCGATTGTCGCTTTATGTGAATTTTGCATTGTAGGTTAAACGTCATGTTTTCACAGCAAAAACCTCGTTACATCAATTTTATGTAACGAGGTTTTTTCTTTGACTATTTTTCAATCTTTCATTTCGCCTTAGGACTAATAATTTCCACATTCTGAAATGCGATCGCTCCACGAATATTATTAGAGATCACATTTTGTAATGTATTAATCATTTTTATTTTCGATAGTTTTAATTATGATAAAAGTTGAACTATAATTTTTATTAAGATAATTAATAGAATTTTCAAAGGCACATTTTAATTGATAAATATATAAGTTTTATCGTTTAATTCTTTTAATATAGAATAATTGATATTATTTCCCTCACATGCCTTATGTATTAGAAAGTCTTTTTTAGATTTGTACTTCTCCATAAAATAGAACAATTTGTTAGTTATTAGTTGTAGTGATAAATTTAAAAATGTTGTTTTAATTCTGTTTTTTCTTTATGCGTCAACCTCATTTGGACAACACAAGGAATCAAACGGATTCTATCGATTTTTAGATTCAGCGGATATCTATGTTTCTGAAAATCCCAAAAGAGCTCAAAGTTTTTTAGATTCCATTCCAGAATCTCCTAAAGGACTTATGGAAGGTAAATTGGCGGAATTTTACCAATTAAAGGCACTTGTTAGCGATGGGCTCAATGAAGAAGCAAAGAAGTTTCATTATTTTATGCTAGCCTTAAGGTATGCCAAACTCGAAAAAAACCATACAATTGCTGGAATGGCTAGTCTAGAATTGTTTTATATTACTTATATAGTCAAAAATGATACTACAGCCTTTAAGTATCTAGAAGATGCCAAGACCTATTACACATTAGAAAATAATACTAATGGCTTAGCAGAAGTTATGCAAATGCCAGCCTATGTCGAATTTTATAAAACTAATTATAAGAAAAGCAATCAGTTGATTCTTGAACATCTTGAGGATTATAAAAAAATTGAAGATGATGGCTATTATTATATGTATGCATTATTTATGCTATGTAACAATTACAAACACTTACACGATTTGAAAAATGCACATAAATACCTAAATCTTTTAAAGGGCTTACAAAACGATAAAACGATTTCTCCATCATTGCACACTTCTCATCTTGCTACTGCATACAATTGTTTGGCAGAAGTACATTTAGAAAAGAAAGCAGTAGACTCCTCGTTTTACTATCTTTTAAAGGCTCGTGAATTAGGCAAGTTTATGAATAATACTGACAGGGAAAATCATTATACTTTATTTGCGGATTATTATGAAAACATTGCAGATGTTGATAATAAAAAGGTTTATGTGGATTCTTTAAAATACTTACATGAACAGAACTTAAAAGAAAATATTGAAGCCAGTATTCAAATAAATGATGAGCTACTGAATTCTGAAAATCAATTAGAAATTGAGACCAATAAAAAAAATATAAATAAATATTTGGTACTTGGCCTAATTGGTGTGCTATTAGCTGTATCTGCATTTATAACAGTGCGTTATAAAACCAATAAAAAGAAATTAAAATCATTTTCTAAACGAGATAAAGAATTTTCATATCTACAAACTAACCATGAAAAATTAAAAGTTAAGGTTCGTGGTTTAGAAGATTTTATCACCGAAGTAAAAAAAGAGGTCAAACAGATTGCTACCATTAGCGATACGGCAGAACAACGAAATGAAATAAGAAAACTTTATAAAAACATCTACCATAACTCTTCAACACTATTAAATAAAGGTGAAAGTCATTTAGAACTTATAAATGAACTTAATGTTGAATTTTTTAATAAAATAAATTCAATTCACCCTGAATTAAACCATTCTGAAGTTATTATTTGCTATTACATCTTTACAGGGTTTAAGAACAAAGAAATAGCAGCTTTTTTAAATTCTTCTAATCGAGCTGTGGAGAGCAAACGTTACAGAATAAGTAAAAAGTTGAGTATTCAAGAAAAAGAAATTACCCTTATAGACTATTTGCAAAAAATTTAAAACAAAAATCTTTATTTAACAATTGTAATAATAATAAATCTAAGTCCATTAAATATTATTGACCAATCTCCTCATGTATATTGATGACATTATCGTTCCTAACAAACTATGACAAAAAAAAGCTACCGCAACTAAATATTGCGGTAGCTTTTTGTTAATTATTAGGGAAAGTTTATTTAATAATTACCTTTTGAGTTTTTACTTGATCCTCACTGATTATTTTTACTATATAAATCCCAGTAGATAAGCTAGAAACATCAATATGATTTGTTGAACTTAATTGATCTAAATCTTTTTTCAACACCAATCGTCCTTGAATATCGAAAATATTAGCCTCAGTTTTTGCATTTAATTGGCCAAATACTATCATTTCTTTTGGATTTGTTGAAGCGTAAATCTGCAAAGTATCCAATTCATTTTCCATAGTAGATAAAACTTCTGAAGAATAATGAACATAAAAACGCCCAGTTCCATTAATTTCGGCTGTAGACGTAAATGTATAGACATCATCATTCAATAAGGTGAATGTGGTTTCAACAGTATCTTCTAAATAAACATTTATTCCTGAAGGCAAGGTTGAGTCAGCACCAATAGAAATCGTTAATGTTTCATTAGCCTCCGCTTTCATTCCCAAAGGAACAACGACATCATTGAAATCGTTATATGGTAAGGATTGAATTGCCATACCTAACCCTGTATTGTTTTCTACAAGGTTTGAATACATTACAAATTCGGAAGCATTTTCCATATAAGTAGCTGCATCATATCCAATATCCAAACCTCTGGTTGTACTTTCAATGAAATAGATATGTGTAGAAGCTAAGTTAGATGAGCTATTTAAATTTAACTTACTTAATGCAACATTTAACGAGTTGTTTCGTCCAACTATAAAATCATCAGAATTCCCTGTACGACGCATGGTGGTAGTAAAATCAACCAAACCTCCATCGGACTTGGATTTTACGAAGAACCCTTGACCAGGTGCAATCAATTCTGTAATGGTTTCGTCTGCAATTGTAGCTAAATTCCAAACGGTCCATCCATTAGATGCATCTCCGTCATAACCATAAATGGCTTGGTATGCACTACCAGAATCGAACTCCGTCTTATTGGTATTGAAAAATGTATCAAAATCTATATACGAAGGATAAGGATTTCCTATAAGGTTCCATGCAGAACCAGCAACAGCATTAGATAGAGGTATATCAAGTACGTCATTTGTTCTAATAGTTCCTGTAAAGTTTAATGTGCTTCCATCTGTTGTTCCAACGCGGTAACCTGTACCAGCATTTATTAAAGTTGAAGCATTTGTGTTTGTGTCATAATTCTGAAACGTTCCAGCGCTTGTATTATAAGGAGCAAATGCTCTTACAGTACCAGAAGCAGCTAAGTTAGGATTTGCTGTTGCAAAAGCTCCAAACATCTGTCCATCTAATGGGGCAGAAATTAAGTCGTTTGTACCAATTGGTACTACTTGTGAAACATATCTATAGTAATTTACAGTTCCTGTAACAGTACCATCAGCTATTAGACTTGAGAATAACTGTGACGTAGAGTTTAAATTAACTGTTGTTGTGGTAACAGTTACACCAGAATCAACCGTTAATGCAGCTCCAGGATTTACTGTTAAAATTGAGCAACTTACATTAGCCGACATATTTGCAGTTCCAGTATTAATAATTATATCGTCATTTGCTGTAGCGACTCCAATAGGATTAACAGGCAGCCAAGCATTATTATCAAAAGTGAACGTTACTTTAGGATTGAATATAACAGAATAATCTTCAATATTACCAAAGTCTGAGATGTATGCAGAACTTAATGTATCAGAGTTATTGTCAAAACCAGAAATGACTCTCATTCTAAGCTTTTGGTTATCTACAAAATTACCAGTAGTCGGCGTTGTAAAATTAAAGGAGAAAACATCACCATTCTTTTTCCCATTTCCTGCCGCTGTTTGGTATACGCGTTCAGTAGTGGCAAAAGTACCATCATTGTTATAATCAATATAAACATCTACCAATTCATTATCAAAGGCATTGTCAACGCCTACTTTTACTGTCATAGCATACGCCGTATTTGAGGCTAAAGTCGTTGCTGGTTGAGAGGCAACTCTGTTTATGTAATATCCATCATGATAAGCTGAAGATGACTTGTACGTATTACCGTTTAAAGTTATCTCGTAAACACCCATTCCATCATTTGAACTATTCGTAACATTAGGAGTATTGGTTAAAGTAGCAGGATAATTACCTGAAGGTGCTTCATGACCTACAGATGTTTTAAATGCCGATCTTGGGCCATCTATAGTTGCATGTACTCTTGTTCTTTGGTCATTTGAAAATCCTGTAAAACAAGGGTCTGATGAATAATCCATAAAGTTATGAATGTACTCATTTGATCCACCAGTACAACTGTTTCCTGTGGAACTATCTGCAGGACATATCGAGTTAGTTCTTATATGTGGCGGTATGTCTGGGCAACCATCATCATCCACACCAATCGTTCCACTGACAGGAGGACACGTTGTTTCATTATTGTCGCCAGTAAAAGTGTGGAGTAAGTTTAAGTAGTGACCAACTTCGTGATCTGCGGTACCATTTCCAGAAGCATTTGTAGGTCCAGTACCAAAATCAAAACCTGGAGTAGCTGAAGGATTGTTTGGGTCATAATTTGGCTCATACCCAAATGCTCTTGCTTGGCAAACTAGACCATCCGTAACACCAGGAAAAGTTCCAGGTAATGTTGCGTAACCTAAAGTACCTGTGCCATCAGTTCCTATATCTACACCATCTATTCTGTTTACTATCCAAATATTCATGTAATCTTGAGGATTCCATACGTAATCTTTAAACAAAACCTCACTTTCTACTCCTGTGTTGTCACCTTTAATACCATCACTATTATAGAGAGATGCATAAGGTTTTCCAGTAATGTCATGTCTTTCTATTCCCGTTGTTGAGCTTCCATCTTCTGTTACTCTTGCTAATACGAACTCAATATCCATAGGATTATTGTAAAAAGAAGTACCAGTATAAATACCTTGATTCTTAAAGGCATCATTTAAATTAGAAATTGCACTTAATATTTGTACGTCACTTATATTTGGATAGGTGCCAATGGCTTCACCATTATGAATTACATGTACTATTGTTGGTATGACGGTTATTGTATTAAGTGGAGATCGAGCAGCAACATTTTGTCTGTAATTAAGTGTAAACGCTTCAATTTGAGCTCTATTTTTTTCAAATAGAATTGGATTTTTTTCACGTTGCATTTCCAATAGTTTATCGAATCCACATTTCTCAGCTTCCTGTGCAAATGAAATTGCAGTTGTGAGGAGAAATAATAAGGTTAGGAATATTCGTTTTAAAGTAGTTTTTTAAATTTTTATTAAATTATTTAGGGTTCGATTTTTCCATGGCTGAAGCGCTTGCTGAAGTGTAATCGGATTTTTGAGGTGATTTATTACAGATTTGTCATTTGTTTTTAAGGTTTCTAAACGGTAATTTATAAATTTTTTTTGAAGTTTCGGAGATAGGCTTTCAAGACTTAAAAAATAGGCAGCTTCTCCTTCTTTACCTAAGGATAATTTATAACTAGATGTAATGTTGGTATTGTTTTCAGCTTCAAAATTCTTTATATATCGGACTAAATGATGATCGTATTTGTAATCTCTGGGACAACACATAGATTCATACATTTCTATATATCTTATTTTCTTCTCACTAGGTATATCTAAACTAGATGTTATTGTCTTACAATTGCAATTGAGAGCGATTACGATGAAAACTATTAACATGTTTCTACTTAAAATCAAGAGCCATATATTTTAAGCAAAAATATATATAGAGTCCCTTTCTCAATAAAATAGGACTACTCAAAGACTACGCACCACCTTAATTTTATAGTAATTTGGAAATTTAATGAATTATGAGCTGGTACTTAGTAATGGAATCGTTAAAGTTAAAATGGGATAAAATGATATATTGCAAATGCTTATTCTAATTTATTGCACAGTGATTACCAAACCGTTATTTTTATAAAATAATGGCTTATGGCATTAGAAAATGTAGAAATTATTCGTTTTGTTTCAAATGAGATTTATTTCGCCTTCGGACTAATAATTTCCACATTCTGAAATGCTATCGCTCCACGAATTATTCCTGAAATCACATCGTGCATGGCATTGATAATTTGCATTTTTAATTCACTTTTGTGATAGATCATACTTACTTCTCTTGCAGGTGAGGGTTCGTTAAAATGTTTTAAATTAGGACTGAACTTTTCGTTCACGTCTAAAGTGTGTAAATAGGGCAGAAGCGTCATGCCTAATCCTTCATTCGATAGTTTTATAAGCGTTTCAATACTGCCACTTTCTAGTTGAAAATGTTCATCCAATTGATCTTTAAATGCTTTACATAAATTGATGACACCATCCCTGAAACAATGACCATCTTCCAACAACAACATGTCATCGATACTTAAATCAGAAACTTCAATAGTTTTTTTATCCTTTAGTCTATGATTTTCGGGAATATAGGCAACAAAAGGTTCGTAATACAAAACACGCTCCTTAATATTGTCACTTTCTAAAGGTGTCGCAGCAATAGCTGCATCTAGGTGTCCATCACTAAGGCGGGTTAAAATTTCCTCAGTAGTTAATTCTTCAATCTTCAATTTAACCTTAGGATATTTTTTAATAAAATTATTTAAAAACATCGGCAAAAGCGTTGGCATAACGGTTGGGATAATTCCTAATCGAAATTCACCACCAATGAATCCTTTTTGCTGATCGACGATATCTTGAATCCGATCGGCTTCATTAACAATATTTCGGGCTTGATAGACAATTTTGCGACCAACGTCAGTCAATTCAATTGGTTTTTTGCCTCTGTCAAAAATAACAATGTCCAATTCATCTTCCAATTTCTGAATTTGGGTACTTAAAGTGGGCTGTGTGACAAAGCATTTTTCGGCTGCTTTTGTAAAATTTTTATGTTCTGCTATGGCTAAAGCATATTTGAGTTGTGTAATGGTCATAACTATTCATTTAGGCTATAAAAGTATAAAAACTATTCATAAAAACTATACTAATTTTGTCTTATTTAAGTCGTAAATTTGAGTATACAAAAAAAATTAATCATGACATTAAATAGTATAGGTTTAGATACCGAAAAAACACAGGAATTAGCTGATGAATTAAATCAGTTATTAGCAAATTTTCAATTGTATTATCAAAACTTAAGAGGTATTCATTGGAATATAAAAGGACGTGGTTTTTTTGACCTTCACGTAAAATTTGAAGAATTATATACAGACGCTAATTTAAAAGTGGATGAAATAGCAGAACGGATTTTAACATTGGGCGCAACACCTTTGCACACTTTTGAAGATTATACGAAAGCGGCAAAAGTGCCTGTTGGAAAGAATATTTCTAAAGATGAAAAAGCCGTTCAACTGATTGTCGATTCACTTTCAGAATTATTAAAAATAGAACGTGGTATTTTGGAAACGTCCGATAAGGCGAATGATGAAGGTACCAACGCCATGATGAGCGATTTTATTACCGAACAGGAAAAAACGGTTTGGATGATGAAAGCTTGGTTGGGCGAGACCGTTTAAAAAAAGATCTAAGATCGCTTTGCTGTTAGAGTTTAGAAAATAGACTTCATTAGTTAATCGTTGAGACATATCGGTTTAATAAGTAGTAAAGTTGTGCGCGTCTTAAGTGTACACTACTTATTAAAAAAAGCGAACTTTATTTATTGGTCGATAATAGATTCAATTACTATATAATTTATGGTTGTAGATTATATAAAGAAAAACCTTCAGATAATTCTGAAGGTTTTTTTGATTGATTTTTTGATTGATGTCGTTTTTCTAGAAACGAATATTTAATTCTACATTTTTGTCTTCAACTTTAAATTTTGCCTCGTCATATTGTGGTGGCCCAAAAGACATAGAGTTATTAGACATGCCGTAAGACTCTAATGGCATTCCATTGTCGCTAAAGTCCATTTTGTTATTTTCATTAACATCATGGTAAGCGATTATGGCATATTCACCCGGTTCAACATTTTCAAAAGTAATGGTAACTTTTCCGTCTTTAATTGCAGATTGTGCACTCATAATCGGCTTGCCTTTCATAAATGTGTCTGCCGTGTTTAAAGCCATTTTAACGGTTCCTTTGTCGTTGTTTACATTATCGATCGTGACTGTTATCGTTTTTTGGCTATCTTGGGAAAAGCTAACTAATGTTGTGAAAATTAGAGCGAAAGTTAATAGTAAATTCTTCATAATAATTGATTTTAATGGTTAGTTTATATACTGTTCTTTTATGTTGATGGTTCAAATATCTGACTAATGCTATGGTTTTTATAATGGTAATTACTGAATTGTAATTTTATACGGATGAGTTGTGTTTTAAGTTAGAAGCGGGAAGCAGGAAGCTTGAAGCAGGAAGCAGGAAGTGGGAAGCGGGAAGATATATTTTAGAGATTGGAGCTTTTTGGTTTAGGTTTAGAGATGAAAAACTCATGTTTGAAGGGCAAAGGGGAACTGAAAACTATTTAAAGCAATCCCCTCGCCTTAATTTCCAAATATTTATTAATAGTATTGATGGTCAAGTTTTCAGGTGCTGTTAGAATGGATTGAATGCCGTGTTTTTGAAGTTCGTTTACAATCAATTTTTTTTCATACATGAATTTTTCGGCGATGGTTTTCTGAAAAATATCAAAGGTATTATCGGCTTCAACTTGTATTAGTTTTTGTAATTCGGTATTTTCAAAAAAGATAACTACCAAAAGGTGATTTTTAGCAATGGCCTTTAAATAAGGTAACTGACGATGTAAGGCGTCTAAAGTTTCAAAGTTGGTATAGAGTAAAAGCAGACCACGTTGCGTAAGACTTCGTTTCACATCAATATACAATCTCGAAAAATCTGATTCTGAAAAATCAGTGTTGACATTATATAAGGTTTCTAGAATTTTATTCATTTGCGATGGTCGTCTTTCGGCAACCACTTTGTTTTCAACCTTACGGGAAAAGGTAAACATTCCGGCTTTATCTTGTTTTTTTAGTGCCACATTACTGATGACCAAAGTTGCGTTTATCGCATAATCCAAAAGGCTTAGTCCATCAAAAGGCATTTTCATGGCTCTACCTTTGTCAATGACCGAGTAAATGGGTTGTGAGCGTTCGTCTTGAAACTGGTTGACCATTAATTGGTTGCGCTTGGCAGTTGCTTTCCAGTTGATGTTCCTTATATCGTCGCCATTAACATAGTCCTTAATTTGCTCAAATTCCATGGTATGCCCAATGCGGCGAATTTTCTTTAAACCATATTCAAATAGTTTATTGGAAAATGCCAAGAGCATATACTTTCGTAATTGTAAGAACGACGGATAATTCGGTACCATCGCATCTTTCGCAAACTGAAAACGTCTCATAACCAGACCGATTGGTGAATTGACATAAATATTAAGACTGCCAAAATAATATTCGCCTCGCTCTAATGGTCTTAATGTATAGGTGATTTTCTTTTGATTGTGTTTTTTAAGTTGTGTGTTAATTTCAAAATCGCGCTTTTGATATTGAAATGGCATTTCGTCTATTAATTGTAAATCGGCTGTAAAATTATAGTTATTCTGAAGTGAAATTTCAATCGGATTATCATCGCCATTACTTAATTTTTCAGGCAGAATTCTTGATGCTAGAATTCCTTTTTGTTTGAATAATAGAATTAAATCCACAACTACTAAACCAATGGCGATGAAAAACAGAATAGTTACAATGCTCAATAAGCCTGGATAAATATAGGCGAGAATGAACAGTGCTACCAAAATCATGGCAACAACAAAAAACCGAAAGGTTAAATAGGTATGTTTAAAAAAGCGTTTCACTATCTAGGAATCTCGATGGTTTCAAGGATTTGGTCCACAACCTTATCAACGGTAAAGGCTTCCATTTCACGTTCTGGAGTTAATACTAATCGGTGTTTTAGTACAGCTTTTGTACAACGTTTAATATCATCTGGTGTTACAAAATCTCTTCCATTTATGGCAGCATTCGCTTTGGCAGCATTTAAAATGGCAATAGAAGCTCTCGGCGAAGCTCCTAAATACAAGGTGGCATTGGTTCTTGTATTATGAACTATGGACGCGATGTAATTGAGGAGGTTATCTTCCACAACAATTTGTTTGATGAGGTTTTGATAGTTTTTAATCGATTCTGCAGAAAGTACCGCTTTTATACTGTTAAAATCCATTTGGTCTTGGCGCGAATGATTATCGACCAAAATTTGAACTTCATCTTCTAACGAAGGATAATCCACTTCAATCTTAAACAAAAAACGATCTAATTGGGCTTCTGGCAATCGATAGGTGCCTTCTTGCTCAATTGGATTTTGGGTTGCAAAAACTAAAAATGGCAATTCCATATCGTAACGGGTACCATCCATAGTGATTTGGCGTTCCGCCATGACTTCGAATAAAGCCGCTTGCGTTTTTGCAGGTGCTCTGTTAATCTCATCAATGAGTACAATGTTAGAAAAAATGGGCCCTTTTTTATATTCGAATTCACTGTTTTTTACATTAAAAATGGACGTTCCCAAAATATCACTAGGCATTAAATCTGGTGTGAATTGGATACGGCTAAAATCCACGGCCATTGTTCTGGCTAGCATTTTCGCCGTCACGGTTTTTGCAACACCAGGAACACCTTCAATAAGTGAATGGCCATTAGTTAAAATAGAAATGATTAAAAGCTCGATCATTTCATTTTGACCAACGATGAATTTTGCAATTTCGCGCTTAATGTCTTCAACGCTATTTTGTAGCGGTTGCAGATCAATTCGGCTTTGGAAACCTTCTGAAACGGGTTCGGTTATACCTTCTTGAATACCGTTTGGAGGATTTGTGTCGTTCACCACTCTTTCCTCGTTGTTATTTGTATCATCGTGGTGTTCTGATGATGGCGTATTTTCATTTTCCATAATACCTTATGTTCGTTTAAAATGTTCTATTTTTTTATTCAATTCTATGAGCTCTTGCTCGTTGTGCTGTGTTTTCGACTTTAAAAAGACTATGTAATCCACTAAAGCTTTGGTGTCTTCCTTTGAGTTGCTCGATTTGGCCGAGAGTTTATCGATAAAACCAGAATTAAACTGATTGGTTTCCAAATAATAATGGCTTCTTACAAACTCTAAAAAGTATTGAATTTTCTTTTCAATTATATTAGTGAAATCGCCATGTTGATAATATAGTTCTCCAATAGTTTGGGTAAAATCAACGGTTGCATTTTCGAGTTTGTTGATGACGGGAATAATGCGTTGTTTGCGTTTTCCCCTAAAAATAACAAAGAGCATTAAACCAAACATGCTAATGTAAAATGCCCATTTTAATGCCGTATTAGTCAAAATGAAACGCAATGGACTTGTAATGATCTTTCGTCCGCTTTTATAATTATTATCCCAAATAATTTGCTGCTTTGGCATGTACGATAACACGGTGGCCGCATAATCTTCTTTGTCGTCCAATAGATGGTAATTGGTAAAAGCAAAGGGATTGGTATGAAGAATGAATTGCCCATTGTTTTCACCAAGGTCAATTTTAATGAGGTTGGGATGGGTTTCGTCTAACTCATCTTCATTTTTAGTGGTTATGGTTCCTAAAACTGTAGTTCTTAAGGTATCAATGGATTCAAAAAAACTGTTTTCAATGACATCTTTATAAATTCTGTTATTGGCTTGTAAGCTTGGACTTGTAAATTTAGTATCAGCTTCTTTTCGGTATATATTGGTATATTGTCGCTGTACACTTACATTTAAAGTATCTAATACATTGCCATAAAAATAGGTGCTGCTGATAAAAACGGTATTGCCATCTTCAACAAATTTCAATAGTGTTTCGGACTCTTCTTTATCGAAACTAATCTGGTCATTAATAAAAATCACGGATTTAGGTTCTGAAAACGATTCATCTTTAAGATATTCATAAATAGATTTTTCAGCGACCAGAACGTCGCCTTCAGAAAATGTTTCCAATTCATTAAAAAGCACATAACAGCCCAAAGGAATTTTATCCATTGCAGAATAGGAATTTCGCCAGTTTAAGGCTTTTGGTTTGGTAACTTCGGCGATCATCATAAAAACAATCACAGCACCGATAATATAGAGCGCAATTTTAGAACGCTTATCCATGTTGGTTTGTTTTTATGAGTTGATTAAAATCGACTTCATTTTTGTTATAGCGCGCTTCGTCTATTGGAAATTCACCATACCAAACATAATCGTAGATATAAGATACACGCTTAAATAAAGTTTTGAGTTGACCGTCCTTTATTTCATTTAAATAATCTGTATTTGTCTTTTCGTAATGCCATTCAATAAGTTGCTTGTTGGCAAGGGATTTTAGTGATTTGAGATAGAGGTAGCGCGTTGCTAATCTGTAGTTGCTGTTTTTTAAGGCTTTTGAAATCAGTTTATCAAAATCTATTTGTTCTATGTTTTCTTCCACATAACTAAATCCCTCAATAGCTGCGGTTTCAGTTTTAAAAACGGAGCTCACAGGGTTTTCCAACAGAAATTTAATCAAAAGGTATAAAACGATAATTCCTAATAATCCATAGACGATATATTCCAAGGTTTGGTAATCCACAAAATCGATATCGAAACCAAAAATATCGCCCAACCAGTTAAAGAATTTTCTGAGAATGCGTTGCATGAGGTTGATACCTCCAGTGTCATTTATAGAATAATTGAAATCATCGCCAGTGTAATTGTCTTTAAAATTATCTTTAAAATAAGTGACATCGAGATTAGACGAGTCTTTTTTGACAATAGCATCTTGAGCCCAAATTAAAGTGGAACCGAAAGCCGTCATTAAAAACGTGTTGATATGTTTGAGCTGAAACTTACTCATTAACACCAATTTGGTCAATTTTCTTTTGCAGAAATAGATTGTATTTCATTTCATTGAGATTGTAGTATAGAATTCCATAGGATATCTGCGATAAGGCTTGTGCATAAATAAACGACAATAAAAATGCAGCAAAACCAAGTGTAAATACAATAGTTGCAAAAGTGCTAGTGGCTATATCGACATTGCTTTCAACAGAGAAATAAACATAGATACCAATAATAACACTGGGAATTGAAATGATTAAAAGGGTAATCATGGTGTTTAGGATGCCAATGACCAATCCATATAATACGACACGCCAAAAATTTGACATGGTGAAGCTGAACCCTTCGGAAAGTGCATCTCCAATACTTTTTCGGGTTGAAAAAATAGCCATGAAAGTTAATCCAAAAATGGCGTTTAGGGTAAAGTTTAAACCATATTGAGCTAACATACCCAGTAATGGAATAAAGGCTAAAATCATTGAAATGACTACATAAGCAATGATCATCAATCCGCCAATGAGGATAAAAACGACAATGGTTCCGAGGTTGTTTAAGATACTTTTCCAAATGCGTTTGGATTCTATGTCTCCTTCATGTTTAACATAATCGGCCACATAGGCGCTAGAAAAGCTATAGTTGATCAATGCCGTTACAAAGATGATTAAAATAAGAATAACTGCACCAGCAATAAAATAGCCGTCCGTGGCGATATTAGAGCCCATCCCAAATCGGAAATCTTGACTCGCCAAGCCCATAAAACCTGTAACTAAAAGGTATGAGCATATCAGCGTGAGCACAATACTAGCAGCATTGTATCTGAGATAAAGATTGGTGTAGGCTTTAAAATTGTGCTTCAGGAATAAAAAGTAGGTATTTATAATATCGCCAAACGTACTTCTTGTTCTTAATTCAATATACTTTTCGTTCACGTTAATAGGGATTTGGGATGCGTTTGTGATGTGGCTTCGAGCGGTTTTATATGGCTTGCTTTATTCAGCGCAATCGGATAAATGATATAGTAATAAACAATTAAAAATAAAGATAAAAAGATGATGCCATAGGCTAAAAACCAAGGCATTTGCTCGCCATAACGGGTTATAAATCCTTCGATGAATCCGGCAACAATAAAGAATGGAATAGTGCTCACCACAATTTTTAATCCGTCTTTTGCACCTTTCATAAATGCGACACGTCTGGAATAGGTTTTAGGAAACAAAAAGCTATTTCCCATTACCAAACCAGCACAGCCAGCGATAACTATAACTGAAATTTCAATCGTTCCATGTAGCCAAACCGTTGAGGTTTTTTCCAAAATACCGTAATTATAAAAGAAAGTAATAAATGCGCCTAACATAATGCCATTACTAAAAAGTACATAAATAGTTCCAACGCTAAAAATCGCGCCACAGGCGAAAGCGATAATCGCAACTCTAATATTATTTATGGTAATTCCTAAGAACGTTCCAACTTGACTACCGCTTTTATAAACAGCCATGGGTTCGCCTTTTTCAATATTTTCTAAAGTCATATTGACATAACCATCGCCTAAAATTAAGCGAATAAACGAGTCGTCATTCAAGGTAGAAACAGCACCAATAGTTACTGCTGCCATAAAAATTAGAAAGGCGTAGAGCAAGGTTTTATGATATTGATAAAAAAATAGAGGAAACTCTTCAAGCCAGAACGACACAATTTTATTTTTTGACTCTTTTTTGGTAATATAAATCTTTTGGTGTGCTTGTGAAGCCAACGAATTTAAGTACAGCAAAGTCTTGCTCCCAGGATAATAGGTTTGAGCATAAGACAGATCGTTGGTAAGTTGAATATAGTAAGAAGCTAAGTCATCAGGTTTTATTTTCGCATTATTCTCTAATGCGTTTTCAAAACCAATCCATTTTTCCTTATTTTGCTTCACGAAAGACGCTTCGCGCATAAATTGTTATAAATTAGAAACGAATATACATTTCAATGGGCAAATTAGCAATTAACACGGCACAAAATGTCAACTTAGATTATAAGTTAATTGGTTTGGGTGAACGAATGGTCGCCTTCTTAATAGATGGAATTATTTTGATCACCTATATGACCATCATTGAAAACCTTGTTTCGGTTTCTGAAATATTTGATGCAGATAGCTGGACAAGACGTGGTTTTTTGGGCTTGTTGACCTTACCAGCACTATTTTATTCGGTCATTTGCCATATTCTTTTTGGAGGACAGACCATCGGAAAAATGATATTAAAAATAAAAGTGGTAAGCATAGATGGTTCGCCAACACAATGGTATAATTTCTTTGTGCGTTGGATGCTCAGGATTGTTGATTTGTGGATTTTTTCGCCATCAATAGGAGTTTTAAGTATTTTGTTATCGGATAAAAAACAACGTGTTGGCGATGCTGCTGCGGGAACTGTAGTTATAAGTGTTAAGAAAAAGCACAAAATCACTAGTACTATTCTCGAAGATTTAAACGACGATTATGAACCTATTTTTAATAATGTCACCCAGTTAACCGACAAAGATGTAAGAATTATTAAAGAGGCGTTTATCATTTCGAAAAAGAATAATGATTTTAAAACCTTAACCATTTTAAAAAATAAGATTTGCGATACGTTGCAGATTGAATCGAAGCTGTATGATGTTCAGTTTATAGACACCATTCTTAAGGATTATAATTATTATACTCAAAATATGTAAGCAGAGAGCAGCTTTTTCTCTTTCAGAAAAAGTTAGCGAATCGCTTATGCTGAGCGAAGCCGAAGTATCTAAGAGAGCAGCTTTTTCTCTTTCAGAAAAAGTTAGCGAATCGCTTATGCTGAGCGAAGCCGAAGTATCTAAGAGAACCACTTTTTCTATTTCTGAAAAAGTGTGATTAGCCTGTCCTGAGCGGAGTCGAAGGACTTATACTGAGCATTACCGAGAAACAAAATGTATTTTGTTACGAAAGTACCAAACAACGTTTGCCGAAGTAGCTCAAAGAACCAAATTCCTGGGAATGCAGGAATTCCAAGTATCGAATGGATTCCTCATCAAGTGCGGAATGACAAAAAAATAACACTATTATTCAAGAATGTTTTTTCAAATCATAGACATATTAGGAACCATAGCTTTCGCCATTTCAGGGGCATTAGTTGCCATGAACAAGCGTATGGATCCCTTCGGAGTGCTCATAATTGCTTTTGTAACTGCCGTTGGTGGTGGCACCTTGCGTGATGTTATGATTGGCGTTGAACCCGTGTCATGGATGCGGAACATGACCTTTGTTTACGTTATTATGGGTTCTGCTGTGTTTGCGGTTGTTTTTAGAAAGCGTATTAGTTACCTTCGGAAATCCCTGTTTTTATTCGATACCATTGGTATTTCGCTATATACAGTGGTTGGCATCGAAACCGGACTTATTGCAGGTCTGCATCCTTTAGTCTGTATTGCATTAGGTACCATGACGGCTTGTTTCGGTGGTGTCTTAAGAGATATATTGTGTAATGAAATTCCTGTGATTTTCAGGAAGGAGATTTATGCCACGGCTTGTATTTTGGGAGGTCTTACTTATTTTTTACTGTCCCAGTTCTTTGAGGATAGAAATTTTCTGTTTGTTATTGTTGCAATCGTGGTTATTACGATACGTTTAGTTGCCGTTCGCTTTAAAATTAGTTTACCTAGTTTGTATCGGAAGGAGTAATGAAGGATCAGGAATTTGATACGATAAATTAGTCTGAATTTATTTCAATAAGCGTTCTGTTTTCTTTTGTTGGACTTCATAATTTAGAAGTGCATTTTCATGCCTTCATGAGTCGCTTTAAGCCCTAAATCTTCATAAAATTGAATAGCTTTTGGTCTTTTTTTGTCGGTTGTTAATTGCAGTAAATGTGCTTTTCGTTCTTTGGCTCTATTTATGGCCCACTCAAACATTGTTTTCCCAATGCCAAGTCCTCTTTTGTCTTTTCTGATTCTTACCGCTTCAATTTGTGCTCTAATTCCACCTCTATAGGTGAGGTATTGAATAAAGGATAATTGAAGTGTACCAATAATTTCAGCATTTTCGTTTTCTACAACTATGAGTTCTTGGTTGTCGTCTGCGTTGATATTTTCAAAGGCTTTTAGATATTCTTCTGGTAATGGAGTTTTGAAATTTTCCCTTTGTTGGCCGAGTTCATCATCGGCAATCATTGCTACAATGGCTGAGATATCGTTTTTTGTTGCTTTTCTGAAGGTCATGGTTGGTTCTGAATGAAAATTAGTTTGCTTTAATGTAAGGTCCTTAAATCTGGTTACAGATTATTGATTGTCTAGAAACTTCACGACTTATAATTTCTCTACTACTAGTAATGGAATATAATGAATTTTAAACCGTCGATACCGAAAATCAGGATGTTCAAAATCAGGAATAGCATAATTGTTCCAATCAATCAAATATTTCTTTTTTCTCAAGGTTCTAATTTAGATTACGGTTTTTGGACATTTTTGAAAAAAGTTCATAGGTTGTGTTGAAAAACGTTTTTTTTTTTTATATGGATGCTTCAATGGTGTGCTAATATGTTTATGCACGACTAACAATAAATCATTATATAACCCTCTAAATTTTTTAAAATAAATAAGTTACTTTTCCCATTTAATTTAAGGGTGAAGTTCAACTTTAACACGATTTTCAATTGGAGAAACCAAAGAGCCAAATTGATTAAAAATGGCAACATCGGCAGCATCACGACCAAAGCCAAGAACAACATAACCTCCTGGAGAGCCTACTTGAGTGGCATCAAAAGTATACCAACGGTTACCAATATAGGCCTCAAACCAAGCATGCATATCCATTGGTTCCAAATTGTGTAAATAACCAACTACAATACGTGCTGGGATGCTTAAACTACGGCAAAGTGCAATACCTAAATGGGCCAAATCCCTACATACACCAAACTGTCTATTGTTAACTTGAACGGCTGATAAGGGTTGATTATTACTGCCAGGCAGATACTCAATGTTGTTGTGCAACCAATTTGTAATTGCTGAAACTTGGTTGTAGCCCATTATTTGGCCTTTGGTAATAGCTGTACTCATTTCATTAAAAAGATCAGACTCGCAGTATCTACTTGGTAAAAGATAACTTAGTACGGCGTCTGGTAAATTCTGGATTTCAATAAATGGTTCGCCAAAGCCTTGATCTATAAAATTAGAGGTTACAACATCTGAAGACGTAGAAATTGAGAACATTCCAGGTTGGGCAATTAATCGTTGACACAGATTGCCATAATTGTCCGTGAATTCGAAAACCGGTGTACTTGGTGTAATTTTATATTCTTCTCTTTCTACCCATTGTTGGCTGCCACTACGTGGCCTTAACATAAAAATAAATGGGGTTGGCTCAAAAATCTCAAACTTTAAATCACAGCTCGTACGTAAGCGCATATATCATTTTTTTAAGACTATAATTATACAATAAAGACTGGGCCAATTCTAAATAAGTTAACTCGTAATTTGCTAACACAAATTTCGATTATTTTATATTAACAGCAGCTATTAACAGAAACTCTTAGTTACTATTTTTTAATTGCTAAAGTGTCGATTTTCGCTGTCGCATAATTTTTAATTTGGCCGACATGAAAAAAGCTTAAATAGTGTCTAACTTTTTTGGGTGCAGTTCAAAAATCACGAGTCCCGATAGCTATCGGGATTCGTAAGTAGGCTAGAACAGTAGCAATTAATTTTATACGGTGTTACCCAACTTTTTTTTAAATTGGATTATATTCAGTTATTTTAAAATTGTTAGAATTCAAATCCACATATTTGTAATGAACAATATCTTTTTTGTCAAATTCTCCGTCTTTATTTGTGTCCTCTATCGTTCTGAAGTAAAGTCTATTTTTTGACTCAATTATTTTCCAATCAATAAGTTCTTTATTGTTGTCAGTCAATTTTCTAAAGTCAGTTCCATTAATACTACTGATATACAATGTATTTACATCACTAAAGTCAAGTTTTCCATCTTGATTCGTGTCTTTGTCGGTTACTTCGTAAACTAATAACTGTTTTTTAGTATTATCGAATACTTTTCTCAAAAATGAAAGTGATTTTATTTTGATTATATTTTCGGTAAGAGATGATAGTTTTTCAGAATCTATATGCTGGAATTTAACATTGCTTAAATCCCCTGTTATTCTGTAACCTCCATAATTTGAAATCTTAAAATTGTTAGACCCATATCGAGAAGATTTGTAAATAATTTTTCCTCTATTGTCTTCTATTCTAAAATCTCCAATTGGATGAATTAAATAATCAGTACTATCTATTTGAATTGGTAAATCTGATATTTCAATAAATGTTGTGTCTTTTTTCAATTCAGGAATTTCATTTCCGTTATTTTCAGCGTGTACAATTTTTGGTTTATTTTCTTTTCCGCAAGAAGCGAAAAGCAAAATTGTAAGTCCTAAAATCAGCGTGTTTTTCATAATGTTTGTTGATTTGCTTTATTACTCAAACATAATTCTAATTTATTGATTTCAAAACTCTTAATAAGTGAAGTGTTGGTTTCAGTTAGGGAAACGTTCAATTTATACAGTTTTTCTCAAATGTTTGGGTAACGGCAGCCTGTC
This sequence comes from Winogradskyella forsetii, assembly GCF_013394595.1. Taxonomy (GTDB): domain Bacteria; phylum Bacteroidota; class Bacteroidia; order Flavobacteriales; family Flavobacteriaceae; genus Winogradskyella; species Winogradskyella forsetii. Next base: position 1,398,974 of record NZ_CP053348.1, read on the forward strand.
TCAAAACGTATTTTGTATCCTTGTGAATGCGGTATTTGGATTTTTTCAAAGATACTTGTCTGAATACGCTAGCCAAAATTATAGGTTTTGAGATAGTCTGATGTAAATATATAAGATAAGTTGCGTCGATTCAGCATTAAATTTATCAAATACAAATCGAATAGTAGATCCGAGCAGATTTTAGTAAGTGGGCATGTAATAGCAATTAATTTTATACGGTGTTATATGCAGTGTTTAATGATGAATTTCAGATACCATATTCAAATCTTTTAAGTATGTAGAATTCATTCTTAATTTATATTCATTTTCATCAAGTACACGATTGTTAGAACTACTGACAGTTTTAGTTTTTCTAATATGATTAACAAAATTTATTGTTTCATAGTGAATTTTCCCAAAATTATCCGATTTAATAGAATAGTATTTAATTAGCTTGAACTTATTAGCTCGTAATCGAAACGAATGTTCCTTAAGTTCATTTTCATAATCATGTTTTATCGTTAAAATGTAATTTCTGATTTTAATGTCTGAAAAACTTTTTTCTTTTTCCATTCCATTAGATCCTTGAAAGTATTCAGGCGTAATTGCTTTGTCCGTTGATATTGATAAAATCTTACCGACTTTTTTCTTACTCAGATAGATTTCTAATCTATAAGGTCTAAATTGATTTACTGTATCCTGTTTGATAGTAATTGAATCAAGTACTTTATCTTTATTTAGGTAACCAACTCTTGTCAAAACTAAGTGATTGAAGTTAGTCGCTTCTTGGGAAGTTAAATAATTTGTAAAAAGTAATAATATCAGAAAAATTATATTTTTAAAGAGTAAATTATTCATGTGTTTTGGGCTTTGTTCGTTAAGGCAAATAGTTTACAAAGTTAGAGTCACATACTTTACACTAGATTTTGACATAGCCTATTTGATACTTGTTTGTCTCTTATTTTATTTTCGTTAAAGTAACCTAAAAATAAGTCTCTATAAAACACTCTCCAAATTCTGAAGGAATTTTTGTAAAAAGCACTTGCCAAAGCAATTAATTATGCATGTTATTGGCAAATCGTGCTTTTATTTCGACTGATGCATTTTTTCTCGTTCTTCGTTTGCTATTATTTCTAATTCTTTATTCGTTGGGTCTTGCATTAGTTTTTTTTCAGCTTCAACATAATCTGGGAAATCTCGGTATTTAAGTGCCAAGAGGGTTTCATTTTTCGTAAATAGCAACAAAGTTCCGATTACTCCAATAATCAATATTCTAAACAGTAAATTTTTATAAAATTCAGATTTTGTTTTAGTAAACTTAAAAATTGAAATAACAATTATTGGAATTAAACATAAAAGGCCAATCATTAAATTAAAGCTTCCGTATGGCCATTGTAGAAATTTGAATAATATTCCGATAAGTACGAGTGATAGAGCAATTCCAGTTAAGATTATTCCCGTTTGTCTAAGTGAACTTGTTTTTTTTGTAGAGTCCTTTTTATTACTGTTCAATAGTTTAAAACTAAAAAAGAGGTAAATTAATGACAAAATAAATATAGAAAGTGTAATTAAAAGAGCGGAATAAGGGTAGTCGGTAATAAGTCTTAATATCATCAGGAATATTGCTCCAAAACCTAGTGTTTTTTCAATTTTGTTCATGTTGTGTGCGTTTGGGTATGTTTGCCAACGATTGGTATATGAAAAGTAGCAGATTAAATAGCACTTACTTTTCAATAAGCAAGATACTTAATTAAATAGAAAAGCGATTCAGGTAGGCACCTAAACCGCTATTTTTTGTCTACAATGCTAGCTGTAGTTTTTTTCCGAATGTTTAATCTTTATTTTTCAAGTTTTTGATTAGTCTACTGAAAATATAGATATGACTTATCATGTTCACAACGCCAATGGTAGTAAATGCCCACCACATTGTTCCTAAATCGTAATTATAGAATTCGATTTCAAAAACTTGCGGAAATGCTACAACTAGGTCAGTAAATCCAAAAATATTAAATATCCAAGTTAGTGATATGGCATATTTCCATTTATTTTTCAAAGCAAAAGCGGTAATTACTGCAAGTATTGCTGTACTATAATCCCAAATACCGACCGTAAACGCTAAATCATCTGGAAATTCATCATAAACTTGTGTGTCTACCATAAACACCATCCCTAAATACCGAAGTCCATGAATTAGTACCATTGGTACAAGTGCGTCATAAATTGAAAGTTTGCTGAGTTTTGGAAAGACAAACCATTTAAAGGCGAAGTAAAATGTGAGCAAACCTGCAATAGTTTGCATATTGAAAATTGTAAAATTGTCCATATCTATTTCTTTATCTTGTTTAATTATTAGTAGATAATTCAAATGCTTTTACAGCAAAAATAGCAGCTATGAAAACCACTACAGTTCTAACCCAATGCAGCAACATCCAAAGATTGAGTTTGCTTGTCGCTACTTCTGCCGAATATTCTGACTCCATGAAACCTAAATTAGTTGGTAAATGATACGCAGTTGTTATGGTACAAGCAATCACTAATCCTGCAAGTGCAATACTCCAATTTTTACGTACTTCTTTTTGCCCTTTGGTGTTTATCACTAAAGCTATTGTAGCCAATAATGCTGGCAATAAAATCCCCATGGTGGGCGGTAAGAGATTGGGAAATTGAAGTGTAAATTGCTTCATAAATTCCATTGGCTCTAAGCTTTGCCAAAAAGCGCCAAATCCAAAGCCGATAACAAGCATATTGCCTACGAAAGCAGCTATGCCGATAATTGAAATGTAAGGAAGATATTTTTTCATAATATTATTGTTTTGGAATCGGTTGTTTATTGAGTTGTTTAAAAATGAATTTTGGTGCTAATCTGCTCATTAATTTAAGTTGAGAAGACCTACCTGGCGTAATTTCTTCTTTTCCTTTTATATAATCTTTCCAAAAAATATCAGCTAATTTTTGAGGAAGAATAGGTTTAAAATCCGCCTCACTTACATCAATACCATCAAATATTTCTGTTTTTACCACAGGAGGCAAAAGTTCTACGACTTTTATATGATGCGGTTTTAGCTGTGGACGAATGGATTTTGTCCAAAAATGCAAAGCTGATTTTGTACCCGAATACACGGGTGCTTGTGCAAAAGGAACATAAGCCAAGCCGGAAGAAACATTGACTAAAACTGCATTGTTGCTTTTTTTAAGTAGTGGAAGAAAATAATGCAACATTCTGATAGGCGAATTAAAGTTGATTTCGATTTCTTGCATTTGTTTTTGCAAGTTGTTTTCTTCGTTTCCAGCATCTACCAAATTCATGACTCCTGCATTATTTACGAGAATATCTATACCATCAAATTTTTCTTCAATATCATCTACCAGCATTCTAACCTCTGCATCGTCTGTTACATCAATTTGGAAAATATGTATTTTAGGATTCTCGACTTTTACTTTTTCTAGTTTGGATAAATTGCGACCAATGATGATTACTGTATTGTCATTTTCCATAAATTTTTTGGCGAGGGCAAGTCCAATTCCAGAGCTTCCACCTGTGATTAGTACGTTTTGGTTATTGTATCTCATTTTACTTTTGTAATTTTGCTATTGAATTGAAAGCAAAAATAATAATTACTATTGAATTAATAGTAAAAAAGATACAAAATGTGAAAAATAAATTTAGGTCAAGTTGTCCAATGGCTTCTGCACTTGATATTATTGGCGATAAATGGTCGTTACTAATTATTCGGGATATGTTGCTTGGACACAAAAAAACATTTAAAGAAATTTCAGATTCAGAAGAAGCTATTGCGCCAAGTATTTTGTCGGCAAGATTAAAACTATTGGAATCTTTCGAATTGATTACAAAAAGGAAATTACCCGAAAACTTGAAAGAAAATATTTATTTATTGACTGAAAAGGGAATTGCTTTAGCTCCAATGCTCATAGAAATAATACTTTTTGCAGACAAAAATTTTCGTCAGTTCAATCCAAAAATGTTACCTATTTCAGATAAAGGATTTAATCTTGATAAGTCAATTGTTATTCAAAATATTCAGAATGGTTACCGTGAATTGGTTCAAAATACGATAAGTTAATTTAGTGTTCTGGTTTTACTTTTCATCATTTTGTCAATTCGTCTTTTATTTTCTTGTTGTAATAATGAAGGGTATAGGTTCATTAAAACATTAGGAATCATCATTATCAATCCGAATAATATTCCCACAACAATGCTTTTATAAATTGCAAAAATTGTCACAAAGATAAATCCGATTAAGTGACTTATTTCAGAGAAAGTCATTTCATTCCGAATTACGGTCAAGTCGGTATTTCTGTTTTCTAGTTTAATTTTCTGATTAAAAAATTTGAAAAAAGTATTTTTTACAATCCATTTAAAGTATTTGATTCCGATATTTTTATTCAGAGATTTACTTTTAATAAAATTCAGATATGATAGCTTTTTGTAGTATGCAGTTTTCATGAGAATACTGTTGATTATCATTCCGACTATCCAAGATATAAAGGACATTGAAATTCCGAATATAAATCCCAGTATAATGTGTTTCGGTATCATTTTTTTAATTGTAGCTAACTGTTTGTATATGTCTCGTAGCCTGCAAATTATAAAATTATTTTCGGATTAAGCACAAGCCTGATTTTTATCCCGATGCTTCGGGATACTATTTATTTTTTTTGGTAAATCGTCAAATTTAAAATTTGGCGACTTTTCAAAAATGCCCAAGTCTTTGTATTAGCAACGACTTGCGCTATTTTTCATATACAATGTTGTGCAACGTTTTTTATTTATCGGCTATTGTTTTGTAATCCCTCGTTCCATCTTCTAATGAACTCATCAGACCAAGCATCCCATCCTATTGTTGCCAATGTCCAGATAGTAATTCCAACTATTATTAAATTTAGTATTAAGCCGATAATTGCAATAATCTTTCCCTTTTTTATTTTCTTTATATTAGAATATGCACTAGGATTTTGTTCATATATTTTTTCAGATTTTCTGGCGAGTAGATATGAACTGAGCGCAAATAAAATAGTAATTCCTCCGAAACAAAATAATGTGCAACTCAATATTGCCAATACATATATTAATTTTCCATTTGGTAATTCTGTTTTCTCCATATTCGAATTTATAGTTTTAGTGTTTAAAATTAATTAGAATATTCAAATCTAAATATTTTTCATATTTTGCTTAAAGTTGCACAATGTTGTTGTGTATGGTTAGTGGCGTGGTTAAGCAACTAAATTAGTAAACAAATACGAACCCGATAAAATTCCGATGGAATTTTCCAAATAGGCACTTGCCAAAGCAATTAATTATACTTTGTTGGCAATAGTTATTTTTTTTCATAATAGACTTGATTCCCTTTAGAAACATTAAATTCTTTGCTCAATTCTAATTTAGGAAGTTTGAATATTTTATCATTAACTGAATGCTCTTTTATTTCTTTTAGTGTCATAGTAATTGTCATCATTCCATCCATCCTTTTCACGATTTTTAATGGCAAAGAATTCGATATTTTTAAATATTCCGACCACATATCGTACTTATGTTTACTGTATAATGCCGAGTCCATTTTTAAATGGTCTGAATTGAAAAAATACTCATAAGTTCCAGTTTCCCATTCAACAATTACTTTAGAGCATTTTATATTCAGGATAATTTCGTCTGTTTCTTCTACTGTAATTTTTGGGCTTTTTTCTTTTAGCTCTGTTTCTAAATCTATTTCAGCTTTAATTGCAGGAATTAATTCAGATTTTTTGTCTATTGTCAAAATTTCATTTCTGTCTGATAAATAAATAATTTTAATTTTTCCTTTATTCGGTTTGCTCAAATAGTTTCCATCTTTATAAGTAGTCAGAGTTTCCTCAAAGAATTGTCCACTTTCCATCATTTTCTCTTTAGTCATTCCTAACTGTTTTGAGAATTTTTCAGCAATCTCAATATCATTTTCATACACAAGTGTTCCCTCAAAATTTTGACCAAAACTTACAATAGGAATAAAAAATAAAAGAAGAAGTAGGTTTTTCATAATGTTGCTCTTAATTATTGCCAACGTGTTTGTTTATGATTTCGTTGCGTGTTTAAGTACTAAAGTTAGTAAATAATCACAGATAGAAAATTCCAGCGGAATTTTCGTAAGTAAGCTCTAACTAGCAATGAATTATACACGGTGTTGCCAACAGTTTTTTAATATTTATGATAATATTTTCTCATTATAATTTCATAATTTCTTTCAGCTCCAAGTTCCTTAGCTTTCAAAAAATCCTTATGAGCTAATTCTTTTTTTCCTTTTTTTAAATAAATAAATCCTCTTGTCAAATACGTTCCAGAAAAATCTGATTTTAATTCCTCTGTTTTATTTAGAAATGGCATTGCTTTTTTAAATAATGCAAATTTAAAATATGATAAACCGGTATTGTATTGAACTTTCCAATGGTTTGGATAGTGTTTTGATATTTTTCTAAAAATCATAAGGGCTTTTAAATGATTCTTATTTCTTAAATAACTGTATGCTAAATTCGCTTTTATAGCATTTTCTTGGTCAGTATCCTTTAATGCAATTTTAAAGTCTTTAATAGCCTCTTTATGACTTTCTAACGATGCATTCGCAAATCCTCTGATTATATGGATTTCAGTAAATGTTCCATTGTCCAATTTCAGAAACTCATTGCAAGTGTTCAGAGCGTCTTGAAACTTATGTGTGTAAAATTCGTTAATTGAAGAAATGAATAAACTAATTTTTAATTCATATTCATCTAAAGTGTCTTTATCTATTCCGTCTACTATTTTTTGGGATTTATAAAAATCTTTAGCTGATGAATAAATCATTGCTTTAAACAAATGCACAAATTGAATTTCCGAATTCCATTCGATAAATTCATTGCACTTTTCAATTGCAGAGTCAAAATCTCTAAATTCCCAAAATTCAACAGCCTTTTGAATTAGCTGATTCATAAAATCAGAGAAATTCTCTTTCATTGAAGCGTGCTCTAACGCATCAAAGGCTAATTTCATTATGTTAACATTTGCGAGCATTTCTCAAATTGTTGGCAACGCTCAGTGTATGGTTTGTTGCGTGATTAAGTTACTAATTTAGCAAACTTTTACGAGCCTGAGAAAATTCCGAAGGAATTTTACGGATAAGCACCTGGCAAGCAATGAACTATACACAATGTTGTATGCCGTGTTTTATTTTGGTTTGTTGTTCCGATTTGATTTATAAGTACAGCTTATCATTCCGACGTTGTTCGCAGAATCGCAGGACTTTTGGGAATATGAAACCAACTTCGCAAAAATTTTCAATCTTCATTTTCCGAACGGCTTGTCAGTCCGACGTTGTTGGGTTTCTTTTTTTTACGTTTTGCTTGACAGTCCTGTTTTATCTGTTTTCTGTTTATTTTTTCTTTTACGTACGAGAGTTCAGTCCGACGTTTTGTTTTTAAAGATCAGCTTTTTTCTTATAATTCCGAACTTGTTTTTTTTGATTTCGTAACTTTTATATACCGCTCGTAACTCTTTAACCACATGGCATACAACGGTCTTGGCCATGGTTTCGTTGCGGAATGGTTCGGCAGAACTATTCCGCCGTAAACCAAAGTTAGCAAATACGCAGGAATTGCCGAGAGGAAATTCCGCCGCAATGAACTATAGCCGTTGTTGTACGTAGGCTTTTATTGTTTCGTTCATTATTTCTTTTGGATATTTCCATTCCATCATTTGGTTCGGTGAGCTGTTTAATCTGCTATTTATTTTCCGGAAAGGCAAATTTTCAAAACTACCATAATCAATTTTCCATTGCTCAATGCTGAACATACAATTATTTAGAGACCCATTCGCACTTCGGTCATTGTTTGTTTCGCACAGTTTTATTTCGCCGATGAGTTCGCTCAAAGTTTTATAATCAATTTCAATTCCGTCGTTTTTAAGTTGAGAATTAAGTGTTTCTGTAAATATTCGAGTGATATTATTCAATTCAGATGATTTTATGTCCGACAGTATCAGCAAATATTTGGTCAGTTTGTTTACAATCAGCCAGCATTTTTTTCTGTCTACATAAAAAATTGTCGCAACCCATTCTCCCAAGATTTTGTTTTCGGTTTCACTTTTTTTTACAATCGATTTTTGAATTGTCTTTTCAAGTTTCCGAGTCGTATAAATTTGAGTGCAATTCATTCTGTATGCTGATTTTCTGAGTGTTTTTTTTAGCTTACGTACAACGTGTTTGTGTATGATTTCGTTGCGTGTTTCAGCAACTAAATTAGCAAATACAAACCAAATAGAAAATCCGCGAGGATTTTCGTAAGTAAGCCAGAACTAGCAATGAATTATACACGGTGTTGCCAGTAGTTTTTTATTCATAAGTGACTTAAATTCAATTCCATTTTATTGTTTATAGTGTCTACTTTGAAATAAAACGGTTCAGCTCTATTTATTTCGTTATTATTATGTTCAAAATCAAATCCGCTGTCATATTTTTTCCACGAACCTTTATCAGATTTCAATTCCGCGCTTTTGAGAATTTGCTCTAGAATATTTTTTTCATCAGATTCTTTATATTCAATTGTCAGTCCGACGGAATAATCAGAATCAAAAGCTCCTTCTGTATGTTCGATTAAATTTTCCAAAATCTCAAAGTCATTCGGAATGGTCAAATCAGTTTTTTCTCTGATAAGTGGCTCAATTCTTTCTGAAGCTAATTTTTCATCAGGTTTGTTCATCGTTCCAGCAAATAGGTAAGCCATAAATCCGAGAGCGAAAATTGGCGTTAATGCGGTTGATAATAATGCAAAACCAGTCTTTTTTTTGCCTTTTATTATCTGCCAAATAGAGGATCATGCCTAAATGTTGTGTGTTAGGCAAAAATTGTTGTTAATCTAAAGAGGAAGAATTCTATGTTTTTGACACCTCTAAACTGTGCTCTAAAGGCTTTAATTTTGGCATTGAAAGCTTCAGCGGATGCATTAGTACTTCTATTAATAAAATAATTGAGTATCGATCTATAGTTTAGGGTAATTGTATTTGCAATAGTATTGAAAGCCCTAAATCCTGTAGCCTCTACATCTTTATACCAGTGGGCGAGTTTAGTATAAGCTGTTTGTATAGAAGTAGCGGTATTAAATATATTCCTAAGTCCTTGTACCAGATTATAAGCTTTTTTAATATCCGGATATTGTTCAAATAAGATTTTAGCTCTAAGGTATTGGTTTTGAGTCCAGTTGTTAGGCGCTTTATAGAGCAGGTACCTACTTCTGGCAAGGAGTTGCTTTCTGGAGTCTCCATTATTAAATGTTTCAGAGATAAACTCTTTTTCGATAGTTTTAGCCTGTTTAATTTGGTCATTTTCCATATCTATAGCTTCCCAACGATGTTTTATTCTGATATCTTGCAAAGCTTCTAAAGCTAGTTTTTGTACATGAAAACGGTCGGTAACCTGTATAGCTTTGGGAAAACACTTTTTAGCAATGAACTTCATAGAGTTGGCCATATCCAAGGTGATCTCTTTAACCTTATCTCTTTTTGATTTAGGAATTTTAAGGAGTTGTTCTATAATAGGCTCCACCTTAGTTCCTGCCATAATAGCTACTATAGCTCCTTTCTTGCCTTTAGCTTTTTTATTGGTGATAATGGTATAGAGTTCACCTTTGGAGAGAGCTGTTTCATCAATGGATAAATACTTGCCCATGTTCTCAGGAAAGACGAGCCACTCTTTAGCATGTTTCTTGGCTTTCCAGTCTTTAAACTCACTAAGATAATCTCGATACTGCCGCCCGAGCTTCTTACCATTAACGCCATAAAAACGACCAATGGTATGACAGTCATTAGCCTTAGTACTGACCAAGTACTTTTAAAAAAGCAGCAAACTCTACGGTCATACGAGTTCCCTGTGCTACTAGATTCCAATCTCTTTGTACAACTTCTTTGCTGGGTTTATCGAGCCAACGCCGACGCTTTATATGCAAGAATACTTTTTTACCGCGCAAAGGAAAATCTTGAACGGTCACTTGTTTATGAAAACCGTGGGCTATAAGGGTACGGCTCTTTTCTTCTTTAGGCGTATCTTTTTTCTCTTCAAAATACAGATGGACAGTATCTTGTTCTATACTATGTCTAGTGATGTCAAAATGTGAAACTAGTAATTCTGGTAATAGTAACTTGAGCAGGTCTAGGGATAAATTCAATGTACGATCTTTTTTTGGGCAAAGATCAAATTATTTATCCAACTCACACACAACTTTTGAGATTGATCCCAAATAGATGAGATTAATAATATCAGAACAGAAAAAGCAAATAAATTAAACCCAAAATCAGTATTTGGTAAAATAATTCCTGTTATAAAAATAATGAAAGATATTCCGAAAAATAGTAGCGGAATCCACCATTTAATAACTAAATATTTCTTTAAAAGTTCTGTCATTCTCATATTACTGCCAACGATAGCAATATACGTAGTGGCCCCTTTTCATGCTGATAGTTTTTTGGGCCATTACGTATATTGCATGTTGTGGGTAGTTTTATTTTAATTTTAATTTTTCCTAAAATTAGGAATAAAACTGTTCATAGTTTGCCATAAGACAATAATTGGGTCGCTTTTGTACAAGCCTCGCGTTTCATATTGAGCCATACATTTGTGTATGATCAGTCTGAAACGCACCAAAAACCCCACTTGAAGTGTAAAAACGCAAACATTTACGCTCAAATATTTGACTTTCTCAAAAATTTTACCGTCCTTGTTCAAGTAGTTTTTAACGTTCCAACGTTTTGAGAGCGAGCTCTCAACGCTGAAAGCTAAACTACTTGGGCAATATCCGACAGAAATGGTCGAATAGTTGCCGGCTCCATTTTTACACTTCCAGTGGAGTCCGTTTCCCTATCCACAACACCGCTCAGGAAATCCTTGTACAAAACGTCATTAGCGATGGCAAATTACCTACAACGTGATTGTATATGATTAGTGGCGTGTTTAAGCACCTAATTTAGTAAATAAAAACTGAATAGAAAATCTGCGAAAATTTTCGTAAACAAGCTAAAACTAGCCATTAATTATATACGGTGTTGTAAGCTGGCTTTTATAATTCATTTAGTAAAAATTTCGATTTATTAGTGGCAATTATTTTTAAATCAGCGTGAACTTTTTTCTCTATTTTTTTATTCCCTTTGATTTGCTTTAGTTTCGTTGAAAATGTATTTCGAGCATTATAAATAAACTCGTCAACATAATTTCCGAACTCACACTTACTTAATTCAACCAAACCAGAAGTTGTTTTTTCAATGTTTTCATTTTTAATACCTTCTATAAATTTTGACTTATTAAGGTCTAAAAACTGTTGAATTTCTGTGTTGTATTTACTTTTTGTTTTAATTTCAATTTTTCTTAAAAACTGAAATAGCGATGATATAGTAAAGTTTTCTTTTGATTTAAGTTTTTTTAGAAAATCATTCTCAAAGTGTTTTAATGCTATTTCTGTATTTATTTTTAAGCAAAATTCAAAAGCTTTCAAGAAATCTCCAAAATTCAATTTATGATAATTGTATTGGTTATCTTTTTGAATTATTAAATATTCATCTAATAAGTTGTACCAAAATGAATTTGAATTAAAATTCTCATCAATATATGTCTTCGATTTAGCTCTAAATAAAACCTCTAATGATTGACTCATATTGAGTTCTTTATTGCATATTGATTGAACAAAAATATTCAAATCAGCTTTGTTCAATGCGTTTATTGTTTTTTCTTTATTGATAGCATTTAATACTCTAAATAAAGAATCCAATATTGTGAATTTAGACCGATTAAGAATTTTGTTTAATAATTCAGTTGAAATTTCATCATTAATCTTTGATTTTAATTCTGGAATATTGAGAACTTTTGGATTAGAATATAGAGTGTAATCATAGTCAGATTCTAATATTAGTTTTTTAATAGAAACCAAAAGTTTATTTTTAACACCTTCATTAATTCCAACTTCGTTTCTTTTTATAAGTTCAAATAGAATAAGTAAACTGCTAATATTCGTTTCAATTTTTAATAGGTTATAAACCACATTAGAGTCAAAAAATTTATTTACTAATTCATAAAATAAGTTTTCACTTGAAATAGTGATTTTTTTAAGTTCTAAAATGCTTGCTGAAATATTATTTATACTTTTTTCCTTTTCCAATATATTATAAAAAGTACCGTTCTGAAAACTTTCTGTCAATTCTGTTTCTACAAAATCAGGACTAATTGAAGACAAGTCTGATAAAATTTTTGAAAAGTCAGATAAATTTGTCGATGCTATTTTATTATCGAGCGTGAAATGCTTCATTAGGTCATTTGTTACGTCAGTTCCAATAGCTATGTCTATTTTTTTTAATTCTCTTAAGGATTTTGTGATTTGTACAGTTTTTAATTTTTGGCCTTTTAATGCCAATTCTTGAATATTAATTTTATTAATTACTCCAGTTAATAATTTTTTCGACAGAGGCGAAGTGTTAAGTTCTGACAATGAGTTAGTAATTCTTGAAAGTGTTGGTAATTTTTCAATCATTAATAACCATTCGGGAAAGTGGAATGAATTAAGTATTCTACTAACGGTATCGGGATAGGGTTTACTTGAACTAATTTTCATTGTTAAGTCCGAAATAGAATTAATTTTCTCTTTATGTTTTGAATTTAAATCAATAAATATGTTGCCCAATTCAATATTCAAAATTTTTGCTATTTGAATTAAATTGCTATATATGGAATAGTCTTTTGAAATAAATAATTCAAGCTTGTGTTTTGTGAAATAATTAATGAAGAGAGTATAATACTTTACTTGTAAATCATTATCGAGATTGTCAAAAGATAAGAAATAGGCTTTTTGCAATTCAAAAACCTCGTAATCTCTAATATTTCCAGAAAATTTATTTGATAAAAGCTTTAGTACGCTAACTTGATTTAATAAAGTACTAACTACTTTTAATTCCTTACCATAAGACAGTTTTATTATTATTTCTGTAATGTTTAATTCAGATTCTGTTTTAAAGTTTTTTATATACTTTTTTAAATATTTTAAAAGGTCTTCTATTTCTAAATCCCTTTCTTTTTTTAAGGATTGATAAATTAAGTTCGCATAATCTTTATGAGGAAAGTAATAATAGTCACTCGTATTGTAATTCAGAATAATTCCCTTCTCTTTTAGTAAATCAAATTCATCTTTTTTTCTTTTTATTCTTAAAAAAGAAATGTCATAACTGTATAAGTATGAATACAAAAACAAAAGTTTTTTGTCTAATTCTTTTAGTTTATGAGTTGTATAAAAATGTGAATATATCCTTTCATTATTTATTTTTTCAAATTTAATGTTACTACCTTTTTTAGTAGATGAAATCCAAGTTTCTAATGCAATATTTAGTTTTAATAAATTTCTGTCTGTATTATTTAAAACTGTTTGAAAATCTCCAACATACCAATTAAATTGAGGGAACTCATCTTTAAGAGATTTAACTCGATTATCAATAATTCCAGAAACTTTTTCTTCAAATATTTTATTTGGATTATATCTGAATTTTTCAATATCCTTAAAAATATTTCTAATCGAATTTTCATCTTCCTCTCTGTAAGAATTATGATATCTGGAAATATATAACCCTTTTAACCAAGGAAATCGTATGATTTTTTGCTGTACTTTATTAAAAAGTTTTATGTTATCGTGAACATTTTCGAGTAGTATAATTGTGTGATAAAATGATAGTTGATTAATCTCACTTAATACATTGTTATTATTTAAATCAGGGTCTGAAAGGTCTATGTAATATACTTTATAATATGGTTTAAGATTCTTTAATATTGCGTTTGCTAATGTTGATTTTCCACTACAAGGGTTGCCTAAAATGCAATATTCCTTGATTTTATCATTGTTAAATAGTTCCTGTATTTCTTGAATTTTATTTTTCTCAAATGCAGAGAAATATATTAAGCTTTCTGGTGTTGTATATTTTGAAATTTTTCTGTTGTAATAAGGTTCAAATATTTCTAAAGAATCTATTCCTTTAAAATCAGAGGATGTTTCTTGTTTAACAATTTCTGAAATCCGTATTTTTTTTTCGGGTGAAGGAAATCTATAAAAATCTCCAATAATGTTTTTTGTAGTTCTTATTTTAATTTTTATCCCAAATTCTTCAGAAAGCTCATTGACATCTATATTTTTTAGTGGTCTATTATCTTTTATAAAGAAACATATAATTCCCTCTATTTTTTTGTCAGAATGATGCTTTAGAACTTTTTTAATTGTTCCTTCAACTTTTTCTTTCTCTTTGCTTTGTATGGTGGTAATTTGAATTGCTATTTTTTGATTAGCTGAATACAAATCAATTCCTGCAGAATTCGATTCTAAATAATTAAGATTTACTAAATCGCTCCAACCATAAATTAACTTGAACAGACGACAGAAGAAGTCTTCGGCATTAATTTTCTCATTATGTTTATTGAAAATACCTTCATCATATATTTTTTCAGTATATCTTAATAGGTCATTTTCAATTGAGCTCTTAATCATTCTTTTAAGTTAGTCGGTTTCTTCAGCTTGCTTACAACACCCATATAACGTTACTTAAGCCATAAAAGTAACGTTATTTCGCTTAAGTCTATACTTCTGGGTAGTCGGTAATAAAGTTAGTCATATTTAATAACTTGTCAAGTGGTCTCCTAATTTTTTGGACATCTTTGCCATAAATCATACTTTTATCTACCACAAAAAAGTTTTAAATAAATGCATTTTTAATTTTAAGACGCAATGTTCTAAAGCTTCTGGTTTTTTAATCCTCATTCTTTCGCTTAGCCACAAACGTCCCATTAGGCTGAATAAATTTCACTTCGTTGATGCTTTTATCATCAGCTTCAATAAACTCAACCTTAAAACCTTCTAAAGTTTTAAAATTAAACTTGTGCGTTGCTGTGGGCACTAAGGCATATTCTGGTTGGCCTGGCACAAATACATAAAGTACATTTTCATCCTTAATATAGGCTTTTATTTCCTGTCCCATCAAATCAAATTTCCCGACGTACTGCTCCAAGGTTTTGGCATCAACATCTATGGTGTTTGGCGTCCGTTTAAAGGCGATAGGATCTAATAGGCCTTCAATTTCAATATGGCCATAATCTATATCACCTGCGGTGTTGGTACTAAAATTTATTTTTATGGAACTTCCTATGGCTGTGGTATCTACTTTACCGTTTTTCACATCGATAAATTCAAACGTATCGTAATGAAAGTGGTTTAAGTATTGTCTGTCTTCGTTAAGTTCAGAAAATAGGGAATCGTTTTCCATTACAATTTCAAATTTCCCATAGCCTTTATTTTCATAGGCACCTGTATAATCAATTTTGGTATGTGACGGTTTGGTGTTTTTTACATTGGAAATTCCCATATCGTCTTTGGCTTCTTCTAATGCTTCCAAAGCTTTTTCCGTATCTTCCTTATGCTTTTTGGCCCATTCGGTTTTATTCACTTTCAGCATATAATCGGCTGCAATATTCCTGATAAGTCTTGGTACTTGGGAACCATTTTGGTTGGCCAAGACCACAATACCCAAACTATCGGATGGGTATAAGGCCACACTTGCCGAAAAGCCATCGATATTACCACCATGTTCTACCATATAATGTCCTTTGTAAGAATGCAAAAACCAACCGTAACCGTAATTGGCGAATTGTGCTTCTGGTAATTCCTTTGAAGGCAATCCGGCTGCGACAACCATTTGCGAGCTCATAGCTTCTTTTACATAGTTTTCAGGAATAATTTGCTCATCTTTATATTTTCCGTCATTAATCCAAGTCATCAACCATTTGCTCATATCATTGACAGAACTATTGATACTTCCTGCTGGAGACATACCGGCAATATCATAATAATCCATTTTTTCAATGTTTCTATCTTTATCTAGCTGGTAACCTAATGAGGCATTGGAGCTGGATTTCATGGCTTCAATAGTGGTGTTGGAGCGCTCCATTCCCAATGGTTCAAAGAATTCGTTTTCAATGTTTTCTTCCCAGGTTTTTCCCGTGATTCTTTCAGTAATAACGCCTTGTAATAAAAATCCAAAATTATTATAATACCATTGTTGGCGTACGCCTGTAAAAGGTTCGTGATACTTTATTTTGGCGATCAAACTATCCTTGTTGTGACTCGGGAAAAAGTACCAAGAACCATCATGTCTTGGCAAACCTGTGCTGTGTCTCATAAGATCTTTAATGGTGATTTGGTTATTCATATCATTATTAAAAAACTCGAGTTCCTTAATGTGTTTTCTTGGACTATCATCAAACGATAATTTATCATCCTCGCGATGCAATCCTAATAGTGCAGATGTAAATGCTTTGGTAGAAGAGCCAATAGCAAAAAGCGTGTTGGCATTTGCTGGTACTTTGTTTTCGTAATCGGCATATCCAAAACCTTTAGCATAGATAATTTTGTCGCCTTCTACAATAGCCACGGCAAAACCAGGTGCTTTCGTACTTTCTAATACGGAATTGAATTGCTTTTCAATACCTTTTAATCGTTTGTCGGTTTGTGCAAATGCTAAGGTTGACAGCAACGTTAACGCAATAATAAATTTAAGGTGCTTCATTTTGATTGGCTTTTATGGGTTAAAAAAATTGAATTGTAAACGATTAGTAGAGAAACGGCTTACTAAGTTACTGTTTTTTGCGGATTTTTTTTTGTCACGAATACACGAATTATATGTCGTTAGGTTAAATAAATATATATGGAATGAGAATTTATTTTTTTAACAGACTTTCATTCTGTTTCATTTGTGAAATGGATAGTCCAGATTTACTCCAGTATTTATGAGAACAAGTAAATTAGTGTATTCGTGGCGAAATTGATACTGGTTAAAGCGAAATGCATTAATATAATTATTCCAACCAGGAAATTGAAACCAATTAATTACCACGAATTCATTTCACATAGGAAACTTGAAATTTAAAACACTATTGTTTTGTACATGTATTTAGAGAAATTTCAATAAATTACAATTCGTCATTAAAAACATACATTTCGGTAATTTCAATTTTACAAAGCTGCATTTGTATTCGATATTTGTATCAAACAAAACCATCAACCATGAATTTACTCGTAAAAACTGCTATTATCTGTTTGATTAGCTTCTTAAGTTTTCAAACACAAGCTCAAGAGACATTTACAATGACCGTAAAAGTTGAAGAAGCCGATAACAACGACGGTCACATCTTTGTAGCACTTTATGATTCCGAATCAGGATTTTTAAGTCAACCTTTTAAAGCGTCAAAAAGCACTATAAAAAATAAAGCTTGTACCATTAGTTTTGAGAATATTCCAGCAGGCACTTATGCCGTTTCGATTTTTCATGATGAAAATGATAATGGTAAACTTGATACGGCTATGTTCGGAATTCCAAAAGAAGATTACGGTTGTTCTAATGGAGCCACGGGTTTTATGGGGCCACCAGAATGGGACGACGCTAAATTTGAACTAAAAGAAAATAAATCTATAACAATATCACTTTAATTAAAAACCATCACTATGAGACATCTAATTATTATCGCTTTTCTGGTAATTTCAGGAATTACACAAGCACAAACTAATTTTGAAAAAGGAATGACCAAGGCTTTCGAACTTTGGCAAAATGGTAAAACTGATGAAGCCGAAAACATGTTTGAGCGCATTGCCAAAGCTGAACCAAAAGAATGGTTGCCTAATTATTATATCGCGCAGATTAACAGTTTAAAAAGTTGGTCAGAAAAAGACGCAACGGTGTTGAAAGCACAACTAGATAAAGCACAAGAACATTTGGATGCTGCGATGCTAAAAAGTGAGAATAACGCCGAATTGCTAGTGATGCAAGCACAAGTTTTAACCAATTGGGTCGCTTTTGATGGCATGACCTACGGCATCAAATATGGTGCAAAGGTAGCTGAGTTGTATGAAAAAGCAACAACATTGGATCCAACAAATCCGAGAGCGGCTTTAGGTAAAGCAGAATGGGACATGGGGAGCGCTAAGTATTTCGGAAAGGATACAGCACCATTTTGTAAGGACATAGAAGCGTCCATTGAACTTTTTGATACCTTTAAGCCAGAGAGTGCGTTGCATCCAAATTGGGGAAAGGAACGTGCAGAACAAGTTGCTAAAGACTGCAAGTCTTAATAGATATTGAAGTTAAAAAAGGAATAGGGGAACGAATGAAGCTGTAGCTTTCGCTGGCTATGGTAACGAAACACAATAACTATAACCCATGAAAAAGTCATTAAAAAGAATCTTTATAACCTTCGGTATTGGAACCGCTGTATTTTTAGTAGGACATCTGTTTTTCGAAGGTTTTGAATTCAAATCAGTAAATGACTTTTTGATTGACTTTGGGTTTTATCAACTTTATGCCTTTGTTTTAGGTTACAGTAATATGGCGTTTTTCTATTATATGGAAAAGCGAAATTGGAAAACTGGAGATACCATAAAACGTGTGATCATCGGAATCATAGGAGCTACAACAATTACGTTAATTGGACTTTTTCTTTTAAGGGTTTTCACGGCTATTGTTATTTATGATATAGAATTTGAAAGGTTTATAGCTGGGGAATCTTGGAGAGGTTATTCCTTTGGGCTATGGATAACACTGAGTATTATAACTGTTTTCCATATTATATATTTCTACAATCGTTACCAAAAGAATAAGATAAAAGAGCAGAAAGTCATTGCTGGTACAGCTAGTGCAAAGTTCGACGCTTTAAAAAACCAATTGGACCCGCACTTTTTGTTCAACAGTTTAAATGTACTGACGAGCTTAATTGAGGAAAATCCAGAAAATGCGCAAAAATTCACGACTTCACTATCTAAAGTCTATCGGTATGTTTTAGAACAGAAAAGTAAAGAATTGGTAACGGTAGATGAGGAGTTGAATTTCGCCAGAACCTACATGTTGCTCTTGAAAATGCGATTTGAGGATAGTATTATTTTCGAAATTCCGGATAAGGCTTCAAATCCTGAAAGTAAGGTGGTGCCATTATCATTGCAATTGCTACTAGAAAATGCCGTAAAGCACAATATGGTGACAACGAGCAAACCATTGCACGTTAAAATATATGAGGATGGTGATTACTTAGTTGTAATGAACAATCTTCAACCCAAACAAATTGTAAAGAAGAGTAGTGGTGTTGGATTAGAAAATATTAAACAGCGGTACCAACTGCTTTCAAATAGAAAAGTACACATCAATCAACGAGAAAAGGATTTTGCGGTTGCGATTCCTATGCTCACAAAACAAGTATCAATCATGAGAACCACACAAAAATCACAAGCACGTCTTAACGACGACTATGTAAGAGCTCGCAAACGCGTAGAAGAATTGAAAGGCTTTTATTATAGTTTGATTTCCTACTGTTTAGTAATGCCATTTCTAGTTTTTATATGGTATCAGTTTTCTAGCTTTACCATACAATGGTTTTGGTTTCCTATGATAGGTTGGGGACTGAGTCTGGTTTTTCAGGGTTACAGGGTTTTTGTGGATGATGGTGCCTTAGGTGCTGGTTGGGAAAAACGAAAAATTGAAGAATACATGAAGAAGGAAAATCAAAAAGAACGCTGGAATTAATCCCTTCCTAGCCTTGCCTTAGGGAAGGAACTCATACTCAAATTGATTGCCGATGAGTTAATTGATTTGATTTAAAACAGATGAACATGAAAACACAAGATTCTAATTTAAAATTTATAAAAGCACGACATAAGGTTGAAAAGTTAAAGGCTTTTTATATTCATTTAACGGTTTATATAGTTATAAACACTGTGATTACAGCCGTTAAGATCATGAATAATATCAATAACGGAGAAACGTTTAATGAAGCATTTTTTGATTTTGCAACTGTAATCACATGGATGATTTGGGGTATTGCAATTGCTTTACATGCATTTTCAGTATTTGGACTTCCAATGATTTTAGGAGAGGACTGGGAAGAGCGAAAAATTGAGAAGTACATGGAAGATGAATTACAAAACGATTAAAAAAATAGTCTAATGGAAAAATATAGTATAGAACCATACGATGAGCATAAAGGCTCAAATGATTTTAGAAAGGAAGAAGCTTATTTAAGAGCCAAGAAAAAAGTAGATGCTATTGTTGGGTTTTACTGGCATTTAGCGGTCTATGTGGTTGTGAATTTATTCTTAATCATACTTATTGGCGTTAATGCTGGTTTTACAGGTTTTGGGCCTTATGCCACAGCCGTTTTTTGGGGTATAGGATTGGTATTTCATTTTTTAGGGGTTTTTGGCCCAAATTTCCTTTTTGGGAAAGATTGGGAAAACAAAAAAATAAACGAGTATATGGAGAAAGAAAAGGAACGCTGGGAATGATTTTAGTTTTCGGTCTCAGCCTGCCCTTACCGAAAAGACACGTTAGGGCGGGTCACAGTCTTAGCAAAAATTTTAAAGTAAAAAGTAAAAAGTGTTCCTTTTAAAGTGAATTCGTAAAATAAAATAATTTTAAAAATGACTGATGAAGAAAGACAGCGTTTTGAAAACGCAAAAAAGAAAGTAAGGCGACTAAGGCTTTTTTATATTCATTTAGCTGCATATTTTGTTTTTGTAACGCTTCTGTTGTATAATTTGTATATTGTTTCCGGACCTTATAAGAATAACATTATAAGTCTTAACCTGAGTATTATTGGTGTTTGGACGGTAATCATAATTGTACACGGCTTCAAGATTTTTAATGAAAAGCGAATGTTCAAAAAAAGTTGGGAGGATAAAAAAGTAGAGAAATTTTTAAAAGAGAAAGATGAAAAGACCACCTTTTGGGAATAAAATAGTAATCAGAAATAAGTAATCATATAATAATGAACATTATAATAATAGAAGACGAAAAACCATCCGCAAGACGCCTACAACGTATGCTACAAGCTATGGATATGAAGGCTGATACCATGTTGCACTCGGTTGAAGAATCGATAGAATGGTTTCAAAACAACGAGCATCCAGATTTGATTTTTTTGGATATTCAGTTAAGTGATGGACTATCTTTTGAAATCTTTGAAGCGATTGATATTAAATCTGCCGTAATCTTTACAACCGCTTATGATGAGTATGCTTTGCAGGCCTTCAAACTTAATAGTATTGATTATTTATTAAAACCGATTGATGAAGATGACTTAAAAACCGCTGTTGAAAAATTTAAAGGTCGTACACCACAAAACCAATCGGTAACCTTAGATTTTAATGATATTAAGAACCTCTTGGTCAACCCGATTGAACGTGAGTATAAAAAACGTTTTTCCGTAAAAGTCGGGCACCATTTGAAGCTTATTAATATTGAAGATATTGAATGTATCTACAGTGAAAATAAAGGCACCTATGCCTTTACCAATGAGGGACGGAATTATTTATTGGATGCGACTTTGGATCAATTAGAGGAGGAACTAGAACCAGACGTATTCTTCCGGATTAGTAGAAAATTCTATGTAAATATCAATGCCATAAAAGATATCGTAAGCTATACCAACTCCAGACTCGAGATAAAACTGAACCGTTTCAACGAGCAACAAATTATTGTCGCCAGAGAACGTGTAAAGGATTTTAAGAATTGGTTAGAGTGAATATCGGATAGGTTTAAATATTGAATTAACCGTTAAAAGTTGTATCTTTGTGGAATGTGGCAAATAGATGTAACATATAGAAACGAGTTAGATCAAACATTTGTTCGGTTATTGGACAAGGTCAAGGTCTTAAATGCTGATAGACCCTTGCCAAATATTGTTTTGCAAAATATTAAGGAAGCTTTTCTTGTAGAATGGACTTACCATAGTAATAGTATAGAGGGTAATACGCTTAGTCTAAGAGAAACCCAAATGGTGTTGCAAGAAGGCATTACCATAAAAGGGAAATCGCTTAGAGAGCATTTTGAAGCTAAAAACCACGAAACTGCTATCCATAAACTTTATACGTTAGTAGATGAAAATTATATCTTAAATGCTAAGGATATCTTAGAGCTTCATGGTTTAGTATTGCGTTCTATAGAAGATGAGTATGCAGGTCGTTTAAGAAATGCTGGTGTTCGTATTTCAGGTGCCAATTTTGTCCCGCCAAATGCTAGTAAGGTATCGGAGTATTTGGATAGTTTAATAACTTATGTAAATACCAATCCGCAAGGGTTAAATCCAATAGAGCTCGCTACTGTTTTTCATCATAAGTTTGTCTGGATTCATCCATTTTTTGATGGCAATGGTCGTACCATTCGTCTTGTAATGAA
This sequence comes from Winogradskyella forsetii, assembly GCF_013394595.1. Classification (GTDB taxonomy): domain Bacteria; phylum Bacteroidota; class Bacteroidia; order Flavobacteriales; family Flavobacteriaceae; genus Winogradskyella; species Winogradskyella forsetii. The sequence continues at coordinate 1,421,196 of NZ_CP053348.1, forward strand.
TTTATTATTGATGCGTTCTGGTTTTCCACCAGCTATAATCCTTACTAATGATAGGCTTAAGTATTATTCGGCATTAAACCTGGCCAATAATGGTAACTACGCTAAACTTATGTTGCTAATGAGTCAGGCTGCAGAGCGTACCTTAAATATTTATCTAAGTGCCATTCCTGGATCCGATAAAGACTATCAGGTAATTTCTGACATCGTTAAAGAACCAGAGGTTCCTTACGGTCAAGAATATGTTAGTTTATTGGCTCGTCAGGGCAAAATAGATGCTCATAAAGAAGGTCGCAACTGGTTTACGACTAAAGAGGCCGTTTTAGAGTATATGGAAGATAAGAAAAAGTAATATTACTTTTTATCTTCTATTCTGTTTTCATCAAAAGCCGAAGGCAATAATTTAGGAATAAACTTCACAAATAATGGTAAAAGCAGCATACCACCTGGCAACATGAAAATTGCCAAACTTGGAATGGATTTAAAAATATCCATTAATTGCGATTGAATTTTCTTTTGTTCTTCATCTGTAAGAGTTCGTGTTGTGGATTGTGCCAAAAGGTACATCGCTTCTTTACTTTCCGATAACTCTTTAATGAGACGTTTACTGTTTCTTGTAATCAGTTTAGAAACGATTTTACTGCTGTTGTCATAAAAACTCTGTGCTAAATTTTTAGAACTTAAAAAGGCAACGTCATCTTTATGGTCGTCATAAAATAAATTGATGTCATTAACGGATTGCGCAACGATTTCACTATTAAGGTTCAAATCATCTTTTAAGCGGATTAAGAATTCGCGTTCTTCCATATCAATGACCTTATCCGTCCAAGACGCCATGCAAACCAAATCTATAACATACAATTTCTCTAAAGGCTCATGGATAAAAGATACCGCTTTCTCGTAGGTTGGCAATTCCGAATTTTTATGTCTTATAGAGCTCTCAAACAATTTGATGAGGTTTTCATCGTATTCTGATTTTTCGGATTTATGATCTATCACAGAGAAAACTATGGTTTCTAGGGCAGATTCAAGATTCGTAACATAAGATTTAATACCTTTTTTATTTTTCAGAAAACGATGATATCCTAATATATCAACAAACAAAAGGGCATTGATTAAAAAATAATTGAAACTTTTGGAAATGAAGTTGTCGTCAATGTGAATACGTTTGTGGACTACTTGTTCCAATAAGTAATCCGTTTTATTGTTACCAAATAGCTCTTCAAAAAACGAACGCTTTTGGTCGCTGATCGTTTTATAATACAGTATTAAACTTTCTATAAAACCGTTATCTGGATTTTCCTTAACATGTATGAAGTAAAAAGAAAGGAGCAAATTGATTTTGCAACGTTCTTCTTCGGTAAAATCATAAGGCCTAACAATATCTAAAACAACTTTAATATTGCTTCCATAAATAAATCCAGCTTGTTTTAAGCGATTGTAAAATTCGTTGTTATCCGTCTCTGAATATTTGGTTTCAGAAACTTGGTTAAGCAATTTTTTTATCCAGCCATGAGCTGATGGATTCATAGGGTTTGGTTTGAAGCTACAAAGTTAATTTTTTATGGCGAAAAATCAGGAAATAATTGCGTTAACAAAGTTTTAACAAAACCGACCTTGTCATTTTTTCGTAAAAGGTATAGAGACATTAATGAATAAATACATTTCTGTAAAGTATTATACAATTATAAAAACTTTCAGCACTTGATTTGTGGGGAAGCAGATTAAGTTTAGTTGATTGGTGACTAGCAAGAAAGATTGATCTCTGATTAAGATTGATCGTATCATGAGTTGTTCATGGTGTTTTTTTGAGTTTTTTTGTTAGGGAAAGCACCTGCTCGAATGAGTGGGTGTTTTTTTATTTAAAATATAATTAATATGTGTTTGTAATTTGTGCGAAGTATAATCAGAGTCTACAAAACCATAAATTGTAAGTCCTTGATGCCATTTCTGCTTCTGGTTTATGCATTGCGTATAGGCTTGTCTAGATGATCTGAAACTTCTTTTTGGGTAAAACCCTTTATAAAAAGTAATTCAATAATCGTACATCTTTTTGAAGATAATGTTGGCAGAAGTTTCCTAATTCCAATAGGATCTGAGCTTTCGTTAAGGTTATCTGGACTTGAAAAACTATTTTTAGAAGAGTCTATATTGAGATTCATTTTAGATTGCTTAAATGAATTTGATCTTATTTTATCCATGGCAGTATTCCGTGCCATTTTGAGAATCCAAGTAAAAAAACGTCCTTTTTCAATTGAATAGGACGACGCATTTTTCCATGCTTCAATAAAAGTCTCTTGTGTTAGTTCGTCTGCAAGAGACTTATTTTTCACAATATTGAAAATTACACCATGTATACTTTCTGAGTACATTTCATATAATTTTTCAAAAGCATTTTCATCTTTATCTTGAAATTGCTCAACTATTTCATTGAGGTTTTGCATGGTCCATCTTATAGAGTTTAAAAATAGCTGAGATGCCTGTTTTAACCTTGCTCAATTGAATGAGAGGTTAGCTCTTATAGGTATCACATAGTTATCACACTTGTGCTGAATACGTTACTTTTTATTTCAAGCTAGCGAAGTAATTGAATTAAACCTTTTTCTTCACCATTTCTGAAAAGCGTATAAATTTCAGTATTTTTATAGCTAAAATCAAAACAACAAAACATGAAGAAAATATTCCTTACAATTATTGCTTTTATAATTTCATTTTCGTCAGTAATGGCAAATGAAGGTATGTGGTTTTTAATGCATATTGAGCGTTTAAATTATCGCGATATGCAAAAAATGGGCTTACAACTAACGCCCGAAGAAATCTACAGTGTTAACAATCAGAGTCTAAAAGATGCCATTGTACAATTTAATGGTGGTTGTACCGCAAGTATTGTTTCAGATAGCGGTTTGGTATTAACCAACCATCACTGCGGTTACGATGCCATTGCCGAATTATCTACAGCGGAACAAAATCATTTAAAAAACGGATTTTGGGCAGGTTCAATGGCAGAAGAAATGAAACCTGAAAGCCTATATGTTCGCTTTTTTGTCCGTATGGACGACGTTTCTGAACGGATGTTGGCACAAGTTAACGATAGCATGAGCGAAAAAGAACGGGAAGCGGCACTTAACAAAGAAATCGCTAAAATAGAACAAGAAAATAACGAAGGTGGAAAATACACGGTTTCCGTACGTTCATTTTACCAAGGCAATGAGTTTTACTATTTTGTTTACGAAGATTATACGGATGTTCGCTTAGTGGGGACACCTCCAGAAAACGTTGGTAAATATGGTGGAGACACAGACAACTGGGAATGGCCAAGACATACTGGTGATTTTTCATTGTTCAGGGTTTATGCAGATGAAGACGGTCAACCTGCAGAATATGCCGAAGACAATGTACCATTAAAAGCTAAATATCATTTACCAGTTAATATTGATGGTGTAAAGGAAAACGACTTTGCCATGATCTTAGGATATCCTGGTCGTACTAACCGTTGGATGCCAGCATCTGGAGTTGAGCAAAATGTGAACTATGCCTATCCTGCTTGGGTCGAAGGCTCAAAGTTAAGTATGGACGTCATGAAAAAATATATGGACGAAGATGAATCCATAAATCTTATGTATGCATCAACGTATGCAGGAATTGCCAACTACTGGAAAAATAGGGCAGGAATGATTAAAGCATTAACCGAGCATGAAACCGTAGAAAAAAAGCGTAAGACCGAAGCGAAATTTGAAAAGTGGGCAAATAAGAAAGCTAACAAAGCTAAATACGGTAAAGTCATTGAAAACATCAATAACTATTATGAACTTACTAATGAAAAATCAAAGCAAGGCAACTATCTATTGGGCTTGTTGCGCTCTAGTAAATTTGCTGTGCTACCATATAGAGTGGGATCGGGACTAAAACAATATGCAGGCGCTAGTGAAGCAGAACGCAAAAATCTAAAACCACGATTAGAAGCTTTTATAGAAGATTCCTATAAGAATTTTCACTTGCCATTGGAAAAAGAAGTTTTAGCGAAACAACTAGGTTTATTAGCGTCCAAATCTAATTATTCATTACCAGAGATTGTGGCGGAAATAGGCGCTAAAAACGATAATGATTTTTCAACGTATACCAATGCGATTTTTAATTTGAGTCTATTTAGTTCTAAAGAAGGCGCACTGGCATTTTTGAATTATCCTGATGAAGCGCTTTTAGAAAATGATCCTATGTTTAAATTATCGAATCAGTTATTGGATAAGTATAGAGAAAACCCTGAGGAATTAGTTCAACCAGAAAATGATTTTGAAGCGTCCTACAGATTGTTAGTTCAGGGCTTACGTGAATCTGGATTAAGCGATATCCAATATCCAGACGCCAACTCTACCTTAAGATTATCTTATGGAAAAGTGAGAGCTTTACCAAAAGATATGAGAAATGATGCCGACCAAAATAATTACACCACATTGAAAGGTATGATTAAAAAGTATAAGCCAAATGATAGCGAATTTGATTTGGATCAGCGTATGCTTGATATTTACGAGAAGAAAGATTACGGTCGTTATGCCAATGAACGTGGACAATTACCTGTGAATTTTTTAACCGACAATGATATTACTGGCGGAAATTCTGGTTCGCCTGTAATCAATGGAAATGGCGAATTGATTGGCTTGGCTTTTGATGGAAACATTGAAGCTATGGCAGGAGATGTTATTTTTGATAAAGATTTACAACGTACCATCAACGTCGATATTAGATATGTCCTTTGGTTGATAGATAAATACTCTAACGCCAAGCATATTGTGGATGAATTGACGATTGTTACGAAGTAGAAATAAGTAAGAATTCTAAAACATAAAAAAGCGGCCTAAATTGCAGGTCGCTTTTTTTTATGGAATTTGTTAAGGATGAGTTTATTTGTTTCAGCGAAGTACTTTTTTGGAAAAGGTTATTTATTCATAATCAAATTGTCGGGTGTAAATTAGCGTTTTATCGTCTTCAATTTGGTAAACTCTATTTTCAGAATCAAATACATAACTATATTCATAAAACCTTAATGGTTGGGAGTAATCGCCTCCATCAAAAGGATAGGCTTTTTCTGTTGCGAAAATATTTTTAAAATAGGGTTTATAGTCCATTCTTAAAATACCAATAGATTTGATTAAATTCAATGGGTTTCTTTTAGTTGAATCATAATTTAGATATTCTACATAAATTTCAGTCTCGTTTTCAATAGAAACTATATTTTGGTTTGATGAGTCATAATTGAAGTTTTTCGTTCGAATATTATCTGTAGAAAATCCTACCTTATGGTCGGTTAATATTTCTCCACTAAAATTAAATTCAGATATTTTTTGATTCTGAATATTATAAACTTCGGCATTGTTATTTGTCCAAATTACATTAAAAAAAACTTCTCCATCTCTAATTTCTTTAAGAACACGTCCATTGTTGTCATACTCAAATGTGCTGAAATGACTATGCTGCGGATTACTAATATTTGTATAATTTTCGGAAATTACTTTTCCTTGTTCGTCGAAAGAATATTCCTGAATGTAAACAATTTCGTCTGGATAATTTGTCAATTTGACTGTATATTTAAGAGAAGTTACGAAGTCTTCAGTGGTTGTTTCATCGCCATCATCAGAGCTACATCCTAAAATTAGAAATCCGAAAAAAAGTAAGGTTAAATTTTTCATAGTATTTGGTGAAAATATTTAGTTTGGTCTCTGAGTATATGTAGTTAAAATTAAAGTAGTAAATATAAATTGAACCCGCAATAAATATCGGGTAATCGACAATTTTAAGAATTAAAACCAATTATTATATGATACAGGAATACAAGTATGGAAGTGAAAAATTAATGGATTTTACTTGTTTTTTACCACAGTACTTTGTTGTGTGTAGTTGTTTTCATTCAATTAGTTTTCTTTCCCATTTCGTATTTTCCAGTTTCAGCTAATTTTCCGTCATCGCTCCAAAGTTCATATTTGCCATGATGGATTTCTCCAACTTCCTCGTCAAATACATTGCCCAAATCTGTGTTGAAAATTTCGTAACTTTCTTTGATTCGTTCACATTCTTCGTCGTAGAATATTTCCAATTTGATTATTCCACCGTTTGAAAAGTGTATTTTGTTAAAGTCAAATTTGAATATACCATTTGCTTTTGTTTTCGTACCGGTTTTATAATCCTCGTGAAATCGGATAATAATATTCACTCTTTGGTATTGATTACTGTCTTGAAATTTCTCATTATCATTAAACTTGCTTTTCAAAAGAGTATTCTCCGAGTCCAAATAATTTCCGTTGTCAATGACGTAATTTAAACTGTTGTTTTCATTGTAAACCTCAGTATAATATGCTATTCCATTTTTAATTCTATTTTTATAAGTCAATTTTGAATTTTGGTCATAATAGATTGAATTTCCATTAAAAGGTTCCCAACTGTTTTTGCTGAATAATACATTTTTAGTTTCCACAAGATTTGGCTCATCGATATATTCCGAATTATCCTGTGCAAAAAGACTGAACGTTTGTATCAAAAATAGAATTATTAATGTTTCTCTCATTTTATTTTGCAATTACACACAACGGATCCGTATATGAGAAGTAGCAGGTTAAAATGTAGTTACTTTTTAAGTTATAAACAAAGATAGCAGAAAAGAACAAAACTAATGTCTAGCTCTTAACTGCTATTTCTTATATACATTGTTGTGGTTAGTTTTTTATTCCTCTTTTGTCAACGTTATGTTCGTTGGCAGTTGAAACTCTAAATTGTTAGGTGGTGGGTCATTCGGTGTTCTAATACCACTTGTACCAATTGGGTCTTGTAAACTTATTGTTGCCGTACCATCATCGTTTATAATAAATGTTCCTTGTTTGTATTTCTCGCTTATAATGTCTGATATTTGAATAAAAAATGTATTCTCTGATTCATATCCAACATATACTTTTGGTCTGTTTTGAATTAGATTTGGGATTTCTATAACTTCGGCAATTATATTTCCATCTTCAATATATTTATATTTTCCATGAATAACATCTTTAAAAAATGTTGAACCTTCAAAACCTGGGCTCTGTTCAAATTCCTGTAAAGTAATTTCAAAAGAAGAATTTCCACTTTCCCATCTCCAAACCCCAACGACTTGGTCGTGAATATTTTCTATATCTTTTATGTAGAAATTATTTTCAGTAATTTGTTCTCTTGGTGTACCTAATGGGTAAATTGTTTGCGCTTTACAACTGTAAAACGTTATTAATGTTATGAGTACTAATACTATATTTTTCATAATCGTTATTTTTAATTACAAGGTTTTTCGTTTATTGTTGTATTGTCATTCTTTAGTTTTAGTTGTGACCAATTGGTGAAATCATCTTTATCGCCTTTGTATAATGTTAGCCCTAAATCCATATCTTTTAATGCAAAAAGGAACTTTTGTTCGTTAATATTAGCAGAGATATTTGGATTAATAAAGTACTTATCTCTAAATAATAAAGACAAAGCATCTTCATCACTTAGATAGATAGAAGCTTTAGCTAAAAATGCATTTGTATCAGAGATAGTTAAAGCATATAGAGTATCATCATCTGTAGATGCATTGCTATTGCCAGTTGTAGTAAGATACATAACAAAAGTATCTGCATTATTAATGAGGTTATTACTGTATAAAGACCACAATGAGAATAAATCACCAGGTGAAAAAACAGGTAAACCTCCTAGAAAATGGTTGTGTATAAAGGAATCTGTCGGATTAAGAATGGTGTGATTAGGTATGCCATGTGTATTAGGGTCACTTTCTATTCTATCACCAGAAGAATAGTCCATATTGCCATCATTACCAATGTTACCATAGTAAAGTATTTCTGTGTTACCAGTTGTGGCTGTTCTTAACTCTTGCATACGATTTGTCCAATTGCCATTATTTGCGATTTGCTGTAATTGATTACATCGTCTATTGCGTTCATCTTCCTCAACACATTCAGCAAGAGTATTTTCATCTGCAACACAATCACATATTTCTTGGCTATAGTCCCCAAGCATACAGAATTCATATGGACTCAAAGCGCAATCTCCGTCTAAGTCACCATCTAATCGTTCAGTACATTCTTCGGGTTTTATTGTAACTGTAATTGATGGGTCATCTTCTGTTGGGTCAGGTAAAGAGACACCTCCAGGATTTCCTGTGTCTCCTGGGTCGTAAGGGTCTTCAATGTCCCAGCTTTCTTCACAGGCGTAAGTTATGACTTGTTCTGTAGATGGGAATCTTGGTGTATAGGCGATACAGCCTCCACACTCAGACATACTTGTGTGTCCACAACCACATGGTGTCGTAATATAATTAGTAGTTACAACAACAGTTCCTATACAACCAACAGGATAATCTGAGCTGTAAATAGCTCCACCACCTCCGCCAGTACCATAATCAGCTGGATTGCCAAGACCACCACCTAACTCTTCTTCAAAGGCTTCTTCTGGGTCGGTGTATTGTGTCAATGTAGCTCTTTTTGATTGCACCTCACCTTGATATACGTCACCTTTATTGTTTAGCCAATATTCAGTTGGTGTATATTTAGTGATAAACATATCTGATTCACCATTCTTATATTCTATGGTAAGGTTATAGAAAACTGTACTATCATTTTGGTGTACAATCTTCATTGTATAAGATGTGTAATCGCCAAGTGTCGCTTGCTTAATAATATCAGTTTCTATAATTAACCCAAGAGTATCTGTAGTTGATTTAGCTTGTATATTCTCAGAAAATCTTGAGGCTTTATACCTATCTAAATTGTATTGGGCTTTAAGATTGCTAAAAGTAGTATTGGCATCATCATAGGATATTGTTTCTATTTTAGGAATTTTACGTTCCGAGTTTTGTTCTGTAGAAACATTATCATCTTTTTGACAGGCAATGGAAATAGCGGAAATTCCAAAGAGTAGGATTCCAAATTTGAGATAAGTTTTAATTCGTTTGTTTTTCATACCGTTGTTGGTTTTAAGTTAATCATTTAAATTTAATTCGAGTTAATTTACTTTCAAATCGATAATGAGTGAACTATGTTTCTCGTTTAGTTAACTGCTCATTGGCTTGGTAAATTAACCACAACGGGTTTGTGTATGATTTCGTTGCGTGTTTAAGCACTAAAGTTAGCAAATAAATCACAGATAGAAAGTCCGCGAGGACTTTCGTAAATAGGCTATAACTAGCAATGAATTATACACGTTGTTAGCTACAGTATTTTTAATTTTCTAAATAATCTTCTATAAAGTGAGTTCTATTGTATAAAAATAGCCAACCCATTTTGTTAGTTTTTGAATTAGGTTGATTTTGATAAGTCCATTCAATACGATAATTTTTTGTCTCCCATACTTGAGCTTTGTTTCCTATTTTTCTTCTGTCTTTTACGAATCCAGTCGGCAAGTTATCCCAATGTTTTATTAATTCATTTCTAATTTTCTCATAAATCTCAAAAGGTAAACCATCTCCATTTTCTCCAAAAATCACGTGTAATGAAATTAGTTTTTTACTTTCAAAATATGCAACTAATCGATAAGGAAAATCTGTTTTAATATCTACTAACTCCATTTCAGATGATGCTATGACCCAACCAGTCTCTGGTAATGGATCTGGTGCAGTAATTTCTCCAAGACCATCTAATTCGAAAGGTTTGAGAGTAGGATTTTTGTCTTGGGCTTTTACCAAGATACTCATCAGTATTAGAATTAGTAAAAATGTTTGTTTCATTTCGAATGTTCGTTTTTTCATATTGTAGCTAACGTGATTGTATAAGATTAGTGGCGTGTTTAAGCACCTAATTTAGCAAAAAAACACCAGATAGAAAATCCGCGAGGATTTTCGTAAGTAGGCGAGAACTAGCCATTAATTTTATACGGTGTTGGCAACTGGCTTTTTATTCAATTTGTTAATTATTTCCTCGTCTTGAAATGTCCGAATTCCATTTTTATAATTGTTCAAAAAATATTCATCGTAACCTGTATCATTAATTTTTTCCGCAATAATTTTTTCTGTAAGAAATGATTTTGGATTAGGAACAGTCAATGTCGCTATAAGAAAATCAAATTCATTCATTTCGTCAGTCCATTTTATTTTTAGAAATCCGTTTTTATCAATTATTTCGGTTTCTTTTTCTATTGTGTAATCAGAAGGTTTGAAATTATATTCAGAATATATTTTTGTCCAGCGTTCTTTTATAATTTCAAGATTTCTACTTTCCTCTAATTTTGGGTTTATTAAAAGTCCAACAGTTCCCCAACTTTTATTTAAAGAAGGCCCAGTTTTTTTCCAAAGTCCTTCTGCTGATGCCATAGCAAATGCTTGACTTTCTAAATTTCGAGCGTTTTTAAGTACTTCTTTAAATCTCAAAATGTAAGCGTTTCCAAATTCCGTTTTTGGGTGATTTGACAAAATCATTGTATGTGTATTTCTACGAGAACTTGATTCTCTTCCGTAACGAATTCGAGCTTTTAATGGAATTAGATTTTCTGTAGGTTCTAGATAGAGTTTTCTCCATTTAATTCGTTTCGGTTCGTTGTCCCAAAGTAATGAACCTATGATTATTGCTCCTCCTTTAAATTCCATCTATGTTGTTTTTCAGCTTGTTGCCAACGCTCAGTGTATGGTTTGTTGCGTGATTAAGTTACTAATTTAGCAAACTTTGACGAGCCTGAGAAAATTCCGAAGGAATTTTCCAGATAAGCACTTGGCAAGCAATGAACTATACACAATGTTGTAGGTAGTTTTTTATAGTCCGTCAAATATTCCTCCAATAAATTCTCCAACACCTTCTAATAATCCATCAAAGACATCTCCGAAATCCAGCCAAGAAGCGTCAATATCTAAATCAGGAATTGCTAACCAATCTACAGAAGTCGAAGTTGTAAGTCCACTTAACATTTCGGTTTTCATATCAACATAGTTGCATACCTCTCCAGTAATTTCGTGATAAGCGTCAAAGTCAGAATGAGAAGAGAATGTACACATAGCCCAACAATGCCAATCTATTCCGCTAGAATCATAGTGTTTAGATTTTTTTGAGGGTTTTTTAACTTCTTCTGGCTTATAGTATTTTTTATTTCCGTGTTCTGCGACTAATATCTTTCCAATATCTGTGATTTATTCTTTTTTATTAGGTGGTGCTGTAGGACATTGAGTGTTCATTTTTAGTTTTTTTATTTTTCATTCAGTTTGTCAAAATATTTTTTACGATAAAATTCATTGACATCTCTTTTTATAGTGTCCGTTTTTGAATTTCTAACATAATATTCAAAATCAGAATCAATTTTCTTATATAATGAATCTCCAATATTTATTTTTTCGTGGATGAAAAAAGGAATTTCTTTTTCCCATTTATTGTCAATTAAAATCGGTCTAGTTCGTCCGTTATCTTTGACTAATAATAGACTTGTTATTTTTCCAGAGTATGAGTTATTTCGGATTTTTTCATATTCTTTTTTAAGATAATTCTGCGAATTGTTTTGAATTAGTGAGATAGAGATAATTACAATAAAAATTGGAATAAACACCAATGCAAGACTTTTTCGGATTGTCTTTTCTTGTTTTTTCAATTCATTTTTGTTTTCCGTACTCATTGGTCAAATTACCTACAACACCTGTATAAGGTTACTTAAGCCATAAAAGTAACGTTATTTCGCTTAAGTCTGTACTTCTGGGTGGTCTGTTTTAAGGCTAATAATATCAAGCTTTATAATTCTTACTATTTTTAATATATAAAACGTGCAAATATCAAATGGATCTTCATATCCTACAACCACTTCTTACGCTTAAAATAATACAGTAAACCCAAAAACATAACGAACATCACGCCAAGCAGTACAAAATAACCATAGCGGTATCGCAGTTCTGGAATGTACTCAAAATTCATTCCGTAGATACCAGCAAGAAAGGTCAATGGAATAAAAATGGATGACATAATGGTGAGGACTTTCATCACTTCGTTCATACGGTTGCTAATGGTGGTCATATACATATCCATTAAACTCCAAATCATTTCACGGTAAATATCTATATTTTCGGATACTTGAATTAAATGATCGTAAACATCTCTAAAATAGGTGATTGTGCGTTTGTAAATCAATGGGTGTTCGCCTTTTTCGATACGGTTGATAATTTCACGAAGCGGAAAAATAGCACGACGTACTTTTAGTATTTCACGTTTTAGTTGTTGGACTTCAATATTGATATCTTCCTTTGCATTGCCAGCAAATAAATCGGTTTCTAAATCTTCAATTTTATTCCCTAAAGTTTCAATGATGCTAAAGTAATTATCGACAACCGCATCAATCAACGCATAGAGTAAATAATCAGATTTTAAACCTCTAATACGGCCATTTCCCAATCGTATTCGTTCTCGTATGTTGTCAAAAACATCACCTTCAGATTCTTGAAACGATAGCACGTAATTTTTTCCCAAAACAAAGCTCACTTGCTCAATAACAATGTTTTCATCCTTATCATAATACAGCATTTTTAGGACGACGAAGAGATAATCATCGTATTCATCAATTTTGGGACGCTGTGTGGTATTGACGATATCTTCAAGCACCAGCGGATGCAAATCGTATTGCGTTCCAATTTGTTCAATCTCTTTTATTGAATTTAAACCATCAATATTAATCCAAGTTACGGAATCCGTATCCTTAAATGCAAAGGCATCTTCAATATTGGTGAGAATCTTTTCCCTGATGCTGTCCTTGTCATAGTCGAAGGATTCAATATGAAGGGGTTTGTCGTTTTTGGTTCCCGTATATACAAGGGTTCCAGGCGCTTTTCCCGTATGTTTTTTATGATTTTGGGTACGTTTTTTGGCGATTCTTTTCCTCATGTGTTATAAAATACTTGTATCGTCCAAAGCATCTTTTTCCATTAAAGTTACAGCTTTCTGAAGAATAAGATTATTCGGATAGGTGGTAATATTACCATTATCTTCCCTTAAAATAAGTTGAAAAGCCCTAATATCTTCTATAATGGCTTCAATTGGTGCGTCTTTATCGTGTATTTTAATTTTATCGCCAACTTTATAGGGGAAGGAAAAAAACATAATAACACCAGAAGTGATATTGCTAAGGATGGACCAAATAGCAAATAACCCAATACCAATTACAGCAAAAACCGAAGAAAAAACTAAAGAAATTTGTTGCGTTTCCACGCCGAGAATAATGGACTCTATCAAAATAGCAATAAGTACCAATACAACAGTCACATAGCGACCAATAAGTGTCGCTCTTGCTTCTGTTGTACCACTTTTGTGACCAATTTTTTTTACGGTGATAACAATTATTTTTCGGATTATGAATAAAATTATAAGCAGTACTACTGAATATATAATTTCCGATTGGTGGGTTTGAAAAAAGTTTGGCATTCTTGTGGTTTTGGTCTGAACAAATATAGTTTAGATTCCTGAATTTTTTATTTCAACTTTAAAGTTTCCCTCAGACTTAAATCCGAATTATTGTTTTTGGTCCAATAATCAGATTTTATGGTTTTTAATTTCGTGGCTTTAGTGGTTAAAACGGAAGCAGCATCACCATAACCGCTTAAAAAAGTTTCTTCCCAACTTAAAATTTCATAAGGAAAAATAGGATTAAAATTGATGCGTAATGTTCTGTTCAGGTTATTGTAAGTCAATGTGTAAGTGCTGTTGTTAAGGTTTGCAGTGGCTTCAAAAGCTTTTATATCCTCGTGTTTTAATCTCGTATATTCAACAGAAGGTATAATTTTCAATGATCCTGCTGGTAAGCTCTTAGGGTCGATTCTCAGTTTTAGCCAAAGCTCATTTTCCGTCCAGGTTTTTTCGATATGAAATGTTTCATCAGCTTCGCCTTGAAAGTAGGAATGCGACATCACTTCAAAATCAGATCTATTATTGAGTTGTGTATACACTTGGCCGCACCATTCTTGAACAGAGGCCGAAATTTTTAAAGCATGTTGATTGTTTGCTACAGGATAAAAGGTGCTTTGCATAATCGAATAGGGGTAAATACCTGTATTGAAATTTTTGGTGGCATTAAGCTTTAAAACAGGAATATTATTTTCACTATAGTTGTCAGCTTTGACTTGTTCTTCTGGTAAAAAATCTTCAGTTACAAATATTAAAACTGCTGTGCCTTCCCGTATTTCACCATAACGCGCCTGTTCTAATTTGTAGGACGTAATTTCTGCTTCACCATTATACCAATAATCTTTAAATTCTGATGACAATTTGGTTTTTGGTGTTGATGGTTGTGTTTTGGTTTGTGAAATTGTTTTATTTTCTGAAGTTGAAGTATTATTTTCTTTGCACGACAACAACGTTACGAGTAACGCAATACTAAAAAGCAGTCTGTTTTTTATATTTAATATTTTTATCATAAATTGAATATTTTAAAATTTAAAGAGACACTTCGACTGCTTGCCTGTTCAATAGACAGGCGCTCAGCGTGACAGCTCGTAAAATAAAACACATTATAATAAAGATAAGGCTCTAAATGCCGTCTGCAATGGCATTTAACGTTTCATAAAGTAAATGGGTTGGTAAGCCAACGACGTTGTTGTAAGACCCTTCAATACTTGTAATACCTATTGCACCAATCCATTCCTGTATGCCATAAGCACCAGCTTTATCCAAGGGTTTGAAATGGTCAATGTAATATGAGATTTCATCATCGGTCAAGCTTTTAAAGGTCACTTTTGTGATGGTGTTGACGATGCGTTGTTCAGATTTTAAGGTGAAGCATATTGAAGTCACCACCTCATGGGTTTTATTGCTCAACGATTTTATCATTTTGAAGGCATCGTCTTTATCTTTGGGTTTTCCTATGGCTTTTCCGTCCAGCCAAACAATGGTGTCACTAGTAATTAGGAGGTCTTTCTGTTTTAAAGATTTGGCAAAAGGTTCAGCTTTTAGTTGTGCCAAAAAATCGGTTATTTCTTCACGTTTTAGGTGATCAGGATAAATTTCTTCAACAGGTTTTAGCTGAATCTCAAAATCGAGATGTAGGTCTTTTAAAAATTTATGACGACGTGGTGAGGCTGAGGCTAGAATTAGGTTGAAATCTTTGAGTTTTTCTTTGAGCATGTTATTTCAAGATAAAATTATACAACAACAAAGATAGCATTCCTGTAAGCATCACTATTTTTAAAACCAGACTAATATGTTTGTATTGTGCATTAGTTTCAGCGTTAAATAGTTTAATACTGACGTAAATTAATGGTGCGATGACCAAAATTAAAAAGTAACCAACAACCAATTGTTGTTTGAATAGGTAAGTAATGACATAATAGGTTACGGAAAATATAGGAACCAACGACAAGATAAAAACGATTTTATTTGCTCGTGCTCTACCTAAAAGTACAGGTAAAGTTTGAATTCCGGCGTTATGGTCACCATCAATATCTTCAATATCCTTTACCATTTCCCTAACCAAATTTATCATAAAGGCGAAAATGGCATAATCTTTAATGATATTGATAAAAGTCGTTTGAACCACTTTATTATTGGCATTCATTGCGGGAATCAATTCAAAAATTCCGACCAACAAAATACTTAAGGCGACGACAATTGAAACTACAACATTACCAACAACGGCAATTTGTTTTAGTGAAGTCGAATAAATATAGAGCAATGCAGAAGCTATAAAGAAAATGGCGAAAAAACCAGATTTCCCTATACCATTAGCTAAATAAAAACCGATGCCAACCCCAATGATATTTAACACCATGAATACT
Organism: Winogradskyella forsetii; assembly: GCF_013394595.1. Lineage (GTDB taxonomy): Bacteria > Bacteroidota > Bacteroidia > Flavobacteriales > Flavobacteriaceae > Winogradskyella > Winogradskyella forsetii. The sequence goes on from NZ_CP053348.1 coordinate 1,436,926, forward strand.
GTTGTTGCCGTTTTTTCTGTAATGTGCTTATTAATGATGAGTTGATTGGGTTTGTTGATTTTATCGGTTTCAATATCGTGAATATCGTTAATGATATAACCTCCAGCGGCAATGCAAAGTGTAGCAAAAACCAAAAGGAAAAAGTTGAAATCGCTTAAGGTTATGAAAACACCATGACTTTCACGGAAAGGTAACAAAAGGGCATACTTTATTAAGTATTGCGTCAGCGCAATGATGAGTAAGTTTTTCCAGCGAATTAAATTGAGAAAGTGGATCATTTGAGGGATTAGTGGGATAATATTTGGTTAATGAGGTAGTAAGCAAAAACGGCTATGATAATAAAAACAATGGCACTGACAAATGCCGTTTGTTTTAATAGTTTCCGTTCTTGACTTCTTATTTTTGCTTTAATGTTTTGTTTGTCTTCATTGGTTAAATCTTTATGCAAAAAATGCATTTTGTAATGCAAATGTGCTTCAAGATCCAATTTTTCCTTGTATTTGGAAAATGGTTTTGCAGACCTTTGGTTAAATGTCGCCTGACTATTACCAAAACCAATATAACCAAACCCTGTGCTATGTCTTCTTCTGCTTGACATTTATATTATTCGTTATTTTTAAAATTGAAAGAGTAAGTATGATATTTAGTTTACTGCTTACTGCCGACTGCCAACTGAATACTAGTCATACTTAGCACCAAAATTACCATTCCATTTCCCTTGTACTTTTAGCACTTGTTCAATGACATCCCTTACCGCCCCTTTTCCACCATTTTTATGCGATACATATTTTGAAATCGCTTTAATCTCAGGAACAGCATCTTGTGGACAACAGGGTAAACCGACCAGTTTCATCACAGGAAAATCTGGAATATCGTCTCCCATATACAACACTTGGGTTTTTAAAATATTGTGTTGGTTTAAGTAACTGTTAAGCTGTTCAATTTTATTATGAGCCCCTAAAAAAATGTCTTTAATGCCCAATCCAGCCAAACGTGTTCGGACACCTTCGTTAGAACCGCCAGAAATAATACAAAGATTAAATCCAGCATCGATGGCAGTTTTTAAGGCGAATCCGTCTTTGATGTTCATGGTTCTTAACATTTCACCTTCTGTGGTTACGGAAATTGTGCCGTCGGTAAGTACACCATCAACATCAAAAATAAAGGTGGTAATATCTGCTAAGTATTCTTTGTAACTTTTGTCGTCGTTCATTTTATTTCTATGTTATATGCTTAACTCTATTAATTTGCTAAATATATCAAAATAATGTTTTTCTGTTCTTAAGTCTATGGTCAATATATTTTTTTGATAGGTAATTTGGTATATTTCATTTGTAATAAATAAGGGTTGAAGAACTTGTATTAAATTCTGAATTTCAAATGAATTTCTGTTTGTTATTAATATGTAGTTTTGGTGCGATTCGATCTTTTTTATACTTTGATTGACTAATTTCAAAATAGAATCCGTGAATTTCTTTTTTCGGATAAGAAAATCACTTTTAAAAGCCTTATTAGTTCGAGTTTTCCAAATTGCGGAAACAAATAAACTTTGCGATTTTGTGGATAAAAATAAATTTCCTGAAGTGAAAGTTGATTTTTTATATTCTAAAGCCCATTCTTTTGGCTTAATGATTTTTCCGTAAACTAAATAAGACCATGCATTGTATTTACCTTTTGAATTTCCGTCATGTTGACTAATGAAGTCTTCAAATTTTTTGCAAAATAATTCGTTCTTTAAATAGAAAGGCGACTGTTTTTCGCTTGATTCTGCATTTGGTTCTATCATTATTTATTTTTTAACTTTGTCGAAATATTATGCGTCTTTTTAATCGAAGACGTCAACAATCGGTAAATCGTTTCATGCTCTTCTTTTTCAGTCAGTTTCAACTGTCGCTTTATGGTTTTTTTATCGTTGCGTTTTGCAGGACCTGTTTGTGCCATATATGGTGACATGTTCTGGATTTTCTTTGCTGTTTCTTCGATTAAAGGATGTAAGATTTCAAACTCTATGTTTTTGGTTTCGCAAATTTCATGTCCGATTCTATAGAGTTGATTCGTGAAATTGTTGACAAAAACTGCCGCTAAATGAAGGGTTTGCCGTTGTTCGGTGGTAATTTTATGCGGTTTACAATCCACAGCTTTAGCCAAATCCTTTAAAAGTTGAAGGTTTTCTTTTTCATAGACTTCAACACAAATTGGTACATCACTAAAATCGATGTCCGCAGCTTTAGAAAACGTCTGTAGTGGATAAAAAACACCGATTTTATTCTTCTTGTCCAAATCGTGCATGGCAACATTTCCAGAAGTATGAACGACTAGCCGATTTGAAAACGGTAAATCGGATGATAATTGTGAAATACTATCGTCACTAACTGCCAAAATATAAATGTCGGCTTCCTTTAATTCGTTCAATTTATCTGTAACAGCAACTTCATTGGCATAGGAAGAAATGGAAGCACGCGTTCGATTATACCATTGTTTAACCAAAATGGTTTCAGACTCTGAAAATGCTTTATAAAGATGTGTGGCCACATTGCCAGCACCAAGAATTATAACTGATATCATGGTGTAAAAATACTAAGATTTCTTATTTTAGAATAAGAAGTTCAGGATTAAAACGATAACTTTGGATTATGCAAATAAGGTTCTCATTTCATGGACAATTTTCAGGTAAAAAGCAATATTCATTCAATTGGCCATTTATAGAAAGAATATTAGTAAAAGATATAAGATGCAATTGTCCCGTTAGGGACAATATATCGGTTGATATATTCTAAGATTATTTTAGGATAAGTAGTTTTGGATTAAAATGATAACTTTGGATTATGCCAATGAGGTTGTCATTTCATGGACAATTTTCTGGTAAAAAGCAATATTCAATCAATTGGCCATTGATAGAAAGAATCTTTGTAAAAGATATTAAGATTAAATTGTCCCGTTAGGGACAATATATCGGTAGATATATTCCATTCCATTAATCCAGCGTGCCTTTAGGTACGCTATGTGTTATTAATTATGCCAAACACATACACACAAATTCATATTCAGGTGGTTTTTGCGGTTCAAAACCGACAAAGCCTTATTAACGATGGTTGGAAATCGGAATTGAACAAATATATAACGGGAATTATTCAAAATAACAATCATAAGGTTTTGCAGATTAATGGTATGCCTGACCATATTCATATTCTTTTTGGGATGCGACCAACGCAGGCGTTATCAGATTTAATGAAAATGGTTAAGCATGACTCGTCTAAATGGATAAATGACAAGCGATTAGTTCAAGGCAAGTTTTCATGGCAATCTGGTTATGGTGCATTTTCGTATTCTAAGTCTGATGTTCCGAGAATTATAAATTATATCAAAAATCAAGAAGCGCATCATAAGAAAGTTGAATTTCAAGATGAGTATTTAAAACTGTTGAAGGATTTTAACGTGGAATATGATGAGCGATATATTTTGAAACCTGTTAGATGATTTTTAACCCATATGTTGTACCTAAAGGCACAATAGCTCTAGGCTAGCATTTTTTACCCATAGATAGTCCCTCACGGGACAAAAAATATGTCGAAAAAAATAATAGAATAGGTTTTAATTTAAAACCTATTGGAAACATATAATGAAATTGTCCCGTGAGGGACAACATATCGGTAGCAAGGACGAAAAACATGTCGAGAAAAAATAAACCAATTGTGTTTTTATAAACAATATATCAATAGAATTATTGATAAAAAAAATAATCGAATTCAATTGTCCCGTGAGGGACAACATATCGGTAGCAACACGTCAATAAAAAATAATCGAATTCAATTGTCCCGTGAGGGACAACATATCGGTAGCAACAAATTATGGGTAATAAATAACAACAGCCCAAATTGTCGCACAAAATATCGAAATTAATAATGAACAAAAAAGACATTAAAACCAGAGAAGATATATTCCTGTTGGTTTCCAAATTCTACGAAAAAGTAAGAAAAGACGAAAAATTAGGGCCGTTTTTTAACGAAACCATAAAAGATTGGGATACGCATCTTCAGCATTTAACGACCTTTTGGGAGTCCAGTTTGTTTTTAAAAACAAAATTTTTTGGCAATCCATTAGAAGCGCATATCAAAGTTGATAAAGCTTTTAACCATAGCATTACAGAATTACATTTTGGCTTATGGCTCAATTTATGGATTCAGACCATAGACGAATTATTTGAAGGCGATTATGCCGAAAACGCTAAACGCAGAGCACGAAAAATGGGCACCTTTATGTATATGAACATTTTTGCCGCTAGAAAACAGTGATCTTTAATAGGCTTCTTCTTAAATTTGCGCCTTAATTTTAAATATTCATATGAATGGGTTTGCTTAAGGAATTTAAAGAGTTTGCGGTTAAAGGTAATATGATGGATATGGCTGTCGGAATTATTATTGGTGCGGCATTCAACAAGGTCATAGATGTATTGGCAAAGCAAGTAATTTTGCCGCCATTATCTTTATTGACGGATGGTGTTAATTTTGATGAAAAGAAATGGGTTTTAAGGGATGCTGTAGTAGATGCTTCAGGAACAATTACCATCGAAGAAGTTGCTATAGCATACGGAAAATTATCTGAAGTATTCCTGGATTTCATTATCATAGGTTTTACCGTTTTTATCATTGTGAAGTTTATGAACAGACTGAGGACCAGAGCCCAAGATACAACAGACAAAACCGTAGTGACACCAAAGGACATTCAGTTATTGGCAGATTTAAAAGAACTGATGCAAGAGCAAAATAAAATGTTGAAGTCAAAATCAGGGAATTAGTATGCTGAATTAATAGAATTTTAACAACTTTTGAAACGTTGAATCCTACATCTAAATCGTTTAAAAACCATATCTTTGCGCGAGCTTAAAAAAGCCTATAGCTATGCAAAAGAAAATCGCTAATTTCCTATTCTCTACAAGACTTACTGCATTTTTATTTATTGCCTTTGCTGTTGCCATGGCAGTTGGTACAATCTTGGATCGAAACATGGAGACGTCTCCAACGCCATACACCAGAACGTTGATTTATAATGCCTGGTGGTTTGAGACCATAATGGTATTTTTTGTTATCAATTTTGTAGGTAATATTTTTAGGTATCGATTGCATAAAAAGGAAAAGTGGGCGACGCTAATTCTACATTTATCTTTCATTTTTATTCTTTTAGGAGCATTTATAACACGCTATGTTGGTTATGAAGGCATGATGCCGATTAGGGAAGGGGAGACTGAAAGTGAGTTTTTCTCTAGAAAAGCCTATATAAGCGGACGCATAGTTGGCGATTTTGAAATAAACGGCCAATTACAGCAGCGCAGGATTGAAGAAGAAGTTGATTTTTCCCCAAGATTGGATAATGAATTCGATAAAACCTTTGATTATGGTAAAACGGAAGTTACTGTTAAGCTTAAGGAATTGATTAAAGGTGCTGAAAAAGATATAATTCCGAGCGAAGATGGTAAACGCTATTTAAAGATTGTTGAAGCTGGTCAAGGCGCACCACATAATCATTTTTTGGAAGAAGGAAAAGTAGCCAACCTACATAATGTTCTGGTCTCGTTAAATAAGTTTCAAGAAGGCGCCATTAATATTTCCGAAACCGACGATGGACTTTTTATCAATTCACCATACGATGGTGAATATATGACCATGGCAACAGGTACTACAGGAAAATTAGTTAAAGATAGTTTACAGCCTTTGATTCTTAGGTCACGCTATATAATTGGAAATATGCAAATTGTATTACCTAAGCCAATTATAAAAGGGAACTTTGGAATTGTAAAAAAATCACAGTTGTTAAAAGGTGATGAAGACGGACTTATTTTGGAAGTATCAGCAAATGGTGACACAAAGGAAATAGGTGTTTTAGGTGGTCCAGGTATTAATAGCCAGTATGAAGAATTTGAAATAGGAGGACTGGAAATGGCGTTGAAATATGGGCCTAAAATTTTAGAGCTGCCTTTTCAAATTAAATTGAACGATTTTATTGCTGAAAAATATCCAGGTACGGAAAAAGCCTATTCGTCTTACGAAAGTAAAGTGACGGTCTTGGATAAGGAAGAAGGCGATTTTGATTATCATATCTATATGAATCATGTTTTGGATCATAAAGGGTATCGCTTTTTCCAAGCGAGTTTTGATCCCGATGAAAAAGGCACTGTTCTATCTGTAAACCATGACCTTTGGGGAACTTACATCACCTATGCTGGTTATATGCTATTGTATTTTGGACTGATGGCCATTCTGTTTGCCAAAAACACACGTTTTGATGATATACGCAGTAGATTAAAAAAATTGAAAGAAAAGAAAGCACAAATGATGACCATGATTTTGCTTCTCATCAGTGTTTCTGGCTTTGCACAAGTCCACACGGAAAATGATGGTCACGATCATTCAAAAAAAACAGGTAAAGAACAAATTGATTCCATTCTAAGCGTTCATATTACACCAAAGGAACACGCGGCGAAATTCTCGGAAATGGTGGTTCAGGATTATGGTGGTCGTATGATGCCGATGCATACATTTTCATCTGAAATGTTGCGGAAATTGAGCAAAAAAGATACTTATGAAGATTTTAATGCCGATCAAGTATTTCTGTCCATTCAAGAAAGCCCGATGCTTTGGTACAATGTGCCAATTATCTATTTAAAGCCTAGAAAAGCAGATTCCATTAGAACCATTATCGGAATTGATTATGATCAAAAATATTCGAAATTAGTAGATTATTTCACACCTGACGGACGCTACAAATTAGCGCCTTATTTAGAGGAAGCTTATAAAGCGCAAGTACCTAATGGTTTTCAAAAGGAAGTAAAGGAAGCAGACTCTAGAGTTAATTTGTTGTATAATGCCATAGAAGGACGTTCCAATAAGATATTTCCAATACCAGGCGATGAAAACAATAAATGGATTTCGGCTTTGGAGTTTCGGGAACAAGGATATAGGGATAAAATAAAAGATTCATTATACGCCAATTTTATCAATAATGGATTTAGCGCGTATTTGGTCACCTTAAACAATGCCAAGCAAACAGGCGATTATTCTAAAGCTGAAAATTTATTAGCAGGCATCAAGAAAACACAGCAGAAATTAGGTAGCGAAGTGATGCTATCGGACGAAAAGATAAAATCTGAAATTCTTTACAACGATTATGATATTTTCAAGCGCTTGTATAGTTGGTACATGTATGCGGCTGCGGTTTTATTCATTTTAATTATTGTTCAAATCTTTAAATATAAAAGCAAAGGGCTCAAGATTGCTATAAATGTTTTTATAGGTGTTATTGTGTTGTTGTTTGCAATGCATGTTGCTGGTTTAATTTGGAGGTGGTACTTATCTGGTCACGCACCATGGAGTGATGCTTACGAATCCATGATTTATGTGGCCTGGTCCGTAATGTTATTCGGCCTGTTGTTGGGTAGAAAAAGTAATCTTACAGTTGCGGCATCTGCATTTGTATGCGCTATGATTTTAATGGTTGCGCACTGGAATTGGATGGATCCTGCAATTGCGAATCTTCAACCGGTTCTTCAAGGCTATTGGTTAATGATTCATGTTTCCGTTATTGTAGCGAGTTATGGCCCTTTTGCCATTGGTATGATTTTAGGGGTCGTCGCATTATTACTTATGATCTTTACAACTAAAGAGAACAAAGAACGCATGCTAATTAACATAAAAGAACTAACCATAATTAACGAAATGGCATTAACAGTTGGTCTGGTAATGCTAACCATAGGCAACTTCCTTGGTGGTATGTGGGCAAATGAAAGTTGGGGACGTTATTGGGGGTGGGACCCAAAAGAAACTTGGGCTTTAATTAGTATTATGATTTATGCTTTTGTGATTCACATGCGTTTAGTGCCAGGCTTACGCAGTCGCTGGTTCTATAATTTGATGTCCATTCTAGCCTTTGCGAGTATTTTGATGACCTATTTTGGCGTTAATTTCTATTTATCAGGATTACATGCTTATGCCAGTGGAGATCAAATATTGAGTTTTCAGTTTATTGCTATAACTTTGGGTGTTGTTGCTATACTAGGATATTTCTCTTATATGAAATTTAGAAAGTATTATAAGAAATAATCGAATTTTCTTTTGTTTTCTAATTATTTTTTTGTATACTAATAATACATACATCTAGACTATACTTCTTTTTCTTTAATGAAGTAATTTAATTAAAGGTATTTAATCACAATTTTTGGCCTATCGTCAGTTGGATAGGTTGTATAGAATTTCTGTAATTTTAGACTAACCATCTAACAGAATTTATAAGCATATTTAAATCTTATTAGTAGCAATTTATATTGTTTACATTAATCTTTATAAAATTAAATTGAGGTCAAATAATAGCTGACCACTAAAAGTCGAAATTAATTAAGACGACATCAAATAATAATTGATTCGAGAAAAGATGTTATGAGCATCAAAGTTGAAAATCGATACGAGTAAACATTAATTTAATTAACAATAAAACAATAAAATATTTTATGAAAAAAATAAAGCATTTCGCAATATTAACATTGATAATTAATATCATCTTTCTAGCATCTTGCAGTCCTGATTTAAATGATTCAGAAATTGTGGAAAATCATTCAATGGAAAATTATGCCAAAAACACGAGTGTAACTGTATCAGGAGAGGATTTAATTGTTGATGCAATAAAAATAGATTCGCTATCATATTTGTATGTCATTGATATTGATATAACTAATAGGGATACTTATGAGAGATTACCCACTAGGACACATGTATTTAAGTCTGATGATGTTAAGGATGATATTTCAAATTTGAGAACAAATTTCAGTAATTTTGATGGAACTTTTGAGGTATTCGTTCAAAATCAATTAATAGCTAGTTCTGTGATAAATAAAGGTGTAGTAGTAAGTTCTCAACTATATCAGTATGCTGGCGATTATGCATGTAGCGTTGATGGAATAACAACTTGTGCAGATGATGAAATAAACCAAATGAATTTTATTGAATATGCATTTTGTGCGGCTGGTGCCCCAGCTTGTCTAGCTGAAATCTATGCAAGTTGTATATGGGAAAATTGTTAAATTTAAAAATTTTATAATTATGAATAAGTCATACATTTTATATTTTATTTTTTTTGTAAGTATTATTCTTATGGTTATTACTATAAAACGAATACGAAAGCAAAAATATACTGGGAAATTTACAAAGTCAATATTGATTTATTTAACTATTTTATTTCCGATAATTGGGTTTATAATAACATTAGGTAAGAATAATGATTAATTATTGACCAAATTAATAGTATACAATTATATTAACAGCCATGATATTACTTAATATTATGGCTGTTTTTGTTGTTTCAAATTTACTTTATTTCATCATCAGGTTTAAAAAAAGTACATATCTAAGTATAACCTGTCTTATTTAATTATTTGGGCGAACTGATTTTATAGCTTCAATAGTTTTATACAAGACCCATTTTTAAATAGTGTGGTTTTTCTAAATTTTGACTTATGTTTATTTCTGAACTTCAAAAAGATTTTATTTTAATAAGATAACTAGAGTACTATTTTTATTAAATTTATGGTATATAATTTTATACGAAATGTCAAACAAAAAACCAGGTTTAAACACCATTTGCACACATACAGGAGAAATTAAGGACGAACAATTTAAAGGCGCTGTTTCACCAATGTATCTAAGTTCGTCTTACGAATTTTTAGATGTTGATGTAAAACGTTATCCTAGATATTTCAATACGCCAAATCAGGAATATTTATCCAAAAAAATTGCGGCTTTAGAGCATACCGAAGCAGCCATGATTTTTGGTTCAGGTATGGCAGCGATTAGTACCATGTTTTTAGCTTTTCTGAAACAAGGCGACCATTTGGTGGTTCAGAATACCTTGTACGGTGGAACGGTTAATTTCATCAAAGAGGAATTTCCTAAGTATGGCATAGAATATACATTTACCAATGGCTATAAAGTTGAAGATTTTGAAGCTGCCATTAAATCCAACACCAAATTGATTCATATTGAAACCCCTTCAAATCCATTGTTGACCATTACAGATATAAAGGCAGTTGCTGAATTAGGCAAGGTTAAAGGTATCTTAACGTCTATAGATAATACGTTTGCTTCGCCAGTAAATCAATTACCGATTGATTTAGGCATTGATATGGTCATGCATTCCGCCACTAAATATTTTGGTGGTCATAGCGATATTTGTGCTGGTGCTGTGGCGAGTTCCGAAGTTCATATTCAGCGGATTTGGAACGTTGGAAAAAATTTAGGTGGAAGTTTAAGCGACATGACCGTTTGGATGCTTGAACGTAGTATGAAAACGTTAGGACTTCGTGTGAAGGCACAAACCAAGAACGCCATGAAATTAGCCAAATGGTTAGACAAACATCCTAAGGTTTCAAAAGTGCACTATCCAGGTTTAAAATCGCATCCTGAACATAAATTAGCCAAATCCCAGATGAGCGGATATGGAGCCATGCTATCGTTTGAATTGAATGACGATATAGATTCACAACAATTTCAAAAACAATTGAAACTGATTAAATCTTCTATGAGTTTGGCAGGAATTGAAAGCACGATGCTTTCGCCTCATTTAACATCTCATTCATTATTAACTCAAGAAGAACGTGATAAAGTAGGGATTAGCAATCAATTGATTCGTTTTTCGGTTGGCATTGAAGAAACCAAAGATTTAAAACGCGATATCAATCAGGCCATAGAAAATGTTAATTAACTTAAACTTTCTTTTTGCTAAAATTGTATTTTAAATTTAATTGAAGAGATAATCGGTTAAAGCTCTTGGTCTTAAAAGAGTGTCTGGCATAGCCTAAATCAAAATTAATGTTCTTGTTAAGATTGAACCCAAGGCCTAAATACGCTCGGTTTTGCTGAAAATCGAATGCGTTTAAGTGAAAATGAATTTCATCATAGGTGGAAATAAACAGTGTATTACTTAAAGGGATTTTCACCTTGAATCTATAGCGTATTCTGTGTTTAAGTAAATTATCTGATGGAAATTCTAAAAAACGCTGCTCTAATCTAAAGCGTTGTGCAACTCCAATAGAATTTAATTTGTGGCTTATGGCTAATTGTTCAATGATTCTATGTTCTAGGGTGTGTGGTATGTCATTTATTTCAAAAGACGAATCAATATCACCATACCCATAGCCTATACCGACAGAGACATTCTTGTCAAAATGATAGTTTATACCAATAACACCTAAAAGTAAATGCTCTTTATTTACAGGTAATTCATAGTCCCAATTGGTAAAAGAGCCACTTATACTAAATTTTTCACTTATTCTGTTGGACGAGGTGATTTCATACCATGCACCTAATTGATCCTCTCCAGTATTTTGTGCATTTGACCGATTTTGAACTAGGAGAATAACAATTACTAAGTATAGGTAGTTTTTCATACATGTAGGTACAATAAAAAAGAGCCCATTTCTGGGCTCTTTTCAGTCATGGAATTATTAAACGTGATCGTTTAAGTGATGATGCTCATCAATTAATGGTCCACCTTCAATGATTTGCTCTGAAGCTTCACTCGCAAATTTTTCAAAATTCAAATGGAATGAATGTGCTAATTGAATAGCCTTGCTAATATAGCCACCCTTCTGTAACCAAGTGTTCATTGGGTCTAATATTTCTGTTGGTACATTAGGAATATATTTTGGCATAAACAATCCGAATATTGGATGTTGTTCATAATCAACGTTGTCTAGATCTCCATTGAGAATAGCGGTAATCATAGCTCTTGTATATTTTAGTTTTATACGAGATCCGACACCGTAAGGTCCGCCGCTCCAGCCTGTGTTTAGTAACCAAACATTAACACCAGCTTCTTGCATCTTGCTGCTCAACATTTCGGCATATTTTGTTGGGTGTAATGGCATAAATGGCTCACCGAAACAGGCTGAGAATGATGGCACAGGCTCTGTAATACCAGCTTCGGTACCAGCTACTTTTGCTGTATAACCAGAAATAAAGTGGTATGCAGCTTGGCCAGGCGTTAACTTAGATACTGGTGGTAAAACACCAAAAGCATCACAGGTCAAAAAGAAAATATTCTTAGGGTTATCTGCAAAAGAGGGTTGTTGAATATTATCAATATGATAAATTGGGTAACTTACACGAGTGTTTTGTGTTATGCTGCTATCCATATAATCGACCTCACCATTTTCTTTAAATACTACATTTTCGAGAATCGCTCCTGGCTTAATCGCTCTAAAAATGTCTGGTTCTTTTTCTTCTGTTAAATCAATTACTTTAGCGTAGCAACCACCTTCAAAATTAAAGATATTGTTGTTGGCGGTCCAGCCATGTTCATCATCACCAATCAATTTACGTTTTGGATCTGCAGATAACGTCGTTTTACCAGTACCAGATAATCCAAAGAAAATAGCGGTATCTCCATCTTCACCAACATTGGCAGAACAGTGCATCGGTAACACATTTTTTTCAACAGGAAGTATAAAGTTTAAAGAAGAAAATATCCCTTTTTTAATTTCACCTGTGTAGGCAGATCCACCTACTAATGCTACTTTTTTTGTGAAGTTAAGTATTGAGAAATTCCCCTGACGCAAACCTACAGCTTTAGGATCATTAGCTTCATATCCTGGTGCGCAAAGTACGAGCCATTCTTCTTCAAAATTTTCTAATTCGGCTTCGTCGGATCTTAAAAACATGTTATAAGTGAACATATTTGACCAAGGATATTCCGTTACGGTTCTTACGTTGGTCTTAAATTCTGGATCGGAACAGACATAAGCGTCTCTAACGTAGATTTCTTTTCCACTTAAATAGTTGACGATTTCAGACTGTAAATGGTCGAAATTTTCTGGAGTAATAGCTTTGTTCGTTTTTCCCCACCACACTTTGTCCTTCGTATAATCGTCTTTTACAATGAAGCGGTCTTGTGGCGAACGTCCTGTGAACTTTCCTGTATTGATAGCTAAAGTTCCATTAGCAGTTTCTTTTCCCATTCCTTTTTCAATAGTAATAGCTTGTAATTTTTCTGGAGAAAGGTTCCAATGTGCTTGGGTGTCTTTAAGTCCGTACTTTGTGAGGTCTCTAGTTTTCATAATTGAATTGTTTAATAAAGTTTCCATGATTTAATGATTTTTAATTCGACTTTCGATTTAAAATGGCCATATCAATGGCACTAATAGTAATGTTGTTATTAAAAAGAGCAGGAGCAATGGTGCACCTACTTTTAAGTAATCCATAAATTTGTAGCCACCAGCAGTCATTACCATGGCATTGGTAGTTGTACCTACTGGTGTTAAGAATGCGGTTGAAGCACTAATGGCGACCACAATCATAAATGGTGCGGCTGAAATATTTAAGGTATTTGCGGCAATTATGACGATAGGTGCCATTAATACTGCGGTTGCAGAGTTGTTAATCACTTGACTAAATGTTGTGGTAAGCAGAAATACGCCACCAAGAAGTACAATAGGATGTAAACTGCCTAAGGTATCCACTAAGCCGTTTGCAATCAATTCTGCTGTTCCTGTTTTTTGAAGTGCCACTCCCATTGGTATCATTGCGGCAATCATTACCACGCTTATCCAGCTTATACCTTTATAAGCTTTTGTCATGGGCACACATCCTGTAATTAAAATAATCCCTGCTGAAATTAACGCTGCAATGGCTCCAGGAACAACCTTGAACACCAATAAGGCAACCATCAATGCTAATGAGAATAAAGCAATGTAAGATTTGGAGGTTAGGTTGGTCACGGTTTTTGCCATGCCTTCAGGACTACCACAAATCACTAAATGTTCGTAATGTTCTTTTAATTCCTCAATAGCACTCCATGCCCCTCTAATTAAAAAAGCATCTCCTGCTTTAACTGTAATTTCAGGTCCCTCTAAAGGTTTAGAATTACGAGAAGCTGCCATCAATTGAACATTGTAGCGATCCAAGAAATGACTGGATTTAATTTTTCTACCGACCCAAGCTGACTGTGGCGTTACCAATACCTCGGTCATACCAACTTCTTGATTGATAAGATTATTTCTTAATTCATTTTCTATTGGATCTAAAGGTAAAAGGCCTAATCTAAAATTTATCATTAAAGCATTGATGGCTTCAGTAGTACCTTTAACCGTAATAATATCATGGTACAAAAATTCAGTCTCACTTGTTGGTAATTCAATGAATGGATCATTACCTTTTAAACGACTTGGATGTCTTCGTTTAATCCGCAAAATGGTAATACCATGTTCACTTTCAAAATTCCAATCGCCTATTTTAGTATTTAAAAATGGAGATACAGAACGAACTCTTAGTCTGTAATAGTCATTATCTACCTTATAAGCTTCAATCCATTGGTGAAGCGTGGTACTGATATTCACAGGTTTATTATTGGTTTTGTTACTCGGTAATAATCGGTAGCCTATGAATCTAAAATAGAGTAGTGCCAATATCAAAAGGGGTAAACCGATAAGTCCAAATTCAAAAAATGAAAAGCCTTCTAATCCACTTTCTAGCATGGTATTATTTACGATGATATTGGGTGGTGTTCCTGTTAAGGTTAATAGTCCACCAGTATTAGAACCAAAGGCCACAGGCATTAATAATTTTGAAGGCAGTGTACCAATGCTCCAAGCCGATGCAATGGTTACAGGCATCAAGGTTGCTACTGTTCCTGTATTGCTAACCACTCCAGAAAGCAAACCGGAACCGAGTGTGGTAATTAATAAAAGTTTCACTTTACTTTTACCGGCCATTTTTATGAACTTTTCTCCAGCCAATGCCGTCCAACCGGTTTGTGATAAGCCTTCTCCTATTATAAACAAAGCAGCAATCATAATTACTGTTGGGTTGCTAAATCCGCTTAATGTTTCGGTTAGGTTTAATATCCCGAAAATAAAGAGACTTAACATCGAAAGAAGTGCAATAATATCTGGTGTGAATTTTCCCCAAATGAATAAGGAAATGGTAATAATAAGTATGGCTATCATTAAGCTCATAGTTTGCTGGTGTTTAAATTATAGTGTAAAGTTAAAGGTAGAAGAATGGAATAATTATGACGAAAGTCATACTTTGGTTGAATTGAGAATTTTTCAATTTATAGTAGTTTTAAACTATCATAATATTGAAATCTGTAAACGAAACCGATTTCGAATTAAAAAGAAAGCGATTATCTATCTTCTTTTTAATATTTTTGGCATTCGAGTGGTGTCTCCAACTGATGAAACTGTAATTGTAAAATAGTATTTACAGCAAAAAAGGGGGTTACAAATGTCACTGTACCTTTTTAAAACAATAATAACATGATAAAAGATTCTTATCCCAATTTAACTTTAAAGCGAGGTTTTTAACTTTTTTTTAGAATTGGTGATAGTCCATTTATGGACAAAATATGCGTAAAAAACCAAAGTTTTTTTTTGCAACAATGCCTTTAGGTATTGCATATGGTGTACCTAAAGGCACACATTAAGAAGAGCGTTACAAGTTTTTACCCATATAAAGTCCCTAACGGGACGAAAAATGAGAGTAAAATATATTTTATCATGTAATAATAAAAATATATAAATGAAATTAGATATTTTGGCATTTGGATCACATCCAGATGATGTAGAATTAAGCTGTGGCGCAACTTTGGCAAAAGAAGTGTCAAGAGGTAAGAAAGTGGGAATTGTGGATTTAACGCGAGGCGAATTAGGCACTAGAGGTACTGCAGAAACAAGGGACGAAGAGGCTTTTAACGCGGCTAAAATTTTAGGCATTCACTCTCGGATCAATATGCGATTTGCCGATGGCTTTTTTCAAAATGATAAAGCACATCAATTGGAAATCATAAAAGTAATTCGCTATTACCAACCAGAAATTATTATTTGTAATGCAATAGACGATAGACATATTGACCACTCTAAAGGAAGTCAATTGGTTAGTGATGCGTGTTTCTTAAGTGGTTTAAAAAAAATTGAAACCATTTATGGTGACGAAAATCAACCACAAGAACCTTGGCGACCAAAAGCGGTTTACCATTATATACAATGGAAAGATATTACACCAGACGTGGTGGTGGATGTCTCTGGTTTTATGGATAAGAAAGTGGCATCAGTATTGGCCTATAAAACCCAATTTTTTGATCCTGATAGCAAAGAGCCTGAAACGCCTATTTCCAGTAAGAATTTCACAGATAGTGTGGCGTATAGGGCTCGGAATTTAGGACGTTTAATCGGCGTAGAACATGCTGAAGGTTTTACGGTTGAACGTTTTCCTGGTGTGGATAGTTTATTTGATTTGAAGTAGGTTGACTAGATGTGATTTGGTAGTTTAAGAGAGTTGATTCTAATACGTTTTTATCATCAGTTTGATCGCCTCTAAACCTAGAATTCTAGTGGTTATATTCGGACGTAAGATTTTCTTATTTGTTTATATGTGCTTTAAATAGGATTAATGCGTGACGTTTTTGCTTATAACGTTTTATTTCCAGCCTGTCTATTTGTATTCATTTTTAGAATTTATTTATTTTTAGTGAAGTGGTTTGTTTCCATTTCGCTGTTAATAATTCTTCTTTTTAATATAGTTTTGTCAATTATCCTAAATATTACTCCGAAGCCAACAATGGTAAATATAAATTGTAGAATATTAAGAGTAATTTCAGATTTCACATAAACTCCAATATGTGGTTTAATCATTAACGTAATACCAAAGCTAAAGACTAGTGAAATAAATGCTACTATTGTTTTTGAAATCATTTTAATTGGATTTGAATGCATTTTTAATGAATGCAAAAGTATTTGACATATCATTTTTCATAATTATAGACAGCTCAAAAGGTTAGGTTATACACATTTTATTGAAAATTTTATTATAACCTCCCAAACAGGAGTTATTCAGAACCGAATCTCATTTCCATTTAATCCCACAGCCCACACTCGGCTTTTGGTCAGGATTTACAGTTTCGTTCTCAATCAAGGCATTCATGGCTTGTCGAATATCTTTTCCTGTGACTGGTTTGAAGTTTCCTGGTCTGGAATCATCCAACTGACCTGTGTAAACCAATTTTAAGTCTTTATCGAACAAGAAAAAATCGGGCGTGCATGCGGCATCATAAGCTTTGGCGACCTCTTGGGTTTGGTCGTACAAATAAGGAAAAATATAGTCGTTATCTATTGCGTTTTTTTTCATTAATTCTGGCCTGTCCTGTGGATAGTTATCGATATCGTTACTCGAAATTGCAATACATTTTATGCCTTTAGAAACATAATCTTTAGCCAATTTTGAGAGTTGGTCGTTAACATGCATTACAAAAGGGCAATGATTGCAAATAAACATTACTAACGTTGCAGTGGTGCCTTTTAGTTCATCTAGTGACTTTTTGGTGTCGTCAACTGTATCGATAAGTTTAAAGTCTGGTGCTTTGGTGCCAAGTGGCAACATATTGGATTCTGTGCGAGCCATAGTTTTTTTATATTTATGATTAAATTAAATATTTATGATTAAATTAACGAGATACCCACATTCGTGGGAAATATTATGGAAAAGATAATAACTTATGAAGACTTTACAAAGGTAGATTTACGAATTGGGACAATTATTGCTGTTAATGATTTCCCGAATGCTCGTCGTCCTGCGTATCAACTTACCATCGATTTTGGTGACTTAGGAATTAAAAAATCGTCAGCACAGATTACAACGCAATACCAAAAAGCGGAGTTGTTGCAAAAACAAATTGTGGCTGTGGTTAACTTTCCTAAAAAGCAGATCGCCAATTTTATGAGTGAATGTTTGGTGGTTGGTGCCGTGAAAGCGGATGATGTGTTTTTGTTGCATCCGGAAATAAAAGTTAGGAATGGCGCTGTGGTTTCTTGATTATTTCACAAAGTTACGCAGAGAATGTACAAAGATTCGCAGAGAAATTTGTAAATTCATTTACGTTTTTTAGTAAAATTTGAAACATTCAATGATTTTCTCTGTGTATCTCCGTGTAACTTTGTGAATCTCTGTGTAACAAGCTATTTCTAAAAAAAAACCGTCACAAATCGTAACGGTTTCATTTATAATTTTAAAAGTCAATTTTAGATATCGTCAAAACTAATATCTGTAAAACTTTCAGTGCTTTTTGTGTCTTCTGGCGTTTTTGCTTCTTGAGCGACAAAATCATCTTCACGTTTAAAGTCTTTTTGGTGACGTTCGCTAATCACTTCTGTACCTTTTTCGTCAATGATATAATCGGTCATTTCAGCTAAGATTTCCCTAAATTCAACAAAATCCTCTTTGTAAAGGTAGATTTTATGTTTTTTATAATGGAACGAACCATCGTCATTGGTAAACTTCTTACTCTCCGTAATCGTTAAATAATAATCACCAGCTTTTGTAGCTCTAACATCAAAGAAATAGGTTCTTCTTCCGGCACGTAATACTTTAGAATAAATTTCTTCCTTGTCCATCATTTCATAATCACTCATATCTCAATTTTTATAATTTCAAATCCAAAAATCTAAAAAAAAAGTAACCTAAGCAACAAATACTTACATTTCTTTTTCTGAGAGTTGTTTAATATAAAGTTCTTTATAGTAACCATCAGTATTTATAAGACTTTCATGATTACCAGACTCTCTTATTTTACCATCTTCCAATACAATAATTTTATCCGCATTCTTTGCTGATGATACACGATGGCTCACAATTATCGTTGTTTTGTCTTTAGTTAGCTTTACTAGATTTTTTAAGATTTTTTCTTCAGTTTCTGTGTCAACAGCAGATAAACAGTCGTCAAACAACAGAATATCCGGTTTTTTGATGACAGCTCTCGCAATGGATACACGCTGCTTTTGTCCGCCAGAAAGGGTAATACCACGTTCGCCCAAAACCGTATCGTAACCTTTGCTAAAGCCGATGATGTTTTTGTGTACTCTGGCATTTTTCGCCGCTTCTATAACTTCGTCGTCCGTAGCATCTTCTTTTCCGAATTTGATATTGTTCTTTATGGAGTCCGAAAACAAAAAGGCATCTTGAGGTACATAGCCAATACTTTCTCTAAGGCTGAAAAGATTCAAGTCTGAAATAATAGTATCATCAATTAATATGGTACCATTATTTATATCGTACAAACGACCAATTAAATCCAGAATAGTGGATTTTCCTGAACCTGTTTTTCCTAAAATGGCTAACGTTTCTCCAGATTTCAGCGTGAAACTAACATCTTTCAAAGCTTTGATATTAGTGTCAGGATAAACGAAGGATACATTTTTAAACTCAATATCGCCCTTTATGGGTGTAAGTTCATTTGCGCTGTTCTTAATATCCGGTTCTGTATCCAAAAATTCGTTAATGCGTTCTTGTGATGCTTCTGCTTGTTGTATTAAAGACGTTACCCAACCAACGGTGGCGACTGGCCAAGTAAGCATATTAACATAGATAATGAATTCTGCAATAGTCCCGATATTTTCAATTTTACCATTCATATATTGCATGCCTCCTACATAGATAACTATAAGATTACTCACCCCAATCAATAAAATCATCAATGGAAAAAATAAGGCTTGCACTTTAGTAAGGTTAATTTGTTTCTGACGGTTTTCCGCAGAAAGATGTTCAAATTCCACATTGGTTCTAGGTTCAATACCGTACGATTTTATAACCGAAATGCCGCTGAATGTTTCCTGTGAATACGTAGAAAGTGTAGAAAGCGATTGCTGCACTATGGTGCTTCGCTTATTGATCATTCGGCTCAATTTATAAATGGCAACCGATAAAAACGGTAAAGGTAGCAACGTGTATAAAGTTAATGATGGAGATCGATCAATCATATAAATAATGGCGACGGCAAAAAGTGTAAGTGTGTTCATGGTGTACATAATTGCAGGACCAACATACATCCTAACTTTACCGACATCTTCACTAATACGATTCATGAGGTCACCAGTTCTGTTCGACTTATAGAAATTTAAAGACAGTACTTGATAGTGCTGATAGACTTCATTCTTAAGATCAAATTCAATGTAACGCGACACATTAATAATCGTTTGGCGCATTAAAAACGTGAAAACGCCAGCAACCACAGCGGCTCCAATAAGATAGAGAATATTTGTGGTTAAGTCACTTCTAAAAACTTCCTTTGTAATTTTGCCATCCAAATGGTCCGATACTACATTGATGGAAGCCCCTATTAATCTTGGTGTGAAAAGCGCAAATATCTTAGCAATAATAGTGATGATGATACCTACAATTAAGCGGTATCTGTATTTGTAAAAATATTTATTGAGGTGTTTTAGTGCTTTCATTTTGTATTTGGTAGCTCAAAAGTATTACGATAATCGTATTTTATAGTTAATATTTTGCTAATGCTCTATTATTAATTTATTTTTGCACGCTGTTTTTAGATTTTCTTTAAACGCCCTAAACTTAACTTGCATGACTTCAGAAATTATATCATCAAAAGAATTAAAAAAAATAGATCCTGTTTTTGGACAACCATCTTTTGATGACCATGAGCAAATCGTTTTTTGCAACGACAAAGATACTGGTTTAAAAGCTATAATCGGTATTCATAATACAGTTTTAGGACCAGCTTTGGGTGGCACCAGAATGTGGAATTACGCTAACGAATGGGAAGCCCTCAATGATGTGTTGCGTTTGTCTCGTGGAATGACCTTTAAGTCTGCTATCACAGGATTAAACCTCGGTGGAGGAAAAGCGGTCATTATTGGTGATGCCAAAACCCAGAAAACATCAGAATTGATGAAACGTTTTGGAGAGTTTGTCCATTCTTTAAGCGGACGATACATCACAGCGGAAGATGTTGGAATGACAACTGAAGATATGGATACGGTACGCGAAGTGACACCTTATGTTACAGGTATTTCTGAAAGTAAAGGTGGTGCAGGAAATCCGTCTCCAATAACAGCTTACGGTGTTTTTATGGGTATGAAAGCTGCGGCTAAATTTCAGTTTGGATCCGATATTCTAGAAGATAAAAATGTATTTGTTCAAGGTATCGGAAATGTTGGTGAAGCACTTGTTGAGCACTTGGTCAATGAAGGTGCTAACGTTACTATTGCGGACCTGAGCCAAGACCGTTTGGAACAAATAAGGTCAAAATATGGAGCAACGATTTATGGAGGTCAGGATATTTATAGCGAAACCATGGATATTTATGCACCGTGCGCTTTAGGTGCCACTATTAACGACGATACCATTTATAAATTGAAGGCTAAGATTATTGCTGGAGCTGCAAATAATCAATTAGCTGAAGAAAAAAAGCACGGTAAAATTCTACAAGAACGTGGTATCGTATATGCACCAGATTTTTTGATCAATGCTGGAGGAATTATTAATGTTTATGCGGAATTAGAGAATTACGACCGACAAGAAATAATGCGTAAAACGGAAAACATCTATAATACCACACTCGAAATTTTAGACAATGCCAAAGTGAATAATTTAACAACCCACAATGCGGCTTTAAACATAGCTAGAGAGCGTATTGAAACTCGTAAAAGAGAAAATATGAAATAGAGGTAGATTAATTTTTATTTCAAAATGAAGTGATTTAAACTATTAACATTTAAGCGAAAATTAATGATTTTTTGGCTAGTTGAAGACTTTTTTGATTTACATAGCAGCGTTACGGAAAGAAAAAAAGACAATAAATAGACGAAAAAGAGAAATTTTTTAGCGAATGGAAAAAGTTTAATTGACTTCAATAAAATAATAGTATTTTTGCACGGTGAATTTTTAAAAATTCACCTTTTTTAATAACCATAACAAAGCGAGTTCTTACACATGCTAAACCGAAGACACATCAGAATAAAAGTCATGCAATCTATGTATGCTTTTAAAGGTACAGAAAGTGATGATTTAACAAAAGAACAAAAGTTTTTGCTTCACAGTTTAGATAGCATGTACGATTTATACCTGTCACTTTTGGCGTTACTTACCGAACTACACAAAAAGAGTAAGGATCATAACGAAAAGCTTCAAAAGAAGCTAGTGAAATCTGAGGCCGATAAAAACCCGAATTTAAAGTTTCAAGACAATCAACTTTTGTATCTTATCAGCAGTAATACAATGCTGCAAGATGCGATAGCGAAGCGAAAACTGAATTATTGGGATTTAGATTTTGAGTATGTCGATATCATTTTTAAGGCGATTTTAAAAAGTGACCTTTACAAGAATTACACAACGGAAACGGAGACCAGCTTCAAAAAGGACAAGCAGTTTATAATCGAAATTTTTACTGAAATCATTGCGCCAAATGATAAGCTTTACGATTTTTTTGAAGATAAAAAACTCACTTGGGTAGATGATTTACCTGTGGTGAATACGGCTATTTTGAAAGTATTACGAAAATTGAAATTAACTTCTCCCGAAACAGCTTTATTACCGGATTTATATAAAGATGACGATGATAAGGAATTTGCAATTGATTTATTCAAAAAAACATTTCTCAATAGCTCAAAGTATGCTGAGGAAATTAGCGAAAAAACGACTAATTGGGATTCTGAACGTTTGGCAAGTTTAGATGGTGTGTTGCTAAAAATGGCACTTTGTGAATTTCAGAAGTTTTCATCCATACCTTATAAAGTGACTATTAATGAATATTTAGAAATCGCCAAGGAATATTCTACACCGAAAAGTAGCTTGTTTATCAATGGGATTTTAGATAAAATAGTAAAAGAATACCAATCTGAAAATAAGCATCTTAAAGCTGGAAGAGGCTTGATGTAAGCCATAAATAGTATCTAGATTTTCGGTTTTAGTGTACATTAAGACATCTTTTTCGTACAAAAACCTGTTAAGAAAGGGCTAAAAATTTTAATTAGACAAAATAATCATTAGCTTTGCCAGCTGAAAATAAATCTTAACCATTAAAAATAAAAATAATGAAAAAAGTAATTTTAGGACTTAGTGCATTATGTATGGTAGCATTTACATCTTGTAAAGAAGATGCTGCTAGCAAAATTAAATCTGAAAATATTGCAGTTGCAGCAGAAAGAGATGCTAATGCAGGAGATTTTCCAGTAATTTCATTTGATAAAACGGAACACGATTTTGGAACTATCGAAAATGGAACACCAGTAGAAACAACTTTTAAATATGAAAATACAGGTAACTCTATGTTAGTTGTAAGTAACATTAAAAGTACTTGTGGTTGTACTGTACCATCTAACTGGACAAAAGAAGTTGCGCCAGGAGAAACAGGTGAGTTTACTGTAAAGTTTAACGGAAAAGGAAACGGGAATAAAGTTAGTAAGTCAATTACCATGACTACAAATACAGAAAAGGGTAAAGAAATTGTTAAGATTTCCGCTTTTGTGGAAAAGGATCCTAATGCACCAGTTAAAGCGGCACCTCAAACAGCTAAACAAACTGTTAATCCTTTAGCGACACCAGTTGCAGCTCCAACAAAATCTTCTACACAACCAGGTCACGAAGGTCATAACCACGATTAATTAAATACTGAATGGATTTAGGAACTGTTTTACCGTTTTTGGGCATATTTGCTGTGATGTATTTCTTTATGATTGCACCACAAATGAAACGCTCTAAACAAGAAAAAAAGTTTGCTGCAGAACTAAAACGTGGCGATCGTGTGATTACTAAAAGTGGTATGCACGGAAAGGTTGTAGATCTAAATGATAAAGACAACAGCTGTGTTATTGAAACATTGGCAGGAAAAATAAAATTTGACCGTTCCGCAATTTCTATGGAAATGAGTTCGAAGTTAAATGCACCAGCTACAACAAAATAAGCTTATTGCATTTTAGAAATATAAAAAGACTGTTCGTTTATTTGAACAGTCTTTTTTTTTGTTAAAGGGTTTTATTGATGAACTCGTTTAGACTTCAAAGCTTATCGTTGCTGAGTGAAGTCGAAACTAAACCTTTGAGATTTTTATAATTAAGCATATTAAAGATTGACGCGTTTACCTTTAGGGAATTTTACCGAGTACGAATGCTCAACTTTATCAGTGTCTCCAGATTTTAAGTTTATTTTCCATTTTAAAATGCCCTTGTCTTCATCGTAAACGGAACTTCCTGTTTCAATATCATCAATCTTAATAGCTTTATTCTGACTTTTTGGAATACGATCTAAAACCGTTAATTGAATCGCTGCTTGTTTGTTGTTTTTAATTTCAATCTCAAAAGCCTTATTAATGACCTTATTACTGCCAATGAATGTGGTTTTCTTAAAATCATTAAGTTGTGTGCGTTTCACAACAATATTTGGATCTACACCAAGTGAAACCGTTAGACTATCTGTTGTAGCAGATGGATTAATGTTGGTTTTACCTGAATAGCTTCCTTCAAAATACACATTGGCTTCCGCAGGTAATAAGTTATATTGTTCCCAATTGCCAATTTTTGCGGTTAGGAACACATTTTCGTTTAATACAGGCGCAGCAAAATAATTATAGGTTGCTGGCACGCTGAATTTATCGATTTCAATAACTGTGATATCTCCATCAGAAGGAATGTTATATTTTTTGTCTATTTTGAAGTTTGTGTTTGTGATTCCTGTTTCGACACTAATGCCTAATTTATTCATTGCACTTTCAGAATTATCTTTTAATGTTATTAAGACTGCCCCATTAGCCGCACGATTTCCATATAGCGTGGTCGCTGATACATCCTTAAGCACTTCCATAGATTCAATATCTGATGGGTCTATAGTTTCCAAGGTATTTCTTTCTGCAGGAATACCATTTACAACGAAAAGGGGAATAGAATTTTCGTTCATAGAACTAAACCCTCTAATACGAATATCCGTATTTGTACTTGGTTGCCCTGATCTAGAAATCACATTTAACCCAGAAACTTCGCCTTTCAATGCTTCAGTAATTTTACTATAACCTGTAACTACAACTTCGTCCAAATTATTATAATTATCTAATTCCACATTCATAATACTAGAATGAATTGGTAATTCTTCAGTTTTCATACCAACATAAGAATACACTAAAGCGTTTCCTGAACTTGTTTTTAAATTATATCTACCATCAAAATCGGTTTGTGTACCATTAGAAGTTCCTTTCTCAATTACAGTAGCTCCAGGAATTGGTAAACCATCATTGGCAGAAGTTACAACTCCAGTTACCGTTTTTACCAAAGGGTTATACTTATAATTATAACTCCTTGTAGCACGTTGCGATTGGTAATTACTATAAGCGCTTATAAAATTTAAGTATTTTGGGTTTACCGTGGGTTTTTCGTTATTGGTGTTTGGGTCACTAGTGGATAGCACTAAATCCACATCTTTCCAATCGCAACCAGAATTTTGGAATACATGTGCCTTATATTCTAGATTTATAGGACTATTGATTTTCTCTGCTTTTAAATCGTAAATAGGGAACCATCCCGCATTTTTAATATTATACTTTATTTTTAAGTCTAATGTAGTTGCCACGTCACTATTCAATTTTAATTTAATTTCTCCAGTTTGTACTCTTTCTTCTACATTAAATTCGGCCAATTGTTTTTTGATGTCGGTTTGCCGTACTTCATAATGTTCAATTTCTGAATTTGATTTGTTGATTGCCACTTTCAATTCTGTAATACGAGTTCTGTAATACGAGGCGAAGGTTTTTAATTTTTCTAAACTGACAACTGTAGTTTCGTTACCTAGGTGTTTATTGCTTTGAATCAGACTTAATTCCTCGTTGTACCCAGAAATTAAATCGTATTGATATTGAATTTTGTCTTCAAGAGTTTTTAATTCTGTTTGTAATGTTGGAATTGAATCGCTTGGTTTTTGTTTCGATAAGTAATTGATTCCATAATTAATGGAAAGAATGGAAGCATCCTTTAGTCCCGAGATTTGAATACTGCTTTCTTCAATTTGTGGAGATAAGCCAATAAAGGTAATTTCGGATTTCCCTGAGTTGAGCTGGAATGTGGATTCGCGGTTTATTTCTGCACCATCTAAATACACCTTAACAGCTGTGATTTCACTTGACTGCTGAAAAGCATTGGCAAAATTAATAAGCAATATAAAAAGTAGTAAATGAAAGATTTTGAAAAATTTTAGTTGGATCGTCATGGTTATTGAGTTTAGTTATTTCTCAAAAATATAATGACAGATGAACTATGTAAAGTATGAATGAGTGTAGTAGGCGATGTCAGTAGTAAACGCCATATTTTGATTAGTTATGAAGGATATATGATTTATTATTCAAATGAATTTATAAAAATATATGGGTTAACATTATTATAAAATTAGTGTTATTCGCCTCCGAAATTTGACAAGTAAGATATTTTACCATAGTGTAATTGATAGACATAATTTGCACTTTTAAAACCGAAATCAATTTAATGTGTAATTATATCGAGTATTTTAGGTAAAACTTAAACCTGACCATATATTTATAAAAACAAAACGATGTGCTATTAACCAATTCGCTATTTTCCCTCATTATAATTGAATTGAGATTACAATTTTTGTTTTAAATTAAATTAGTTTTAAGTAAGTTGTTAAATTAAAAAAGCCCTTTTCATTGGTTGTGAACGGGCTTTTTTTCATTTATATTAAGATATTATACTAGTCCATAAACTTGGCTTTTAATTCCGGAGTCGGGATCATACACGATTCTTTTTTACCATACCATTTATAGCGGTTCTTCGCAATATAATTATAAACCCAATTTCTGATAAAAGTGGGTACAATTAAAAAAATAGACAAAAAATTGGTCGGAAACCCAAGATGACTTGCTACTAGTAATGCCGCAGTGGATTTATGGGATAATTTACCCTTTTCAGGATTATAGAGTAATATCGAATCTGTTTTCTCAGTATCAATAATAAATTTTTTAATGATGTCTTTTCCAATATCACTTTGTAAAGGGGCAAACAAGAATTTGTCTTTTTTATCTCGTTTGATCACAAACAAAACACTAGCGTTGCATAGATTGCAGACTCCATCAAAAAGAATTAATTGTTTGTTATTTGGAATTTCTGTCATTTTTTATGTAATCTTAATCTTAATCATTTAATTCGTCTTATCTGAACTCTGAAAACTGCTATCTACTTTACTTCTTAGCGGCTTCGACCAATTCCAATTGATCAAGGCTAACATTAGTTGTAAACATACCATAATTAACGTTTGCTTTCTTTTTCTCGATAGAATCAATACTTCCAACAGCTCTGCCATCGTGCAATCTTACGCGGTCACCCACTTTTAAGATAGCTTTTGGTGGTTCAGGTTTTTCTTTTTTCTTTCTTTTCTCTTCTTTTTTCTTTTTACGAATGACTTCAACTTTTTTCTCCGCTTCTTGTTTGACTTGTCTTTCCTTATGTTTTTCGGCACGTTTTTGCTTGGCAGAAACCTTTTTGCGTTTCGAATTTTCGATTTGAACCAATCTGAATAATTCTGCCATCAACTCGCGCTTTTTCTTATCTTCAAAATATTTTTCTGAGATGTCATTGACCTTTTGACCTAAGTAAATTAAGCGCTGATTGGAATCATAGAGTTCTTGAAAACTTTCTAATTTTTTCTGAACCTTTGCGTTCACTTCTTCAAGTTTATCTGCTTCCGATAATTTTTTCTTTTCATTCTCTTTTAGCGAACGTTCGGTGCGTTCTAACTTGCTTCGTTCTTTCTGAAGTTTTGCAATAGTGGCATCAAAACGAACCTTACCTCGTTCGATCTTCTTTTTCGATTTGTTGATTAAACTATAAGGAATGCCATTTTTTTGAGCCACTTCAAAAGTGAATGAACTTCCTGCTTGTCCAACGACTAACTTGTACATTGGTTCTAAAGTTTTTTCATTAAAAAGCATATTGGCGTTTTCAATATGCGGCAATTCATTCGCCAATAATTTTAAGTTAGAATAATGCGTAGTTATGATTCCGAAAGCTTCACGCTCGTAAAATACTTCTAAAAATGTTTCGGCTAAAGCACCTCCCAATTCAGGATCACTTCCAGTTCCGAATTCATCGATTAAGAATAATGTCTTCTTATTGACTTTTCGTAAAAAATAATTCATCTGCTTCAAACGGTAACTATAGGTGCTCAGATGGTTTTCAATGGATTGGTTATCGCCAATATCGCTCAAAATCCGATCAAACAAACAGACATAGCTGCGTTCATGTACAGGAATTAGCATACCACTTTGCAACATCACCTGAAGTAAACCAACCGTTTTGAGTGTGATGCTTTTTCCACCTGCATTGGGTCCAGAAATTACAATAATTCTGCTCTCTTTTTTTAAGCCAATGGTTTGCGGAAATGTTTGTTCTCCATTTTCTTTGTTGGTCAGATAGAGCAGCGGATGATAGGCATCTCGCAAGTGCATACTGCGTTCTTTAGAGAATTCTGGCAAAATGGCGTTCATGCTTTTGGCATATTTTGCTTTCGCCGAAATTAGATCTATGTTGGTTAAAAATTCTTGATAATCGTGAAGAAGTGGCAAGAACATACGTATGTAATTCGTTAGTTCTTTTAAAATTTTAATAACTTCTTCTTTTTCCTCGTACTCTAAATTGTTAAGTTCCCTGGTGTGTTGTAAGGTGGTTTCCGGTTCAATATAAACTATGCTTCCGGTTTTACTGCCACCCATAATGGCACCTTTTACTTTTCTGCGGTACATAGCTTTTACAGCAAGTACACGCTTGTTTTCTACAACAGATTCTCTAATATCATCTAAATAATCTAAGTTGTGATAGGTGTTTAGAGCTGAAGAGAAACTACTGTTTATCTTGCCTTTGAGTTGATTTATGGATTTACGCAACGTGGAAAGTAGAGGAGAGGCATCATCCTTAATATCGCCAAAACGATCTACAACAGCATCTACCTGTTCAACAATGGAGGTATTGATTTCTATATGTTGACTAGATTGTAGTAGCTTAGGGTAATAGTCTTCAAATTTCTTCAAAAATTTTAAAATTGAATTTACGGTCAGTGACATACCGACGATCTTTTGAAAACTGGATACTTCGAGATAGGTGTTTTCAATTTTTAATAATTTCAATTCTTTGGTAATGGTTTCAAATCCATGGTTCGGGATTCTGTTGTCGTTTTCAAAGGATGATAAGTATTCATTGACATAGTCAAGTTCGCGCATTAATTGTTCTTCCTCTTTAAATGGAAGAACAGCCAATACGGCTTCTTTTCCTAAAGCTGTAAGTGTATGTGCGCTAATTTGGTCTAAAACCGTAAAAAATTCGAGATCTTTTAAGGTTTTTTCATGAATGTTTATCATGTACTATTGTAAGTTTTTAGAAATGCAAATTTAGGATATTATGGACTATTATAAGTATGAAGACACCGCTAATACTGTTAAGGTTACAATAATTAAAAGTATAAATAATGGCATTATAAATTTTAACCATTTGCTAAAATTAATCTTCGCCACAGCAAGAGATGCTAAAATTAACCCAGTTGGATTTATAAGATAGAAAAGTCCTAATCCATATTGATAAGTATTAACAACGACTTCACGACCTACTCCGACTGTATCTGCCAAGGGCGCCATTATGGGCATCGTTAAAACAGCCATTCCTGAAGAACTGGGAATAAAAAATGATAATCCAGAATAAATCATGGTCATTGAACCCGCAAAAACCCCTTTATTCATACCTGTGGTAATATCGCTAGCGTAATACAATAAAGTGTCGCTTATTAAACCATCGGTCATTAAAACAGTAACACCTCTTGCTATTCCTATGATTAGCGCTACACCTAACAGGTCTCCTGCGCCTTTCACAAAAGTTTCAATAAATTCGGCTTCACTGATTTGAATAATAAATCCAATAAGTATAGCTCCAACCAAGAAAACAGTCGTCATTTCTATAAACCACCAATCGAGCATTGAAACACCGATAATCATAAGGATAAATGAGCATGTAAAAATAAATAAGGCGAGTTTTAATCGCCAGTTAAAATTAATATTAGAGCTATCTTTTAGAGCAAATAATTCTGCAATTTCATGTCTTTGATCAAAGATCAAGGATTTTGTCGGATCGTTTTTAACACGTTTGGCATAGCGCATAATATAAATCACGGTTATGGATAAACATAAAAGCAACATAAAAATACGACCGTACAAACCGGTTGTCCAACTGATACCAGCCGCATCACTTGCAATAATGGTAGAGAATGGATTTATGGTGGAACACATGGTACCAATCGCTGACCCTAAGAAAATACTGGCCACACCAACCATAGCATCATATTCAGCGGCTAAAAAAACAGGAATTAAAATAGGGAAGAAGGCAATGGTTTCTTCTGCAAAACCGAAGGTGGTACCACCTAAAGCAACCAAAGAAGTTACAAGAACTATCAGTAAGGATTCTCTACCTTTTAATACCGTTGCTAATTGTCCTATGGCAGCATCAAAAGCACCAGATTTGTTTAAAACGCCAATTAAACCGCCAATGATTAATACTAGAAAAATGATATCTGCAGCCTCAATAATACCTTTAATTGGAGAAGTTATAAAATCGAAAAAATTTTGTGGTTTAGCGTCTAGTTTATTGTAAGTTCCAGGAATATTAATGGGTTTGTATATATCTCCATTGGTAAACTTTTCTATAGGTATATTAATATTCAAATCATCTAGAGACACTTGAGAAGCATCAAGGCTTATTTCTTTATCTAGACTTAAACGTGTAAATTTGTCCGTTGCAGAATCATAACTTAAAGTATCATATTTTCCTGCTGGAATAAACCAAGTTAAAAGTGTTACTAAACCTGCAATAATGAATAATATAGTTTGTGCAGAAGGGAATTTTAGATTTTTCATTATGAATAGTTTATCTGTAAATTTAAGTCTTAATCCTAAATAATCTGTTTGAAAACATGAATGTAAATATAGACCAAAGCTGGAAAAAATATCTCAATCCTGAATTTGAAAAACCTTATTTTAAAGATTTGGTAGCTTTTGTAAAAGCTGAATATCAAAATCATACCTGCTTCCCAAAGGGATCTGATATTTTTAATGCCTTTAACTACTGTACTTTTGATGATGTTAAAGTCGTCATTATTGGTCAAGATCCCTATCATGGAATTGGTCAGGCAAATGGTTTGTGTTTTTCTGTTAGTGATGGTATTTCGCATCCGCCGTCCTTAATTAATATATTCAAAGAGATTGAAAAAGACCTTAATATCCCTTATCCTAAAGGTGGGAACCTAATGCCGTGGGCAGCACAAGGTGTATTGCTATTAAACGCCACTTTAACCGTAAGAGCGCATAATGCTGGAAGCCATCAGAATAAGGGTTGGGAGCAATTTACCGATGCCGTAATTAAAACGATAAGTGCAGAAAAAAATAATGTTGTGTTTTTACTTTGGGGCGGATTTGCCAAAAAGAAAAAGAAATTAATTGATACGACTAAGCATATTGTATTGGAAAGTGGACATCCCTCTCCGTTAAGTGCCAATAGAGGCTATTGGTTTGGAAATGGACATTTTAGTAAAACTAACTCCCAGTTGGAGCAAGTTGGCGAGCCTTCAATCGATTGGAAACTAGAGTAGGCGTTTTTTCAGCTTTAAAGGATTCCGATTTTATAGGATGAGGCAATCTATTATCCTCCTTTTTTGTCGTTTTGTTACAACTAAATATCAACAACAAGAAATTTATCGCAACTAAGAAAGATAAAATCAGAGTTATTGTAAGAATCATATTATTCTGTAGTGTTGTTAATTCTAAAAATTTTGTTAAATCAAATGTAAGAAAATTTTTTAGAATTTGAAAATTATGGCTAAAATGAGTTTGGTTGTAGCCAAAAATAGTCTCAAATTATATACATAAATCGCACAATCTCTATGTGTTAAACCATTTATTTAACGTTTTACCTCATGTACTAATTCGGTATAATCCACTTTTTTCGGAATAATATTTAAGTCAAATAGTTGCTCTTGTACATTTGCTATGGTCTTTTTATCCATAACATTCTGAGACCATTCAGTGAGTGACAACCACTCTTGTACATCTTCCAATTCTTGCTCATATCGATTTGCAATGGTTTTATCAATACTTGGTATGGATTTGAATTCCGCTGTAGTTTGGTTTACAATATCTAGAATAATTTTTAAGGTATCTTCATTATTTTCAATAAACTCATCACGAACGGCGATAACAAAACAGGGCCAAGGCGACGGACAATTTGCAATACGTCTAAAAATACCATCATCAACGATTGGTTTGGTGGTGAATTTTTCCCACATAAAATAATCGGCTTTGTCCTCTGTTAAACCTCTTATAGCACCATCTAAATTTTTTATGACTTCAAAATTGAGATCCTCTTGTAAATCCCAATCATTATTTTTTGCATTGATGTAAGCCATGAGATGCGAACCAGAACCGTATCTGCTAATTGCAGCTCGGCTTCCTTTTATATCTTCAATAGTTTTGAATTTTGAATCTGTTGCGACATGAATTCCCCAGATTAAAGGCGTTTCAACAAAAGTCTGTACAATTTTTGAAGGATTACCATCAATAATATCTTTTATGATTCCTTCAGTTAATATGACGGCCATATCAATTTCGCCAGAACGAAGCGCTTTATTCATTTCACCAGTTCCACCATGATAATCGTGCCACCTTAAATTGATGTCTTGATCTTTATATTCGCCATTTTTTAGTGTTAAATACCAGGCTAAATTGAAGTGTTCTGGTACGCCTCCTATGTTTACTTTTTTCATCCTATCCTAACCTTCCCAAAGAGAAGGAATTTTCAATTAATTTAGAATTCGTTTTACTTAAATATTCACAATACGCTCCAAAGCATATAAAATCAATTTATCAACCGTTTTTTTGGGATCTTTACTAAAATCACCAGTCGCTCTATTGGCAATAATAGCATTAAGCGATAAGGCTTCGTGGCCTAATAACTTCGATAGGCCATAAATCACAGAGGTTTCCATTTCAAAGTTGGTAATTCTGAAGTCTTTATAGCTAAAGTTATCTAATTTTGAATTGAGACCTGCATCTTGCAATGGTAAACGCAACACACGACCTTGTGGCCCATAAAATCCTCCAGCAGTGCCTGTCATACCTTTAAAAATGCTATTTTCATCGAAGTATTTTTCAAGATATTTACTGTTATTGATAATTATAGGTCTTGCTTTATTTTTATCCCAATTGGTATGCTTAATGAACTCGTCTTCAATTTCAGGATTAGAAATGCCATCAATCTGATAAAAATGCAACATGCCATTGATATCCAAAGCATGTGTGCTGATTAAAAATGCATCAACAGGAATATCTTTTTGCAAAGATCCAGAAGTGCCGATTCTAATAATGTTAAGACTGGATAATTCTGTTTTAACTTTCCGGGTTTTTAAATCGATATTGACTAAGGCATCCAATTCATTGAGAACAATATCGATATTATCTGGACCAATGCCTGTAGAGATAACCGTGATTCGCTTATCTTGATAATAGCCCGTTTGTGTTTTAAACTCACGTTTTTGTGTGCTAAATTCAATACTGTCAAAATGTTTCGTGATTTTCTCAACCCGATCTTGGTCACCCACAAAAATAATGGTGTCTGAAATATCTTCTGGCTTCAGATTTAAATGATAAACACTTCCATCTGGATTTAATATCAGTTCTGAATCTTTAATTGCCATGATTTATGGTTTGAATAAGTTTATTTTGTTCTTCGTTAAATTGATATTCCAAACGGTTTACACCACCATAAGTCATATCGTTATTGACTTCTGAGGCAAAATTATGCTGTTTTAGTAAGGCTTCATGTCCCTTTCTATTAAGTGTAATTTGATTTTCAGTTTTGTTGAAAAACATATCTAATTCCTCAATTTTACGCTTTAGTTGCATATCGCTATAGCCGTAATAGCCTTGATAATTTAAGCAATAGCCTAATAAATGATTTTCGGATTTAACGTTGTTTTGTTTTACTAAATTTAAGATATGGGCTTCAAGCGTTCCCAATCCACTCTGATGATGCGGAAAACGTTTTAGATGTGCTTTTAAACAACTGCTCAGGTATTTGAAATTAGAGGTTTTAACAATATAGGGTTTAAAAATATTGTGGTCTTTTCCACAATAGGTTCGCCATAGCGCAATTGCCAATTCGATATCTTCTTTAGTTAATAATACCTTTTCTTTATAATGTGTTTTAATCTGCGTAGGACTCAATTCCGCTAGGCCTTTTAAATTCTTTTCACCTTTGATACGTCCGCTACAGATAAGATATAATGGTTTATCAATATTTCTTTGGTGCAACAAATTTATAATGCCCAACAAATTAATATGGCAGAATAAATCGAATTCAAACCACAGGTTGATTTCATCATATTTATCAATATGGTTTAATTTAGACAATTCAGCTTGAAGCTCATTGGAATTAACTTCTATATCATAATAAGATTTTAAAAACTCACTTCGTATATCAAAGAATTCTTTGGAATCTATTTTCGGAATCGTTGGGCCTTCGCATAACATTTCTTGCCAGGTAAGTATGTCTTCAGTAAAATCAAGTTCCCGTAAATAATCCGTAAGAACATCACCATTGGTAATATGTAAACCATTTTTTGCCATAAAATTAACCTCCAACACGTTTAACGTTAAACCCTTTATCTTTCAGCATCGACATTATTTTATCCCTGTAATCGCCTTGGATTATAATTTTGTCATCCTTAAAACTTCCTCCGACGCTCAGTTTAGTTTTAAGTTCTTTGGCTAATTTCTTAAAGTCTTCTGTTGCACCTGTATAGCCTTCCAGAATAGTTGTAGGTTTTCCCTTTCTTTTTTCGTACTTACAAAGTATTGGGTCATCTTGTAACCATAAACTCTCTTTTGAATCTTCAGGGTTGTCCGTTGGTTCTGGTGTATGGTCTGGGAATAGATTTTTTAATTGATCTTGTAAATCCATGGTTTTAGTGTTCAGTCTTCAGTCTTCAGTCTTCAGTGATTAGCACGAACATTTAATGGACTGCTTACTGAGGACTGCCAACTGCTAACTATTTTTTAATAAGTCCAAGCTCAATTAAACGTTCATTTAGGAATTCGCCAGCTGTGATATCCTCAAATTGCTTTGGGTTATCTTCATCGATACAACTTTCTAGAACATCTAATTTCATTTCGCTTACAGGATGCATAAAAAATGGCATAGAGTAGCGCGATGTGCCCCAAAGTTCTCTTGGTGGATTTATAACACGATGAATTGTGGATTTCAATTTATTATTGGAATGTCTCGATAACATATCGCCAACATTGATCATTAATTCGTCTGGTTCTGCAATCGCATCAATCCATTCGCCATCGTTGCGTTTTACCTGCAGCCCACGGCCTTGCGCACCCATTAATAAAGTAATTAAATTAATATCACCATGAGCTGCAGCTCTTACGGCGTTTTTTGGTTCTGAAGTAATTGGTGGATAATGAATTGGTCGTAATATTGAATTTCCATTATGAATATAGTCATCAAAATACGTCTCCTCTAAATCAAGGTATAGCGCCAACGCTCTCAAAACATATTTAGCTGTTTTTTCGAGCATTTGATAGGTTTGTTTTCCTATTTTATTAAAATTCTCCAATTCCTTAACTTCAACATTTTCAGGATATTCCTTGCGTCTTTCCGGATCATCTTCAACATATTGCCCAAAGTGCCAGAACTCCTTCAAATCCCCTTCTTTTTTTCCTTTGGCACTTTCTTTACCAAAAGACACGTAACCGCGTTGGCCACCAATTCCTGGTATTTCGTAGCTTTCTTTTACTTCCAAAGGCAAGTTGAAAAAATTCTTAACTTCATCATATAAATTATCGACTAAAGTGTCGTCTAGGAAATGTCCCTTTAAAGCGACGAAACCTATATCTTCATAAGCTTTTCCTATTTCGTCTATAAACTTTTGCTTTCGTTTTGGATCGTCAGAAATGAAATCCTTTAAATCTACGCTAGGTATTCTATCCATTAAAATGTTGTTTAAAATTTTGACAATATACAAATGTAACGAAAATACTACTAAAAAAATAGGTCGCATTTATTGACAAATTGAAGTCTAATAATGGTTTATTGCAGCAATTTTATTTACATTTGAAATACTATTCCATCTCATAAACAATAATAAATATCCGCAATTGGTATTGACGAAATAATATTTTATGCCAACAATCACAAAAAGTAACATAGCCTACGACAAAAGAAATTTAAGTGATAAGATGCTCCTAGAGCTTTATTACAACATGCTAAAACCTCGTTTGATAGAAGAAAAAATGCTTATTCTATTGCGGCAAGGTAAAGTTTCTAAGTGGTTTTCTGGAATAGGACAAGAAGCCATTTCAGTAGGTGTAACCATGGCTCTCAAACCTAGTGAGTATATTTTGCCCATGCATAGGAATCTTGGTGTTTTTACAACACGGGAAGTTCCATTGCATCGTTTATTTTGTCAATGGCAAGGTAAAGCGAGTGGATTTACAAAAGGTAGGGATCGCTCGTTTCACTTTGGAACACAAGAGTATAATATTGTTGGGATGATTTCACATTTGGGACCACAATTAGGTGTTGCAGATGGCATAGCTTTAGGAAATTTATTAAAGAAAAACGGGAATGTCACTGCCGTTTTTACTGGTGAAGGCGGAACGAGTGAAGGCGATTTTCACGAAGCCCTAAATGTGGCTTCCGTTTGGCAGTTACCAGTAATTTTCTGTATTGAGAATAATGGTTATGGACTTTCTACACCAACTAATGAGCAATATCACTGTAAGCATTTGGCTGATAGAGGCAAAGGTTATGGTATTGAATCATTTGTTTTAGATGGCAATGATGTGATTGAAACCTACACTAAAGTTCAAAAATTGGCAGAGAGTATTAGGAAACGTCCACGTCCGATTTTGATAGAATTTAAAACCTTTAGACGCAGAGGCCATGAAGAGGCCAGTGGAACAAAATATGTACCTCAGGAGTTGATGGATGAATGGGAAGCCAAAGATCCCATAGAAAACTTTAGAAGCTTTTTGTACAGCAAAAAAATTCTAAGCCCTACTATAGATGAAGCTTATGTTTCTGAAATAAAGTCTGAAATTGACACCGCTTTAGAATCTGCTTATGCAGAACCTGAGATAATTCCAAACGAATCTACGGAGCTAAATGATGTTTACAAATCATTTGTTTATAATGAACATTCACCAAATAATGCGGTAAAAGAACTCCGTTTAGTTGATGCTATTTCCGAAGGTTTAAAGCAATCCATGCGAAAGCATAAAGACCTCGTCATTATGGGGCAGGATATCGCGGAATATGGAGGTGTTTTTAAAATTACGGAAGGTTTTGTCGAGGAATTTGGAAAAGACAGAGTTAGAAACACACCAATTTGTGAATCGGCAATTGTGGAAACCGCTATGGGTTTATCCATTTCGGGAATTAAGTCGGTTGTAGAAATGCAATTTGCGGATTTTGTGACTTCGGGATTTAATCCTGTAGTTAACTACTTGGCAAAATCGCATTACAGATGGCAACAGGAAGCCGATGTCGTGGTGAGAATGCCATGTGGTGGAGGCGTAGCAGCTGGTCCTTTTCATTCGCAAACCAATGAAGCTTGGTTTACCAAAACACCTGGTTTGAAAGTAGTATATCCTGCTTTTCCTTATGATGCCAAAGGTTTGTTAGTAACAGCCATAAACGATCCAAATCCAGTATTGTTTTTTGAGCATAAGGCGTTGTATAGAAGTATTCGACAAGACGTACCAACAGATTATTTTACCATTCCATTCGGAGAAGCTGCTTTGTTAAAAGAAGGAGAATCAGTTACGATTATTACTTATGGCGCAGGAGTACATTGGGCTTTAGAAACTTTAGAAAAGAACCCTAATATTTCAGCCGATTTAATTGACTTAAGAACCTTGCAACCTTTGGATAAGGAAGCCATTTTTAATTCTGTTAAAAAGACAGGACGAGCAATTATTCTTCAAGAAGACTCGTTGTTTGGAGGTATTGCCAGCGATCTTTCTGCCATGCTTATGGAAAACTGTTTTGAATATTTGGATGCACCAATAAAACGAGTCGCTAGTATGGAAACGCCGATTCCTTTTATTGGACATTTGGAGGAACAGTATTTGGCAAAAGGAAAGTTTGAAGTTGCACTGCAAGAACTTCTAAGCTATTAATAGTTGAGCTTTGTTTACAACAAAAAACAAATTCAAACCATCTTTAAAGGTCTAACTAATAGGCGTATAACTGAAAATTTGTCAGTTATTATGAAATTTTTTCAGTTGTTTTCAATTGGTATTTTTTTTGCATAAGATAAGTTGAAATTAATGTTTAATTCAAATTTTAAAACTTATGAGTAATTTAATTCCAACTGTAAAAAATGGTAGCGGAAGAAATTCCAATTTAGGTTTTTCATCAGTACCGAGTTTATCATCTTGGATGGATGATATTTTAAACAAAAATTTTGGTAATGAATTTGTATCTAACTTTAATACTGGTATAACCTTACCAGCTGTTAATGTACTTGATACGGATGATGAATTTATTGTGGAAATGGCAGTTCCAGGTTTAAATAAAGATGATTTTGATATCAATTTAGATAACCAATTGTTGTCAATTTCTGCTGAAATATCCACAGAGAATGAAGAAGAAAAAGATAATTATACGAGACGTGAATTTGGTTATTCGTCCTTCAAACGTACATTTTCCTTACCAGAAACTGTAGAAACCGAGAAAATTAATGCAAAATATGAAGATGGTTTATTAAAAGTTACGTTGCCAAAACGTGATGAAGCTAAAAAGAAACCATCAAAACAAATTAAGGTTTCTTAATAGGATAATTTGTTCAAGGAAAAGCCAGCATTTTGCTGGCTTTTTATATTTTATTATCTTTTGGATTTATAAATTGTCTATAAATTTCAATCTTTTAACTTCTGTTCTCTAGACTGCAATTACAGCCAAGTTCTCGATTTGAGTTTTATCTAATTCCAATAATCATTCATTTATATGGAGACTGCTAATAAATTCTTATTTTTACATCTCAAATAAAGAACTATGAAATTTAAACTACTTTTTACGCTATTATTTACGTGTGTATTAGCTTTTGCACAACAAATTCCAGAAGATGTAAAACCACCAAGCTGGAAACAAGCTAATTTGTCTGATTTGGTGCCCTTTAAACTTCCATCTTTCGATTTGAAAAAATTACAGGATGAAGATAAAATTAATGATAAGGATAAATCCATTCCATGGAGATTTGGTCATGATATATACGTGGATCACAATTTTCATGATGTAGGTGAGTGGACAACTCTTGAAAACGGAGACCGTATTTGGAGAATGGCTTATACCTCAAAAGGTGCCTATTCTATAAATTTTTTGTTTGATGTGTTTAGTATTCCAGAAGGTGCAAAACTTTATGTTTACAATAAAGATAAGACGGATTTATTAAGACCTTTTACACATTACAATAATAATCCTGAAGAAGTTTTAGGCACATGGCTGGTTCAGGGAAGTCATGCTTACATTGAATATTATCAGCCAGCAAATGTGGTTGGAGAAGCCAAACTTACGGTGGGTTCCGTGGTACATGGTTATCGTTCAACAGCAACTTATGAGAAATCTTTAGGCGACTCTGGTAATTGTAATCAAGATGTAGATTGTGATATCACGCCACCAGGTTCTGATCCTTTTGAATTGAACACAAGAAAAGAAGAAATTAAAGCGGCATCAGCCATGATTGTGGTTGGTGGCTCAGGTGCTTGTTCTGGTACATTGGTGAACAATACAAACAATGATGGGAAAGCCTATTTTATGACAGCTAACCATTGTCGTGGTGGAGAAGGAAGCTGGGCGTTCAGATTTAACTGGCGAAGTCCAAATACATCTTGTTCTACAACCACGCCTAGTACTAATGGTTCATTTAATCAAACCGTAAGTGGTTCTGTTTTAAGAGCTAATAGTGCTGAATCTGATATGGAATTGGTAGAAATTACCGACACTAGTTTCTTTACAAATAATACTGATTTAGTATGGGCAGGTTGGAATAGGTCTACGGTAGATGTCCCTGTTGTGAATTTTGGAATTCATCATCCTAGTGGAGATATTCAGAAAGTGTGTAGAGAAGATGATGGTGCATACAGAGCAAATGTTAATTTTGAAATACCCAACACTAAAATGTGGTATATCGATCAATGGGAACTTGGTGTTACAGAACCTGGCTCTTCTGGGTCTGGATTGTTTAATGAAACGGGTCATTTAATAGGTATGCTCTCTGGTGGTGGTGCTGCGTGCAATGGTACAAGTAATAATGGAGCACCTGATTATTACGGACGCTTTGATGTCGCATGGGATTTTGGGAGTTCTACTTCAACACGACTTAAAGAATGGCTAGATCCGTCGGATTCTGGTATCGAGATTTTAGATCAATATCCAGCATTAGAAACTTTTGATAATGATGCTAGAGCTAATGCAGGCTCCAATAGTACAGAATTTTGTGGTGAGGATTTTTCGCCTGAAGTAACACTCTTAAACCCAGGTAACCTACAATTAACATCCGCTGACATATCATACTTTTTGGATTCAGATGTACCAACAGCAATAGCTTGGACAGGAAGTGTCCCTAGCGGTGGAAGTACAGTTGTAGCAACACCAACTTATAGTAATTTGAGTCCTGGAGCGCATACATTTACTATTAATGTTGCAAATCCAAATGGAACAACTGATGAAAACACGGCTAACGATAGCTTTGTTCTTAATTTTGATGTAGCACCTACATACTTAACTTCTGAGGTTGTTTTCAATATAACAACCGATAATTATGGTGAAGAGACGTCTTGGGAACTTAGAAATAGCTCGGGAAGTTTGGTCAGTAGTGGTCCTTTATTCAATTATAATGATAATACGGTTTATCAAGAAAATATTTCTATCCCTAACTTTAATGGTTGCTATACCTTTACCATCTTCGATGACGCAGATGATGGTATTTGTTGTGCCTTTGGTACTGGTAGCTACAATTTAGAAGATGGAAATGGAAATGTAATTATATCGGGTGGAGATTTTGGTACTTCAGAATCGATACTATTTAATCCGCAAGATCCATTAAGTGTTGATGATTTCAATCTTGAAAATTTTGTCAAAATCTATCCAAACCCTGTAGAAAATAAATTAAGTATAGAATTAACCAACTTCAATGAAGATGTGGATTATCAAATTTATAATACGCTTGGTCAAGAAATAACTAAAGGTAATTTGAATTCTAGTAGCATCCAAAATATAAATATGTCTCAATATGAAAGTGGGATATATTTTATAAAGCTATCTATTGGTACTAATTCTATGACTCAAAAGCTTATAAAAAATTAATCTTTTTATAAATTTAAAGCAAAAAAAAAGTCAGTTTCTTTATTGGAAACTGACTTTTTTGATTAGAATACATCTTAAATTTTAGACGAATTAGTAAAGCTGGTTTAACTTCAAAACTTAATTTTAATTGTTTCTAAGTCATCATCTAAACTATTAGATGTATTGACAATTCTTGATAAAACTCTCATAATAATTGATTTGTATGCTGAACTAGGTTCGGCACGGATTGATGAAATTTGTAGCGTTATGATCTATAACGTCTTTTGCTGTTCCAAGTAAAACTTTTGGTTTCGGTTGATGTACTTGATAATTGATTGTTGTGTAAAGTTCTCATAATTGTTGATTTTTTGATTGATGAATTTTTTGTTCTTATCTAAAGCGTCTTTTTCTGTTCCAAGTAAAACTTTTGGTTTCGGTTGATGTACTTGATAATTGATTGCTGTTTAAAGTTCTCATAATTGTTGTTTTTTAATACTGAAACAAGTTCAGCACAGGTTGGTTATACTTAATAGACGACGAAACTTTAAAATTGTTACAGTACTTTGCATAACATAGTACATTTTAACTTATTTTAACAATAATGCTTTATCTTTAGAGCTATGAAAACTAGGTTTTATATCATTGTGCTATGCTTTTGCAGTTTGAATAACTGCAACAGTAGAGCAGAAGATAATTGCCATAATAAAACTATAGAAGTTATAGCAACAGCCTATAATTCCTTAGCATATCAGACTAATGCCAATCCGAGTATAACAGCTTTTGGAGATAGCTTAAAGCCTGGACTGAGATATATTGCTGTTTCAAGAGATTTATTAGATTCTGGTTTGGTGCATAACACCAAAGTAAAAATCCAAGGTTTCGATAGTCTATTTACAGTGAAGGATAAAATGAATCGACGTTATCGAAAACGTATTGATATTTATATGGGTAATGATGTAAAAAAGGCAAAAAAATGGGGCAAAAAGCGGGTGAATATCAACTATTGTCTGCCAATATTAGATTCAATCTCTAATTAGAACGCTTTACAGCAATCTCAGAAACTTTAAAAGGATACGCTTTTTTTACATTTTCGAGTTCCTCTTTTGTTAATTGATCAGGTGTTTTGTTAAAAACTTGTTTGGCGTATCGTGTTCTTAAATCGTAATAGGCTTTTGTAATTTCATCCTGTACAGATATAAAGGCACTATATTTGGTTAATGCATCATGACTTAATGAAATTACAGCGGCATCAGGATGGTCTGAAGATTCTGACGATGTTTTACCTTCACAATAATCACAAGTACTAAGACCGTTGTTATCGATAAAAGTTTCAACAATCTTCTTAACGTCTGTGAGTTCAACTAGGTCATTCTCAATCATTATTTCCTGTTTTTCGTTCATCGCAATGTGTAATAAGTTGCGTTCTGCGATGTCTGCGGTACAGTCACCTGTTTCACAGACAGGAGGCAATTGTCGTAAAATGCCTTTATCTGCGGAAATGGTCGTAGTTACTAAAAAGAAAATAAGTAACAAAAAGGCAATGTCTGCCATGGATCCTGCATTGACCGTTGCAGAATGTCTTCTAAATGATTTCATAATAATAAGATTTAAATGTCTGCCTGTGGGCAGAAAAGTTAATACTTTGTTAATATCAATAACAGTACCAATGTTGTTAAATCTTGTTAACAATCCATTTTAAAACCCTTACAATGTGCTATTTTTGCAAAATTAACTAATTGCAAAATTTAGTCTATGTCGTCAGAAACTGGAACCGTACAACAAAATGCCACAGAGAAAAGTCTTTATGATTATCAAATAAAGGACTTGAACCGCATTTTTGATGTGATGGAAAATGAGGCTGATGATTTTAACCTCTTGTACCAGCTGCCAACAGGAGGAGGGAAAACGGTTATTTTTTCTGAAATCGTAAGACGTTACGTCGAACAACACAACAAAAAAGTGGTAATTCTTACACACAGAATTGAGCTATGCAAGCAAACGTCTAATGTGCTTTCTGGTTTCAATGTGAAGAACAAAGTCATTAATAGTAAGGTAAAAACACTTCCAGATCAAGACGATTTTCAATGTTTTGTAGCCATGGTCGAAACCTTGAATAACCGCTTGTCGGATAACGATTTTCAGCTAAAAAATGTAGGATTAGTTATTATTGATGAAGCACATTACAATTCTTTCAGAAAGCTCTTTAAGTTTTTCGAGCATTGTTTTATTCTTGGTGTTACGGCAACACCATTGAGTAGTAATATTAAGCTACCCATGAAAGATAATTACAACAAACTTATTGTTGGTGATGATATTTCTACTTTAATTAAAAACGGATTTTTGGCCAAGGCAGAAGTGTCCCATTACGATGTTGGTCTAACGTCACTGAAAATAGGTATTAATGGCGATTACACCGTAAAATCCTCTGAAGCCTTATATACCAATTCCTTAATGCAATCCAAATTGTTAATCGCCTATGAAGACATGGCGAAAGATAAAAAAACCTTGATTTTTAATAACGGTATTTATACGTCGAAGGAAGTCTATTACACCTTTAAGAAAGCAGGTTATAATGTTCGGCATTTAGATAATACGGCTAACAAGCAAGAACGAAAAGAAATTTTAAAATGGTTTAAGCACACACCCGATGCAGTATTGACTTCGGTCAGTATATTAACTACAGGTTTCGATGAGCCATCTGTGGAATCCATTATCTTAAATAGAGCCACGAGATCCTTAAC
This sequence comes from Winogradskyella forsetii, assembly GCF_013394595.1. GTDB lineage: Bacteria > Bacteroidota > Bacteroidia > Flavobacteriales > Flavobacteriaceae > Winogradskyella > Winogradskyella forsetii. The sequence goes on from NZ_CP053348.1 coordinate 1,480,876, forward strand.
CTTGTATTTTCAGATGATTGGTCGTGGTAGCCGAATTTACAAAGACCGAAAATCGTTTCAAGTCATCGATTTAGGTAATAATGAAGCGCGTTTCGGCCCGTGGGATCAGCCGGTGGATTGGCAGCATATTTTTAAATATCCAGATTTTTATCTAGAAAATATTCTTGATGACGAATTGCTGGAACGTGATTTCGTCTATACAATGCCAGATTCCCTCAAGGTGAAATTCAAGAAATCATTCACTTTAGATTTTGATGTTAAAGCGGAATATAAAGATGTTATTAATTCTGGTAAGAAATCCTTTACGGTAATTGAGCGTTCCATTGCCCAACATTCTCAAATTTGCATAGACAATAGCGAAGATGTTTTTGATGCAAGAGAACTAACAAAAGATTTGCAAGATGAAATTGCCTACAGGATTAAGCAATATTGCTATTGTATTATGAACAGCACACAAAACTATAAAGACTGGCTTTTTGAAGAATATAACAGAAAGTTGAGAATTAGCTTCAATGGTAAGTTTTAACTTTTTTTTGTATGGATTTCTGTTTTTATACGTTTATTTTGAATTAGGAACGGTTTTTGTTTCTTAGTCAATATCTAATTTTATAACTTATTTTTAAATTGAAAACCATCAAATACATCCTGTTTATAGTCTGCATATTATGTAGCGCTATGGTTTTTGCCCAAGTTCCGGACAAGGAAAATAAGTCCATTCGTATTCCTGCTGAAAAATCTGAAACCAAAAAAGATTCTGCTTTGGTGAAAGTTAAGATTGCACCAATCCTCAAAAATGAAGAGGACAGGTCCAGTGGAAAATCTAAGGAAGAAGAGAAGTTTGTAATTAGGGAAACCGAAAAACCATTCTCAATGACCGAAAATGACGGTCTAAAAAGCCCAGGTGAAATCTTTGAAAAACGCTGGAAAAAAGAAGCGGTTAAGGGCGGCTATGTTCAAGTCATGTCCGATCAGTTTTTAGGGGAACATAATGTGGATACAAAATTTGTAAATATTGTGTGTAGGGATCATCAATATCCTGATGGTGACCGAGTTCAAATTTTGATTAATGGTGTAGTAATAAAACACAGTTTAACGCTTACTAGTAGTTATAGACGTGTAGAAGTTGATTTGGTAGATGGTAAAAATACCGTTGACATTGTAGCACTAAACCAAGGCGAATCCGGTCCAAATACGGCCGAATTTGTAGTTTATGATGATGTAGGCAATGTGATATCTTCAAAAGAATGGAATTTACTAACAGGTGTCAAAGCCACCATTATTTTTAATAATGAAAAGGTGATTATAAAAGAAAAATCCGCTGAAGAGACGAAAGCTGAAACGGCTTCGAACAATTAACAACCAATTGATTGTTTGTTGGGCAAAAAATAAGCAATAAACTAAAGTATTTTTAGCTTATTGCTTAATAAGTATTAAATCTGAGACTGCGACTGAATACTACTTTTCCAAAGCCGTCAACTCCGCAATCTTAACAATCACTTCGACCGCTTTCTGCATACTTTCTACGGGCACGTACTCATAACGTCCGTGAAAATTATGGCCTCCAGCAAAAATATTTGGGCAAGGTAAACCCATGTAAGACAATTGAGAACCATCGGTTCCACCGCGAATGGCTTTAATTAGTGGTGCAATACCAACCGCTTTCATCGCTGCTTCAGCAATATCCACGATATGCATTACAGGTTCCACTTTTTCTTTCATGTTGAAATATTGGTCCTTCAATTCAAGCTTAAAAACTTCGCTTTCATATTTAGTGTTTAAATCGTCAACAATCTTTTGCATCAAGGCTTTTCGAGCTTCAAATTTGTCTTTGTCATGATCACGAATAATATATTCTAATTTTGTTTCTTCGACATCACCTTCAATATTATGTAAGTGGAAAAAACCTTCATATCCTTCGGTATGCTCTGGCGTTTCCAATCGTGGTAGGCTATTAATAAATTCAGACGCATAATACATGGAATTTATCATTTTTCCTTTGGCATAACCAGGATGTACAATTTTTCCTTTGACCGTGATTTTTGCGCCTGCTGCATTGAAATTTTCGTATTCGAGTTCGCCAACTTGGCTACCATCCATGGTATAAGCCCAATCGGCTCCAAATTTTTCGACATCAAATTTATGGGCGCCGCGTCCAATTTCTTCATCAGGCGTAAAACCGACTTTGATGTCTCCATGTTTAATTTCGGGATGATTAATAAGGTGCTCCATCGCAGTGACGATTTCCGTAATTCCGGCTTTGTCATCTGCTCCCAGAAGTGTTGTACCGTCTGTGGTAATCAACGTCTGACCTTTGTACATCAATAAATCTTCAAAATAATCTGGCGAAAGTATAATATTTTGTTCCGCATTGAGTACAATATCCTTTCCATCATAATCTTCAACAATTTGAGGTTTTACATTTGCGCCAGTAAAATCTGGAGAGGTGTCAAAATGCGAAATAAAACCAATTGTCGGCACATCGTGATCTACGTTACTTGGCAAAGTTGCCATAATGTAGGCATTCTCGTCAATAGTAACATCGCTTAAGCCTATGTATTTTAGTTCTTCAACTAATTTATTGGCCAAAACCCATTGCTTTTTCGTACTTGGTGTGGTTTCAGAATTTGGATCGGATTCGGTATCTATGGTTACATAGCTAATAAAACGGTTAATGATATGTTGCATAAAGTCGTCTTTATTTTTTAAAATTTTATGATTAAAGTTTAAAGGTAATAACAGGAAGCTTACTATGGTTGACGACGTCTTCCGAAATACTGCCTCCAAAAAAATGGCTCAACCCTTTTCTTCCGTGTGTAATCATCGCTAAAGCATCTGCTTTGTTTCTTTTGGCGAAACTTAATAAACCGTCTTCTACATTATGGTCTGAGATACGTGCAATGCTCACATCTGTTTCTTTTAACTTTGCTGATTCTAAAAATATAGAAATTTTTTCGTCAACTTCATCAGTACTCAAGAAGTCTAAATTTGGAGTATTGATGTGTAGCACGGTTGTATTTGTTCCTAATTCTCCAAGTAATTCTAAGGCGGTTTTAAATGCTGAAACACTCTCCTCAGAGAAATCACTTGCCAATATGATGTTTGTAAAATTAACATTTTCTGGTTTAGATTTTATAACTAAAACAGGCGTATCACTATAGCGAACTACTTTTTCAGTATTAGAACCTGTAAAAATACCATCGTGATCGCTGTGACCTCTAGAACCCATTACGATTAAATCAGCTCGGACTTCACTAGCAACTTCAGCTACTTCCTTCAACACCTTATGATATTTTATCATTGGTGTTACACTAATGGCTTCGAGATAGGGTTGATCCAAAAAAGCTTCAAACTTCTTGTTGGCAACCATCATCATAAATGCATTTTCTTCATTCCGTTGCGAACTAGTTGCTGTTATAATAGATTCTGATAGCTCTAGCATGTGCATTACAATCAATTCTGAGTTGTGTTGTTTTGCTAATACAGCAGCTGTTTCTAACGCGTATTCTGAGTGTTTTGAAAAATCGACGGGAACTATAATTTTTTTCATGATGTGTTGATTTTGATTAGGTTTTCAAAGTTAATCAAATTAGAACCCATTAAATATGATAAATGGCAGTTTATGATAAAATTAATACTTCGTAATTAAGCTAGAGATGCTTATTTTTGCAGTGTTAAAACCGTTGTATGTACAAAGCTATAATCAGACCCATTTTATTTTGTTTCGATCCAGAAAAAGTACATTACTTTACGTTTTCTTTAATTCGGAATATATCTAGATTGCCAGGCATTAAAGGTCTATTTAAAAGTCTTTTTATGGTTGAAGACAAACGATTGGAACGAGAACTTTTTGGGTTAAAATTTAAGAATCCAGTCGGTTTAGCAGCAGGTTTTGATAAAAATGCGGTTTTGTATAATGAGTTGGCCAACTTCGGATTCGGTTTTATTGAAATAGGAACCGTTACACCCGAAGCCCAAAAAGGAAATCCTAAACAACGGTTATTCAGATTAAAAGCAGATCAAGGTATTATTAACCGTATGGGTTTTAATAATGAAGGTTTAAGTGCAGCCATTTCAGAACTTAAAAAGAATAAAGGGCAACTTATTATCGGCGGAAATATTGGAAAAAACACCCAAACCCTTCCAGAAGATTATACCAAAGATTATCTAGAATGCTTTAATGCCTTGCATCCTTATGTGGATTATTTTGTACTGAATGTCAGTTGCCCAAATGTAGGAAGCCATGCGAAATTAAACGACAAAGACTATTTGTTGGAGTTGATTTCTGCTGTACAAAATGCGAATACGACGTTTAGCAAAGAAAAACCAATTCTACTGAAAATAGCACCAGATTTAAATACCCAACAATTAGATGAAATCATAGAGTTAATCGCAGAAACCAAGCTCGATGGTGTCATTGCAAGTAACACCTCAGTGGATAGATCGGGATTGAAAACAGGTGATCAAAGACTTTCAGAAATTGGTAATGGTGGACTCAGTGGACAACCAATAAAAGAAAAATCTACTAAAGTGATCAAATATCTAGCTGATAAAAGCAACAAGGCATTTCCGATCATTGGAGTAGGAGGTGTTCATTCTGCAAAAGATGCTTTGGATAAAATTGATGCTGGTGCCGATTTAGTTCAAGTTTATACTGGTTTTATTTATGAAGGACCGAGTTTGGTTAAACAGATTAATGAGGCATTGTTAAAGTAAAATTTGAAACCATAATATTGAAAAAGTTAAGACACGAATTTCACTCATTATAACTATAACTAAAATTGCGCAATAATTAGTGAAAATTCGTGTAATTCGTGTCAAAAAATCACGCATACAACCATTATCGCTAACTAAATCTCATTTTGAATTACGACATCCTCTTATCATTCGCATTGGCGACATCAGCTTTAGCCATTTCGCCAGGACCAGATAATATCTATGTCTTAGTACAAAGTATAAGCAACGGTAAATCTTATGGATTGGCAACCGTTTCCGGATTGATTACGGGCTGTATCGTTCACACAACGCTGTTGGCATTTGGTGTTTCGGCCATTATAAAAGCGAATGAAAACTTATTCTTTGGCATTAAACTATTAGGCGCTATTTATCTTTTGTATCTGGCTTATAAAGTCTTTAAATCTAATGCTGAAATAACACTTAGCTCAGAGAATGTACCGAAGAAAAATCTAAAACAGTTATTTGTACAAGGATTTTTTATGAATGTCCTCAATCCAAAAGTGACAATTTTCTTTCTCGCTTTTTTTCCAGGATTTTTGTTTAGCGAATCGATGAGTACTGTGATTCAGTTTTATATTTTGGGTGGCATTTTTATGTTGGTGTCGTTTATTATTTTTTCTGCAATAGCATTATTGGCAGGACAGATTAAAACTTATACTTTAAACCATAAGAACTCAGGATTGGTTTTAAAATGGTTGCAGATTGTTGTATTTGTTGGGATTGCGGTTTTTATTTTAATTTAGAAAACAAACTTTATTAAAAACCTACTGACACGAATTTCACTAATTTCGACTATTTATTCGTGCTAATTCGTGTCAAGAATAAAAATTTCAATCGATCTATTCATGTTAATAATTATGGCTTTCAAATCCCTAACCTAAACCGTATATTTGAACCAATGAACAAAGCCGTCAAAATCATAGAATGTCCACGCGATGCCATGCAAGGCATTAAGGATTTTATTCCTACGCAGCAAAAGGTACAATACATTCAGTCCTTGTTGCGAGTGGGTTTTGATACTATTGACTTTGGGAGTTTTGTATCGCCAAAAGCGATTCCTCAAATGGTAGATACAGCAGAAGTTTTAGCACAATTGGATTTAAGCAAAACCGAAAGTAAACTACTTGCCATTATTGCCAATACCAGAGGTGCAACGGATGCGTCCCAACATTCTGAAATCGATTATTTAGGGTTTCCGTTTTCAATTTCAGAAAACTTCCAAATGCGAAATACCCATAAAACCATTGCACAATCTGTAGTCACACTTTCTGAAATTTTGGAAATCGCAGATAAGAGTCATAAAAAAGTAGTCGTCTATATTTCCATGGGTTTTGGAAATCCTTATGGCGACCCTTGGAATGTGGATATCGTTGGCGATTGGACCGAACGTTTAGCTAAAATGGGGGTTGGTATTTTATCACTTAGCGATACCATTGGAAGCTCTGATGCCGAAAATATTGATTATTTGTTTTCAAACTTAATTCCTGCCTATCCCAACATAGAATTTGGAGCTCATTTGCATACCACGCCAACCACTTGGTTCGAAAAAATTGATGCAGCATACAAAGCGGGTTGTAGACGCTTTGACGGTGCTATTCAGGGATTTGGTGGTTGCCCAATGGCAAAAGATGACTTAACAGGCAATATGCCAACCGAAAAAATGTTATCATACTTCACTCAGAAAAGAGCGCATGATCTTAATGCGATGAGTTTTGAGAGTTCTTATAATGAAGCTACCAAAATTTTTACCGAATTTCACTAACGAAGTTTCCTAAAAAATCATGTACTAAAAAAGTTTGAAAGTCTTAATTTTTGAGTAATTAAAACACTCTATAAATTTAACGCTTTTGAATTAAATAAAGTTATCATTGAGATAAATATGAGCTTGGTTTTGTATTACATTTACTTATTTAAACGCGTAATTTTAAATAACAATTTTATAACAATTAAAAATGAGAAAACTTGCCCTTTACCTATTATTAGTAGCTGTTGTTTTGTCTTCTTGTTCTAGCGATGACAATAGTTCAGAAGATAATCAACTCATTATTCCACCAACATACCAGTTTACAAGAAACGGAAATTCCACGGTTAATTACATAGATCAAACCAATGGGATTTTAATGGCTAACCAATTTATAACTGCACTTGTTAATGTTAATAGAACGGAAATGGAACTTCAAGGTATGTATAACAATACTGGGAATTATTTTTCCACATCAGCCTTAAATGAATCTCCTATTAATTTAAGAGGCAAAACAGCAGCCTCACAAGACTATTTTTCAAACAATGCATCTGTGTCCAGTGCTATAAGATCTGATGTGGATGGGTGGATAACCAATCAGGTAGTAGAAGTGTTTCCCAATTGGGCTATTACCGCTACATCTGGAACTGCAGGAAAATTGACTGAAGCAGATAATATCACTATACGTCGGGTAAGTGCTAAAGGTGTTCAATATGCTCAGCTTATGGGTAAGGTAATAGTTGGAAGTTTTATGATTGATCAGATATTAAATGATAATTTAAGCGTAGCCGTTTTAGATGCTGGAAACAATAGAGCAAATAATGACAATGAAGTCTTGGTAGATGGCAGTAACTATACCGCCATGGAACATAAATGGGATGAAGCATTTGGTTATGCTTATGGTTTGGACAATGCACAATCACCGCAATTAAATCAAGATTTTTTTCTCAATAAATATATTTCAAGGGTAGAGAATGATTCAGATTTCGCAGGAATAGCCGATGACATTTATAGTGCTTTTAAAATAGGAAGAGCTGCTATCGTCGCAAAGGACTATGATCTTAGAGATGAACAAGCTGATATTATTAAAGAAAAGCTTTCCGTAATTATTGGAATACGATCGGTGTTCTATTTGCGTCAAGGTGTATTCCAATTGGAAACAGATAAGGCCAGAGCGTTTCATGAATTGTCAGAAGCCTACGGGTTTATTTACGCATTGCAATTTACACGCCAGCCAGGTACAATAAGTCCATACTTTACAAAAGCGGAAATTGATGCTTACTTAGCGCAACTTATGATAGGAAATGGTTTTTGGGATGTAACTGATGAAACATTAAATCAAATTGCCACTGCTATAGCAAACCGTTTTAATTTTAGTGTAGAAGAGGCTGAATTCGCTCCACAATAAACTATTTATAATTTTTACCAATTCGTCTTAATAAAGCTCATGGATAATTTCGTTCTTGAGCTTTTTTTATGTTCTAAAAAATAATTTGAGGTAATTTTTTTAGCTGATTAATAGCAAAAAATTAAATATCGAGGCAACAATACTTTTCGTCATGATGTGATTATATTTTTTTGATGTTGTAAAAAATTCAGTTGATTACTACTAATGGATTTTAGGTCAGTACAACTTTATTTGAAAAAAATAATAGTGTAATGTGTTGTTATTGAGCTGGCTGTATTTTTATTTAAATTTAATCTAAATAAAATTTGATAATGTAAATATCTGGTTTAAATTTGCATCTTCAATTGAAATATTATTTATAACAAGTCTTAATAAGAATAGCATAACGATTAAACGTATCATTAAAATGAAGAAAATAGCCTTAAGTTTATTAGTAATAGGAAGTGTTTTAACCTCATGTTCCAGTGATGATGACAACGGAGCATCAGAACCACAGGTAGTTGCGCCAACCACCTATCAATTTGAAAGAGATGGAAATTCAACGGTGAGTTTTAGTGGACAAACTACTAGAATTGCAATGGGAGAAGAATTTGTAAATGCTTTAAAGGATGACTCCTATACAGAATCACAATTAGACGGCATGTTTGCACATGTTGATGGTGCTTCAGATTTCGCTAATGCGGATTTAAATGCGTCAGATAAAAGTATACGAAGCAAAGTTGCGGCATCCAAAGATTATTATTCTGCGAATACAACTGAAGCCAATGCTATAAAATCACAGTTTGATACTTGGATTTCAGATCAGGTTACTGATGTTTTTCCTAATTGGAATAACACGGCATCGGCTGGCACTGCAGGACAATTACAACAAGCAGGTGGTGGCAGCATAAGATATATCAACGCTAAAGGTTTTGAAATTAATCAGCTAGTGGCAAAGGGATTGATTGGTAGTTTAATGACCGACCAAATTCTTAACAATTACCTAAGTCCAGCAGTTTTAGATGAGGCCTCAAATATTACAAATAATAATAATGATGTGGTAGAAGATGGAAAATCCTATACGACAATGGAGCACAAATGGGATGAAGCCTTCGGTTACTTGTATGGTGCAGAAGCAGATCCTACAATGCCAAGCTTAGATGCAGATTCTTTTTTAAGTGAATACATGGATCGTGTAGATTCTGATGAAGATTTTACTGGTATTGCACAAACTGTTTTCGATGCTTTTAAATTGGGAAGAGCTGCTATCGTAGCTAAAAATTATACCATTAGAGATGAACAGGCTGAAATTATTAAAGAAAACATTTCAAAAGTTCTTGCAGTAAGAGGTGTTTATTACTTACAAAGAGGAAAATCGATATTGGCTGAAGGTGATATGGCAAGTGCTTTTCATCAATTATCTGAAGGTTTTGGTTTTGTTTATAGCTTGCAGTTTACTAGAGTACCAGGAACTACCACGCCTTATTTTTCAAAATCTGAGGTTGATGCGTTTATGGCCCAAGTATCAGCAGGTAATGGCTTATGGGATGTCACTGCAGAAACTATAGATTCTATTTCTAATGCGATTGCAGATCGTTTTGACTTTACGGTTGAGCAAACTGTAAATTAAAGATTGATGGATTATTAAGTATAAGTATTCATTAGGTAGAGTACTTATGCTTAAGTATCTTTGCAAACTGAAAAAAATAATAAATATGATTAAAAAAGCACTGATTCTTTTAGCTATTGTTTTTGTAGCTGCTGCTTGTAGTTCTTCAGATGAAGGTCCTGGGACTACTAACGATAATTTTGATAGAACAGCTTTATTGACCAATTTGGCTGACAATATTATTGTACCTGCATTAGAAAATTTTCAGACAAAACTTTCTGACCTTGATGTTGCCAGAGGAAATTTTATAAATGACATCAACGAGTCTAATTTAAATCTTTTAAGTGATGCTTGGTTAGAAGCTTACAAGGCATGGCAGCATATCGAAATGTTTAATATAGGTGAAGCAGAAACACAAGGAGGAAGTGCTAAAGGTTTTGTTGTGTTTTTTAATATTTATCCAGTTACAGTTTCAGAGATTGAAAATGGCGCAGCAAGTGGAGTTTACGATTTAAATTCTGCTAATTACCACGATGCCCAAGGATTTCCAGCTTTAGATTTTTTAATACATGGTGTGGCTGTTAGCGATACAAATCCAATAGAAAAGTTTACTACAAATGCGAATGCAATTGGTTATATCGATTATATGACTAATGTTCAATCTCAAATGAATAGTAAGTTTAGTGCAATTATAAATGATTGGCAAAATACATATAGAGATATTTTTGTTGCCAATTTGGCTTCAAGTTCTACTGGTTCTTTTAGTAAAATAGTTAATGATTTCGTATTTTATTATGAGGCAGGATTACGAAGAAATAAGGTTGGTATTCCGGCAGGAAACTTTTCAAATATGCCGTTGCCAGAAAAGGTAGAAGCATTTTATAAAAAAGATGTTTCTAAAATATTAGCACTAGAAGCAATGAATGCTGTCGTGGATTTTTTTAATGGTAGAAGCTTTGATAATTCCACAAACGGTGAAGGTTTTGCGAATTACTTGGATTATTTAGAAAGATCTGAATTAAAAACAGCAATAATTGATCAATTCAATACTGCGAGACAAAAAATTGAAGTTTTAGATAATAATTTTTATCAGCAAGTTAATACGGATAATACTAAAATGACCGAAGCATATGATGCCTTACAGATGGCTGTTGTATTGTTAAAAGTTGATATGATGGGAGCTTTTCAGGTGTCTTTAGATCCAGGTTATCAAGATAACGATGGTGATTAAATTAATTTAAGAAATCAAATTAGGATTCTCATCAATGAGAATCCTTTTTTTTGCTATATGCCAAGTAAACTAAATACATATTTCAAAGCACAAACCAATGCGGCACCTTTGGCGGTATTCAGAATAGGTTTTGGGGTTATGATGTTGGCAAGTATTATTCGATTTTGGTCCTATGGCTGGATAGAGAAATTATATATTGAACCAAAATTTCATTTTTCTTATTATGGGTTCGAATTTATAAAACCCATTGGCAATTACACTTATCTTATTTTTATTATTTGCGGACTTTCAGCTGCATTTATAGCATTAGGTTTAAAATACAGAATAGCGATCATAACCTTTTTTTTAAGCTTCACGTATATCGAGTTAATGGATAAGACCACCTATCTGAATCACTATTATTTTATAAGTGTGTTGAGTTTATTGATGTGTTTTTTACCAGCTAGTGCTTACTTTTCTTTAGATGCTATCATTAGAAAAAAGCAATACCATCAAATCCCTAAATGGACAATCGATGCTATTAAACTATTGTTAGGAATCGTTTATGTTTACGCTGGCTTAGCTAAAATTAATAGTGATTGGTTATTCAAAGCAATGCCACTAAAAATATGGCTACCATCCAAATATGATCTGCCATTTATTGGAGACAACATTTTGCAACAAGAATGGTTTCACATCGCTATGAGTTGGTCTGGAATGTTGTATGATTTAAGTATTCCTTTTTTATTACTTTATAAACGCACGCGCGTTTTTGCATTCGTCCTTGTGGTGTTTTTCCACATTTTTACTCGGGTTTTGTTTCCTATCGGAATGTTTCCTTATGTAATGATTGTAGGCACCTTAATTTTTTTCGATGCAAAAGTACATGAACGCCTATTGGAGGTGTTTCGAAAACTATTCAAATTTTTAAAGTTGAAATATGTAAAACTTGAAACTTCAACATATAGCTTTTCAAATCAAAATATAATTCTACCAATTTTAGGGTTGTTTTTCGCTATTCAATTACTTTTGCCATTTCGTTATATGTTGTATCCCAATGAATTATTTTGGACAGAAGAAGGCTATCGTTTTTCGTGGCGTGTGATGTTAATGGAAAAAGCGGGTTATGCAGAATTCAAGATTGTTGATGCTAAAAAAGGACAGTCGTTTTCGGTCAATAATTCAGATTTTTTAACGCCGTTCCAAGAAAAACAAATGAGCACACAACCTGATTTTATTTTGGAATATGCAAAGTATTTAGAGCAACATTTGAAAGCGCAAGGGCATGAAAATATCGAAATTTATGTAGACAGTTACGTGGCGCTCAACGGACGTTCTAGTGAACGTTATATCGACCCAAAAGTAGATTTGTTAAAGCAAACGGAATCATTTAAACCAAAAAATTGGATTTTACCATTTAAGGATGAAATTAAAGGACTATAGTTTATTCATAATATTTTTTGTCAGTGTATTTTTTCTAAGCGCACAACATAAGGTCTCTGGTATTGTGACGAGCAAAGTATCACAACAACCACTAAATAATGTTGAAGTTTACGATAAGGTTACAGGATTATTGGCGAAGTCAAATTCGGAAGGCTATTATGAATTTACGACCAAAAAGCAGAAACTAAGTTTAGTATTCTTTTCGTTCGAACATCAAATTATCGAAATTGACCTAATAATTGAAGATGATGTGGTTTTAAATCAACAATTAGAAACTATAGGCGAAGCATTGACAGCTGTCGAAATCACAGCGCGTAAAAACAAGGTATTCGAGTTAACACGATTAAGGGATGTCGAAGAAACAGCCATTTATGCCGGTAAAAAAACTGAAGTGGTTTTAGTAGAACAATCCATGGCAAATTTAGCAACCAATAATGCAAGACAATTGTACAGCCAGGTGGCAGGTTTAAATATTTACCAAAATGATGATGCAGGATTACAACTTAATATTGGTGGTCGAGGACTGGATCCAAACCGAACGGCCAATTTCAATACCAGACAGAATGGTTACGATATTAGCGCAGATGTTTTAGGTTACCCTGAAAGTTATTACTCGCCAGCTTCCGAAGGGTTAAGGCAAATTCAGGTCATTCGTGGTGCTGCGTCCTTACAGTATGGAACACAATTTGGAGGACTCATTAATTTTGTGATGAAAGAACCTAATCCAAATAAGCCATTCGAACTCATTACCAGAAACACTTTAGGAAGTTTTGGTTTATATACCAATTTCACGAGTCTGAGTGGTACAAAAAACAAATGGAGTTATTACACGTTTTTCAACTATAAAAAGGGCGATGGTTTTCGACCAAATTCAGAATTTGAATCTAAAAATATTTATGCACATATTGGATATCAGTTTAATGAGAACACCTCGTTGGCTGCAGAGCTTACTTATTTAGACTATTTAGCACAACAAGCTGGTGGATTAACAGATAGTATGTTTAATGAAGACCCTTATCAAAGCAATAGAGCTCGAAATTGGTTCGAGGTAGATTGGTTGCTTTACAATGTTAAATTCGCACATCAATTTTCAGAAGACACCAACTTTACGTTTAATTTTTTCGGATTGAATGCCTCCAGAAATGCATTGGGTTTTAGAACCAATAGAGTGAGTCAAGTAGATCCTGGTGTGGAACGCGATTTAATAAAAGGTGATTTTAATAATTACGGTTTTGAAACACGTCTATTAAGTAACTACCAAATATTCAATAAAGAAGCAACATTCTTAATCGGTTCAAAATTTTATAATGCGAATAATAGTCAGCAACAAGGACCTGGTTCGGATGGCATTGGTCCTGATTTCAATATAAGAACTGACGAATTTCCAAATTATTCAGATCAATCAGATTTTGATTTTCCCAACTTGAATGTAGCTGTATTCGGTGAAAATATCTTTTACCTGAATGATAAGTTTTCGGTTACACCAGGTTTTCGATTCGAGTATATAAAGACTGAAAGCGAAGGGTTTTACAAACGCATCAACACAGATGCAGCTGGCAATGTTATTTTTGAAGAAACCGTAGAAGATAATCGTGATTTTGAAAGGAATTTTGTCCTTTTAGGCTTGGGACTTAGTTATAAACCAACCACGAGTCTAGAGGTGTATGGAAATATTTCCCAGAATTACCGTTCCGTTACGTTTTCGGATATTAATATCAACAATCCTGCTTTTGTAATAAATCCAGACATTACAGATGAAGATGGATTTACCATAGATTTAGGTCTAAGGGGAAATTATAAATCTTTTGTCTCTTACGATGTAGGTGCATTCGCCTTATTATATAATGGTAGAATTGGATTTGTTCAAAAAGGACTGGCAGATGGCAGAGTAGTAAGTGAGCGAGGTAATATTGGCAATGCCGTTATGTATGGCGTGGAGTCTTTATTCGATTTTAATGTGAAAAAGCTATTCAAAATGAATAATGACTTCAGTCTGAATTATTTTATGAATACGTCCTTTATAGCATCGGAGTATACCAATTCTGACCAACCAGGCATTGAAGGCAATACTGTAGAGTTTGTACCAGATTTAAATTTAAAAACAGGATTACGATTTGGTTATAAAAATTTGATGGCCAATGTGCAATACACCTATTTAGGTCGTCAATTTACAGATGCAACCAATTCGGTAGATTCGAATTTAAGTGGAGTCATCGGAGAAATTCCAGAATATGACATTTTGGACCTATCATTATCATACTCTTACAGAAGGTTCAAACTAGAAACAGGACTCAATAATTTACTGGACAACGCCTATTTTACAAGACGAGCCACAGGCTATCCAGGACCAGGAATTATTCCGTCTGCACCTCGTAATTGGTTTACAACTTTAGAAGTTACATTTTAGTAATCTAAGATATCTTTAAAAAAACGTAGGAAAATAACCATGGATTACAAAAAAGAAGTAATTTGTGTTCAAAATTGAAATATGAAATCATTTTTCGCATTCTTATTAGTGTTAGTTTTATTTTCATCTTGTGGAAGTAAAAATCCAAAAATACTTAGTACTTCAACAAACCCTGTGAGAAACGCTAAAAATTATACACCATTCTTTGATATCTCCGAATATTCAAAAGATGAAGAATATGGTCTTACAGGTGATAAACCAGTTAAAGTTGGTGAAAAGAGCGTCCAAAATCAATTGCGTTATTTGTCTTCTTTGGCCGGACCCAATGGCGAAGAATTACAATTTCATAGAAGAGGGAGTTGCTGTGGGTATAAGAGTGAAAAAGGTCTTATGGGAACTGCACTGGTTGATGTTTACGAAGTAACATATGAAGGTTTAAAGGAACCAATTTTAGTTTATATCAGTTTTTATGACTTTGAAACGTTGTATATCCCAAAAGGTTTTATAAAGAGACTTTAATATCTTTAAAAAAGACTTACCTTTACACGCAATTATATCCTAATTGCCATGACAGCACACGAAAATAAAATTGTTGGAGAAGGTCTTACTTATGATGACGTACTCTTAGTCCCAGCATTCTCTGAAGTACTTCCTCGCGAAGTCAGTATTCAAACAAAATTTACCCGAAACATTACTATTAACATTCCTGTGATTTCAGCAGCAATGGATACGGTTACCGAAAGTAAAATGGCAATCGCCATGGCACAAGAAGGTGGTATAGGTGTGTTGCACAAAAACATGACGATTAAGCAGCAAGCTGATAAGGTGCGTCGCGTGAAACGTGCAGAAAGCGGCATGATTATCGACCCAGTTACCTTACCCTTAACGGCAACTGTATTTGATGCGAAGTCCAATATGGCAGAACACAGTATTGGCGGCATACCAATTGTGGATGACAATGGCAAGTTAAAAGGGATTGTAACCAATCGTGATTTAAGATTTGAGCACGAAAACGCTAAGCCAATTGTGGAGGTTATGACCAAGGAAAACTTGGTAACTGCTGCTGTAGGCACCTCTTTGAAGGATGCCGAAAAAATTCTTCAACAAAATAAAATCGAGAAATTGCTCATCGTAGATGAAAACTATAAGTTAGTTGGTCTCATTACCTTTAGAGACATTACTAAAGTGACCCAAAAGCCAAATGCTAATAAAGATACTTTCGGAAGATTGCGAGTAGCTGCTGCGATTGGCGTTACGGCAGATGCAGTTGAAAGAGCCTCAGCTTTGGTAAAAGCAGGTGTTGATGCGGTTATTATCGATACAGCTCATGGTCATACTAAGGGCGTAGTGATGGTACTGAAAGAAATTAAAAAGAAATTCCCTAAACTTGAAGTCATAGTAGGGAATATCGCCACTGGCGAAGCTGCAAAATATTTAGTGGAAGCTGGAGCAGATGCCGTTAAAGTCGGAATTGGTCCAGGTTCAATTTGTACCACTAGAGTAGTGGCAGGTGTTGGATTTCCTCAGTTTTCTGCAGTTTTGGAAGTCGCTGCTGCTATAAAAGGTACTGGTGTTCCTGTGATTGCTGATGGAGGTATTCGTTATACAGGCGATATTCCTAAAGCAATTGCTGCTGGTGCAGATACCGTAATGTTAGGATCGCTTTTAGCGGGAACAAAAGAAAGTCCGGGAGAAACCATTATCTACGAAGGCCGAAAATTCAAATCTTACAGAGGTATGGGTTCTGTTGAAGCCATGAAACAAGGGAGTAAAGACCGTTATTTTCAAGATGTGGAAGATGATATTAAAAAATTAGTGCCAGAAGGCATCGTTGGTCGTGTGCCCTATAAAGGTGAATTGGTAGAAAGTATCCATCAATTTGTTGGTGGCCTCAGAGCAGGAATGGGGTATTGTGGTGCCAAAGACATCGAAACCTTAAAGGAAAATGGACGCTTTGTAAAGATTACTAGTTCTGGCATTAACGAAAGTCATCCACATGATGTGACGATTACTAAGGAAGCGCCTAATTATTCGCGTTAACAAATTCATCCACTGATTGAACTTGTTTTGGCACTTGGTGAATCTTTCAATATGTAAATATAGTCTTAGTTGTGTGCCATTAATTTCAAAAAATCAAGATCCAACCATAATAAAGCGCCAGCAATGACAAAAAGCTGATTCCGAGATAAGTCAAAATTTGTAATCCTCTTTTAGGACGATTCGCTTCGGGAACATCACTGCTCATCACATTTCTCAAATTCATATAACCAATAATTGGTGCCAAAACGAATGAGGTCGTTGTTGCAATTGCAAGGATTAATCCCAAATTTGCACCCAAAGTATAAAGGACAACGATGCTAACAATAGCTATAATAATGATGCCTATAGCGTAGTATTTTTTACCAGCAAATTTTTCATGTTTTCCAACAAGTAATCCAATGATGTCAATACTAACCCTCGAAATGGCATCGTGTTGCGTAAGGCAAGTGCTGTACATTGTGGCAAAGGCAGATACGGCTATAAAAACATAGGCCCAATCACCAATATGTGTAGTAAATAACGTGATGACCTGATCCGCAAAGGTTATGGCATTACCGCTCAATTCGGTTCCAGAACCGTAAAGTGTCATACATCCAATAATTAGGAAGAAAATAGCAAGAATAGTCGTTAATATATAGCCCGTATTAAATTCCCGTAATGCATCTTTTAAAGTTGGTTTATATTGATCAACCTTATATTTTTCAGCACTCCAAAGACTTAACCAGCTACTGGCTTCAACTGCCGTGGGCATCCAACCAATTAATGTGATAAGGAACAGAATCCCTAATTCATCAAATAGTTTAGGCGGATCAAAGTTAACTATGGTCGTTGCCGATCCTGAATTGATAACAAGAATAGTTGTTGCCAGCAAAGCAATAAACAGGATAGGAATTAGAAATTTTAACGTGGTCTCTAAAAGTTTATACTTACCAATAATTAATAAAATACTATTAAAAACAAACAAGCAAACGGCAATCGTAGTGAAGGAAATACCTTCAATCCCAAAAAGATTGATGAAAAGTCCTGCGGTTATCGAACAGAGTGCAGCAGGACCTGCTACGCTCGTTATCAAAGTTATCAAAGCGTAAAGCCACAAATAGCCTTTGCCTCTTTTATGGTAACCTTCAATAATACTTTTTCCTGTAACATTTGTATAACGAATACCAAACTCAAAAAATGGATATTTTAAGACATTGGCTAAGATGATTGGAATAATCATAATCCAGCCGTATTGTGCGCCAGCCTTTGTGGAAAGGACTAAGTGAGAGGTGCCAATAGCCATACTGGCAAACAAAAGTCCTGGCCCAAGGTTTTTAATTAGTGTTTTTAGTTTAGACATCTTGTTTGGTTGGTGATTTTGGTGAGTTAGATTTTATAGTAGGATATCTTTAGTTTGTGCTATTGTTCAACTTTTAGGATTTATAACTGTTTTTGGCTATGTGCTTGCACTTTTTTTATTCCTAAATATTCAAAATTATAAACGAAAAGAAGTCTAAATTGATTTAGATCAACTGAATTAACGTACTCAAATGTTTAAAAATAAGCCAATTCTACTGCAATCATAAAGTTTTGCCAAATTATTAATCGGATTAATATAGGAACCATTAGCGATAAGGTTTGGTGGTAATTCTACCTAACTTCGAATTGAACCAAAAAAAACAAAATTATGTCAATACTAACAGTAATCTTATGTATTCTGCTTCCCCCTTTAGCGGTTTTTTTAAAACATGGCTTAGGAACAGAGTTTCTAATTAGTTTAATCTTAACAATAATTGGATGGCTGCCAGGCGTCATTTATGCATTTTACGTAAATAGTTAATATAAAAAAATAATGGAAAATATACTAGTCGCAGGTGCTAATGGCACCACAGGAAAACAAATAGTAAAACTTTTAAAAGCTTCACAATACTTTAATCCTATCGCAATGGTTAGAGAACGTGAGCAAATGGAACAGTTTTCAAATCAAAAGATTGATGTGGTATGCGCAGATTTAACAGAAGATCTAACACACGCCATTGAAGGTGTTGATAAAGTGATCTTTGCTGCTGGCTCTGGCGGTAAAAACGTCGTTGAAGTTGATCAAGAGGGTGCAAAACGCTTAATAGCTGTTTCTAAAATGGCTAATGTGAAAAAATTTGTAATGCTAAGTTCCATGGGAGCTGATAATCCTGAAGCCGTTGAAGATCTGCAAGATTATTTAGAAGCAAAGCAAAATGCCGACGAGCATCTTAAAAACAGTGGATTGAATTATACGATTGTAAGACCAGGCACTTTAAATAATTCCGAAGGAAAGGGAAAAATTGAATTAAAAGAAAAATTTAACAAGCAAGGCGAAATCAGCAGGGCAGATGTTGCACAAACCTTAGTTAGAGCGCTGCATGATGATGCGCCTAAAAATTCAACATTTGAAATCTTGGAAGGCGATACGCTAATAGGGGAAGCTTTGAGTGCATCTTCAGCCGTGGTTAGTTAGGTTTAGCCTATGGAATTGAATTTGAATACTACGACAAGAAAATCATACACATAACACAATAAAAAATAAAAATGGAAAATTTAAATAAAAAAACAGTAGCTATATTAGCTACCAACGGATTTGAAGAAAGCGAATTAAGAGAACCAAAAAAAGCCTTGGAAAATGCAGGAGCGGATGTACATATTGTATCTCTGGAATCTGGAGAGATTAAAAGTTGGTCTGATGGAAATTGGAGCCAATCCTACAAGGTTGATAAAACACTGAGCGAAGTCGATCAAAAAGATTACAACGCCTTGGTTTTGCCTGGAGGTCAAATGAATCCAGATATATTAAGAAACGATAAAAATGCGGTGTCATTTGTAAAATCATTTTTTGACAACCATAAACCAGTAGCAGCCATATGCCATGGTCCATGGTTATTAGCAGAAGCAGGTGTCCTAAAAGGCAGAAAAATAACCTCTTATAGCTCAATAAAGACCGACATGATAAATGCTGGTGCTAATTGGGTAGATGAAGAAGTGGTTGTAGATTCTGGATTGGTCACAAGTAGAAATCCTAATGATTTACCAGCATTCAACGCTAAAATCGTTGAAGAAGTTTATGAAGGTAAACATGAAGAGCAGACTGCGTAATCTCAGAAATAAGCAAAACTGTAAATTACAGAAAGACATCCTTAATTGGGTGTCTTTTTTTTAGCTAATATAATTCCAAATATTGCGATACTTACTCATTTCCCGATAGGTGTTAAGAATCGGTTTGTGCTCTGTCAATTTTAAACTGGGATCAAGCTTTAATATATTTTTGGCATAATAACGTGCTTGCTGTAAAATATCCTTATCCTTTATGATATCTGCAATTCTAAGATTTAAAACACCGCTTTGTTGCGTTCCCATGATATCGCCAGGACCTCTAAGTTTTAAATCCACATCAGCAATTTCAAAACCATCAGTTGAGCTAACCATAGTCTGTATTCGGGTTTTGCTATTCTCGCCAAGTTTGTGGCTTGTCATTAAAATACAATAACTTTGTTCCGCACCTCGACCAACACGTCCACGTAATTGGTGTAATTGTGATAAACCAAAGCGCTCCGCACTTTCAATAATCATTACCGAAGCGTTTGGCACGTTAACACCAACTTCAATAACCGTTGTGGCAACCATGATTTGGGTTTCGCCTTTCACAAAACGTTCCATTTCAAAATCCTTGTCTGCTGGTTTCATTTTGCCATGAACAATGGAAATTTGATAATCTGGCATTGGAAATTCTCGCGATATACTCTCATAACCATCCATTAAATCCTTATAATCCATTTTTTCGCTCTCTTGAATTAAGGGATAGACGATATAAATTTGTCTTCCCAAGGCAATTTCATCTTTTATAAATTTGAAAACTTTCAGTCGATTACTATCAAATCTATGAACCGTTTTTATCGGTTTTCTACCGGCTGGTAATTCGTCAATTACAGAGATATCCAAGTCGCCATAAACTGACATGGCTAAGGTTCTTGGAATTGGAGTTGCGGTCATCACAAGTACATGTGGAGGAGAGGTGTTTTTGTGCCATAATCTACTCCGTTGTTCCACTCCAAAACGATGTTGCTCATCGATAATGGCAAGTCCTAAATTTTTGAATTTAACCTTATCTTCAAGCAGTGCATGTGTGCCAACTAAGATCTGTAAATTGCCGTTTTCAAGATTTTTATGAATCTCCTTTCGTTCTGAAGTTTTAGTTGAACCAGTAAGCAATGAAATACTGATATTAAGTGGTTTACATAATTCACTTAATCCTTGGTAGTGTTGGACTGACAAAATAGCAGTCGGAGCCATTAAGCAACATTGAAAACCATTGTCAAGTCCCATCAGTATTGACATAAAGGCGACAATGGTTTTTCCAGAGCCTACATCACCTTGCAAAAGTCGATTCATCTGTGCATTGCTTCCTAAATCCTGCCTAATTTCTTTTAAAACCCGCTTCTGCGCATTGGTTAATTCAAACGGTAAATGGTCCTTGTAAAACGTATTGAAATAGTCACCTACTTTGTCAAAAGTAAAGCCTTTTATTTTAGATTTATGAATAAGATTTTTAATAATTAACTGCAGTTGTATGTAAAATAATTCTTCAAATTTTAATCGAAATTGCGCTTTGGAAAGTAGCTCTGGAGACTTCGGAAAATGAATATTAAAGAGGGCATCAGATTTTGAAATTAATTTCAATTCGGATCGTAGGGAGTCGGGTAGAGTTTCTGTAAATCGTCCATTGGTTTCCAAAAACAATTGTTGCATTATTTTAGAGACCACTTTGTTCGTAACCCCTTTGTTTGATAATTTTTCGGTGGAAGGATAGATGGCTTGCATGGCAGAACGTAAATTACTTTCATGTTCGGACTGCAATTCAATTTCAGGGTGAGGCATGCTGTATTTGCCGCTAAACCAATTGGTCTTTCCGAAAATCACATAAGGTTGACCAACTTTTAAGCTTTCTCTAATCCACTTCTGGCCACGGAACCAAACCAATTCCATCATTCCTGTATCGTCCCTAAAATCAGCGACTAAACGTTTGCCTCTCCCGACGCTTCGGGATTGAGCGACTTCTCTAAAACCAGTTATTTGTCCTGTAATTTGAACTTCAGCATTATTGCGCTGTAATTCGTTGATTTTGTAATACTTGGTGCGATCTATATAGCGGTTTGGAAATAAATTGATGAGGTCTTGATAGGTTTTAATTCCCAATTCTGAGCGCAACAAATCCGCCCGGTTCGGACCAACACCTTTTAGGTAATCAATGGGAGTTTGTAAATTCACGCTCATAGTTGCGAATTTACCAAATTCCTGCGAAGGCAGGAATCTCTTTCAATTAAGAATTAACTTAATTTAGAGACTGCGCGTTGGTTTGTCATTCTGAATAAATTGTGTAACCTTTAAAAATATGTTATTTATTTTAGGTAACTTTTAAGAAATGATATAAAACCTTTACTTTGGTGTCATTGTTGATTTTAAATTTTTTATGAAGAAAACATTAGTCCTTTTTTGTCTTTTTGTGGCGAGTCTGTCTTTTGCTCAGCAGACGGATTATGTGGATTTTATTGCAGTAAATGCAGAGTTAGAGTTTAAGCCAGATGAAAAACAAATTGTTTTTCGTGCAAAATACACTTTTAAAATATTGAAGGCTGTAGACTCGGTTTATCTAGATGCCAAGAGTACTTACCATTATGAGTTGCATGATAGTAATTTTAAAGGTGGAATTCGTACGTCGACTAAAAACAAAATGGTAATTCGAAGTAGCGAATTTGAAATAGATAAAATATATAATTTTACAATTATATGTTTTTCGTATCCGAA
This sequence comes from Winogradskyella forsetii, assembly GCF_013394595.1. Taxonomy (GTDB): domain Bacteria; phylum Bacteroidota; class Bacteroidia; order Flavobacteriales; family Flavobacteriaceae; genus Winogradskyella; species Winogradskyella forsetii. Next base: position 1,503,258 of record NZ_CP053348.1, read on the forward strand.
AAAAGCCATGTATTTCACTCAACAAAATAATGATATTCAAATATGGACACAAGGTCAAGGTAAATACACTAGTAATTGGTTGCCAAGCATTGATGATGTAAACGATAAAATTGAATTTGATATCTCAATTACCTATCCAAATGGTTATGAGGCCTTGGCGAATGGAAAATTAATTAACAAAGAGGTTGGGGATTCTTTGACGATATGGAATTACGACATGAAAAAACCTATGTCAAGCTACCTAGTAGCACTAGCAATAGGCAAATACAACAAAAAAACAGAAACCTCTAAAAGTGGCATTCCATTAGAATATTACTATTACCCAGAAGACTCCCTAAAAGTTGAACCGACCTATCGCTACTCCAAAAGAATGTTCGATTTTTTGGAAGAAGAAATCGGTTTTGCCTATCCATGGCAAAATTACAAACAAGTGCCTGTGCACGATTTTCTTTATGCTGGTATGGAAAACACGAGCTTAACTATTTTTTCGGATGCCTTTGTGGTCGATTCCATTGGTTTTAATGATAAAAACTATGTCAATGTAAATGCACACGAGTTGGCGCATCAATGGTTTGGGGATTTGGTAACAGCTAAATCTGGTGAGCACCATTGGTTGCAAGAAGGGTTTGCAACCTATTATGCGCATTTGGCTGAACGCGATATTTTTGGGGATAATCATTTCTATTTTAAACTTTTGGAGTCTGCAATAGAGTTGGGCAAACAAGATCTTTCTGGAAGCGGCACGTCACTTTTAAATCCTGAGTCGAGTAGCTTGACGTTTTACCAGCGAGGCGCTTGGGTATTGCATGCCTTAAGAACTAAAGTTGGTGACAAGGTGTTTAGGCAAGCGGTGAAAAATTATCTCGAGAAATACCAATTCGATAATGTGGAAACTTCTGATTTTATCCAAGAAGTTGAGCGTGTGTATGGGCAATCCTTGTCTAGTTTTGTGAATTTGTGGATTAAGCAAAAAGCGTTTCCTGTGGATAATGCCTTTGATGTGTTACAACAGCAATCCACCTATATAAACGAATTTTTAATGGTAGACTGCTTTGCAAAATCCTCTAAGTGTGCCGAATACCTTAAATATTATGTTTCAGATGAGGCTAAAGCAAAAATCATTTCACAAGTTCCAGAGCTTGTGACTGCCGAAACATTTAACAACGGTTTAAAAGTGCGCCAAGCAATAGCCAAGTATGTGCGACAAATTCCAAAAAGTTTAAAGGACAACTATGAAACGCTTTTAGATGATAAATCTTATGTCACTATAGAAAATGCGTTGTACAATCTTTGGTCAAGTTTTCCTGAGGATCGGGCAAAATATCTTTTTAAAACCAGGAACGTCGTTGGTTTCAACGATAAAAATGTGAGGTTGTTATGGATAGTGCTAAATCTCAGTACGCCCTTCTATGAAGCGGACAACAAACAGGCCTTGTTTAACGAGTTGTTGAGTTATTCGGATGAAGAGCACAATGCGGACTTAAGAATGAATGCATTCCGGTATTTAAAAATGATAAAATCCTGCAATGAAGATTGTATGGCCAATTTGGAAAACGCAAAATCGCACCATAACTGGCGATTGGTTAAATTTGCTAAAGAATTATCAGAAGAACTAGGGAAAAATAAGGAGTAATGCGAGCATTGGTCATATCTGGTGGAGGAAGTAAAGGCGCATTCGCAGGTGGTGTGGCGCAATATCTTATTGAAAATAAAAAGCATCAATACGATTTGCTTATTGGTACTTCAACAGGAAGTTTGCTAGTGTCTCACTTGGGTTTGAAGAACGTAGAGAAAATAAAGGAAGTCTATACCAATGTTGATCAAGCAGCTATATTTGATAGTTGCCCTTTTATAACGAAAAAGAAAAAAGGCGTGGTAACCATTGGCATTAATCATCTTACGGTGCTTTTAAATTTATTGAAAGGCCATAAAACATTTGGAACGAGTTTAAACTTAAAAAAACTCATTAAAAATAAATTGTCGAAAGAAGAATTTAATGCGCTCAAAAACAGTCAAACAGACATTGTAGTTACAGTTTCAAACTTATCACTTAACCAGGTCGAATATAAATCGATTAAGGATTTTGACTATGAGGAGTTCTGCGAATGGATCTGGATTTCCTGTAATTATACGCCCTTTATGTCTTTGGTTAAGAAAAATGGTTGTGAATATGCTGATGGCGGACTTGGTTCTATGGTGCCAATTGAAGAGGCTATTAAACGCGGTGCCACAACGGTAGATGCTATTATTTTGCAAACGGAAGTCTCGCAACTCAACAGAATGCCATCCATCAATGCCTTTTCGTTACTGACCAATATGTTTGCTTTTATGTTAGATAGAATTGAAAGTCAAAATATTAGGATCGGTAAATTTGTGGCTTCAAATCAAGAAGCTATCATTAATTTTTATTACACACCAACCGTTTTAACCACCAATTCTTTGATTTTTGATAAGCTTAAAATGACAAAATGGTGGGAAAGTGGATTTAATTACGCCAAATATAAAAATGAAGAGCTAAGTCCTTTGGAAACTGAACAATGAAATCGTATCATGCAGTTTCGTTTATAAAAAAAATCAAAAACCATAGGTAATCAATAGATGCGAGCATTAGTTATATCAGGTGGCGGAAGTAAGGGAGCGTTTGCAGGCGGCGTAGCGCAATATCTTATAGAGCGCGAAAAACATAATTACGACATGTTTTTAGGGACGTCAACAGGAAGCCTTTTGGTTCCGCATTTAGCTGTAAATAAAATTGGAAAACTCTACGATATATTTACCAATGTTCAGCAGCACGATATTTTTAGCGTTAGCCCATTCGTGCAACGAAAAAAAGGCGATAGGGAATATGTGTCCATTGATTTTGTGAATTCTCTTTGGCAGTTTATTAGGCGCAGACGAACTTTTGGTGAAAGTAAGGCGCTAAGGAAAAACATTAGAAAAAATGTGACTTATGAAGAGTATCTGCAAATTAGAAAGGAAAAACATGACGTTATAGTCACAGTTTCAAATTTATCCATGAATCGCGTGGAGTATAAATCCATTCAAGACTGTTCTTATGAAGAATTCTGTAATTGGATCTGGATTTCATGTAATTATATCCCATTTATGTCCTTGGTAAAAGTTGATGGTTATGAATATGCGGATGGTGGATTAGGAAGCGTAATTCCTATTAGGGAAGCCATTCAACGCGGTGCAACTGAGGTTGATGCCATTGTTTTGGAAGCAGAAACTTTAGGAAAACAAAAGGTATTGGGTAAAAATCCATTTTCATTAATGATTAGTCTATTTGGGCATTTGTTGAACCAAGTGGAGCGCAATGATATTATCATCGGAAAACTAGCGGCTAGAAATAAAAATGTAAAACTAAATTTATACTACACACCAACAAGTCTTACCGAGAATTCGTTGATTTTTAGCAAAAGACTCATGGAAAAATGGTGGAAAGAAGGTTATGAATATGCCGAACGTAGGCATGAGAAATAGGTTTTTAAATTTATAACAACACAATTGACCAAATACGATTATATCATACTAGGAGCAGGAGCTTCAGGGTTGATGCTGGCATACCGAATGTCGCAAGATGCTTACTTTGATGATAAGTCAATTCTGATTATTGATAAAACGAAAGACAAAGGTAATGATAGAACCTGGTGCTTTTGGGAAAATGGCGCAGGAGAATGGGATGCGCTCTTAACTAAAACGTGGGATACCGTTTACTTTGGGAGTGCTATGTTTTCGAAATCAATACCAATTTCGCCATTTCAATATAAAATGCTTAGAAGTGAAGCGTTTTACGAATCGCTTTGGAAAAGCATCAATCAAAAATCTAATTTTAGTTTTATTGAAGATACTGTTGATGACTTCACAGAATTAAAAAAAGGAGTTCAGGTCATTACCAAAAATGGCAGTTATTTTGGTTCAAAACTATTTAACAGTTTGCCAAAACCTGAAGTCTATAAGTCGCAACAAAAATATCCTGTTTTACAACAGCATTTTGTCGGTTGGTTTGTAAAAACAAAAACGGATCTGTTTGATGATTCCATGGCAACATTCATGGATTTTAATGTGCCTCAAAATGGAAATACACGTTTTATGTATGTATTACCAATAGATAAAAAAACGGCACTATTTGAATATACTCTGTTTTCTAAAAAATTATTGGAATATTCTGATTATGAAAATAGTATAGTAAGTTACTTAAATAAAAAAAATATATCAGAATACGAAATTGTTGAAAAAGAAAAAGGTAATATTCCAATGACCTCTTTCAATTTTCAAGACTTAAATTCGACCCATATTCTCAATATAGGGACAGCAGGCGGTTGGACAAAAGCCAGTACGGGTTATACTTTTAAAAACACATCGAAAAAAACGAAACAAGTCATAGATTTTCTAAAGAAAAAAGAGGACTTATCTAAGTTTCACAAGAAAACAAAATTCAGATTTTACGATTTAATCTTTTTAGATGTTTTGGCGAATCATAATGACGAAGGTGCAGCGTTATTTTCATCTATGTTTAAAAAAGCAGACACCAAAACGATATTCAAATTTTTGGATGAAGAATCGACTTTGCTAGAAGATTTAAAAATTATACTTTCCGTTCCGCCAAAACGGTTTATTCAGGCGTTTTTTAAAAGATTATTTACTTAAAATTCTCACGATGGGATAGCCGAATATTGGAAAATTGAATATGATTAATTAACCAAGAACCAAGAACCAAGAACCAAGAACCAAGAACCAAGAAAAAAGAGAAAAGAAAAAAGACGCGGAAGACTAGTGAATGAAGCTGGGATTTTAAGTATGAAATTTTATTTGTAACCGAAGACTTAAACCTATAAAACTAAGTTTCCTCAACATAACATATGAGTGAGGAGTTTCTTCCCAATGGGAAGACGGAAGATGGGCTTTTGTTTCTTACTGATAAACTTGCCCACGATGAGGCTTCAAAGCTTCTCTAATGGGTTTCATTTCAGATTCATCGACTACCAAATATGCCAAACTGTGCATGTCGTTTAAGGTTTCGATACCAGTAATAGTAACGTCTAGCTTGTTGTTTACGATGTATTCTTTTAAATGGATTAAATGGTGTTCTGCGGTTTTCTGTCCTGTTGGTCCTTTGAAATCCCAAATTAATTTTAATTTTCGCATGGTTTAATGGTCTTAGGATTTTGGTTTGTGGACGGAAATTCCTTTTTCAACAAAATTTTTAAAGTTTGTCATATAGGTTTTAGTCTGTTTTTTGAAAGCACCAGGCATAAAAAACAACATCATGCTCATCATAAAGTTTGTGGGTTGAAATTCGTTAACGGCTGTCCATTTTGTAAATCCGTTTTCAGATTTATAATAATTTTTCTGAATGTTGCGCATGCCTTTCGTGGTGTAGGTGGCATGAAATTCATTTGGAAAATCTTGTTTTGTAACCGTTTCAATAATTTCCATTTTTCGGTTGCCAAAGTGGTAGTTCAATTTCATTTTTGCACCAAGCTCGTTAGGAATTCCCGAGATGTGGGCGGTGCTCACTAAACCTTCTTGCCAATGTTTCCAGTTGGTTGCAGAATTCAATTTTTTTATAACTTCTGAAATCGGTTTTTCAATCAATATTTCAGTAATGTACTGCATGCTGAGGGAATTTTGATAAATGTATAAAAACCGTTAGCAATAGTTTCATCTAATCGACGTTAAACTGTTTTAATTGTTAAAATCATTGTAAAAATAGCTAACCAATTTTAATGGTATGATTTTTACTACGTAATTAGCAAGAATAATTAAAATATTGCCTTTGAAGCGCCTTGCTAAATAAGGTATTTATGTTATTTTTGCTGAGTTTGAAAAGTGAATACATTTTATAACCCTATAGAATACATTATGAGTCTTAAATTTCAATGTTTGTTTTTGGTGTTTTTCGCACTAAATATTTCTTTTTCCCAAGATAAAGATCAGGTGCTACTTAAAGTAGATGGTGAACCAATCATGGCTTCAGAATTTTTGAGGGTTTACAACAAAAATTTGGACTTGGTAAAGGATGAAAGCCAAAAGGATATCGATGGTTATCTAAAACTTTTTACGGAGTATCAGCTGAAATTAAAAGAAGCTAAGCGCTTAAAGTTGGACGAGGACGAAAATTATAAAAGGGAGTTTTCAAGATATCAAAAGCAATTGATTGGAAATTATATCTCAGAAAATAAGGTAACCGATGCTTTGGTAAAAGAGGCTTATGAGCGTAGCAATATCGATGTCAATGCTGCTCATATGTTGGTGCGTTTGGATGCGACTGCAAATGATACTTTAGCCGCTTACAATGAAGTTTTAGCCTTAAGAGAACGAGCACTAAAGGAAGGTTTTGATAAGGTTAAGGCAGAAATGCACAATGGTCAAACCATTTTTATTGAAGATTTAGGCTATTTCTCAGCCTTTAAGATGGTTTACGATTTTGAATCGGCTGCTTATCATACGCCTGTCGGAGAAATTTCTATGCCTTTTAGAACCCAATTTGGTTATCATGTGGTAAAAGTAAATGATAAACGCGAATCACGAGGTACCATTACAGCTGCCCATATTATGGTGAATTTAGCACATAAAGATTCGCTAAGGGATCCAGAACAACGTATTAATGAAATTTATAAAAAACTGAATCAAGGCGAAAGTTTTGAATCTCTCGCAAAACAATTTTCTGAAGATAAAAGTTCGGCTAAAAACGGTGGAAAGCTAACTCCTTTTAAAAGCGGACAGTTAAGTTCTACGGAGTTTGAAGACGAAGCATTTGGATTGAAAAAAGATGGCGATGTTAGCAAGCCTTTTAAAACGGCTTATGGATGGCATATTGTGAAGCGAATTGAATTGAAGCCTAATGCATCTTTTGAGGACGTAAAATCTGATTTTGAAACCAAAGTAAAACGGGATTCAAGATCTAAATTGATTAATGAGGCCATGGTGACCAAGCTTAAGAAGAAATATAAGATAAGCTTCAATAATGACGCAAAAACTTATTTCGCTTCTATTTTGAACAATGATTTTTATAATCGTACTTGGACCTTACCAGATAATTTTAAAAAGGATGAAACGGTCTTCACAATTAATAAAACGCCATTTACTTATGAAGCTTTTGGAAATCATTTAGTAATGGCACAACGCATCTATACAGGCAAGAATACGCCATTTACCAATATTATAGATAAGGAGTTCGAGAGCTTTTTTGAAAAATCGATCTTTCAATATAGAGAGGACAATTTGGAATCGGAAAATGAAGACTATGCAAATATTTTAAAGGAATATAGAGATGGTCTTTTATTGTTCGATTTAATGGAGAAGGAAGTATGGAACAAGGCATCAAAAGACACTGTCGGACTAGAAACTTATTATAATAAAAACAAATCCAAATACCAATGGAACGATAGGGTAGATGTGGTCATGGCAACTTCTGCAGAGAAATCCAACATGAAGAAAATCCTTAAACTGATGAAAAAAGGAAAGTCTGAAGAAGATATCAAAGAAGCGTTGAATACTTCGGATGAACAAAATGTAATCTTCACAAAAGGCATTTATAAAGTAGATAATCCTATTTTACCTTCTAATTTTGAAGCGAAAAAAGGGATTTCAGATATCTATGAACATCACGAAGCGTTTCATGTTATTGATGTCAAGGCAGTTTTACCAGCAGGACAAAAATCTTTAGAAGAAGCTAAAGGAAGCGTCATCAATGATTATCAAACCGAAATAGAGGCCAATTGGATCAACGAGTTATACGATCGTTTTGAGATTGAAGTCAATCAAGATGTTCTTGAAGCTGTTAAAGCTGAGATAGGAAACTAATTAAAAATTTTTGAAACACACCTTATACATAGTTCTTTTTAGTTTACTTTTTACCAGCTGTGATTTTTTTAAAAGTTCAGATGATTTAGAGCCAGTTGCTAGGGTTAACGATAACTATCTTTACAAAGAAGATATTAAGGGTATTGTCCCAAAAGGTGCTTCTAAGGAAGATAGTACGCTACTGGTAAATGCATACGTTGAGCGTTGGGCAAGGCAATTGCTGTTGATGGAAGGTGCTTTGGTCAACCTATCGGAAGAAAAGCAAAATGAGTTTTTAAAACTAGTGGATCAGTATAAAAATGACTTATATGCCAAAGCGTATTTAGAAGGCTTGGTTAAGAAAAATATCGATACCATAGTTAAGCAAGAAGAAGCGCAATTATTTTATGAGGCCAACAAGGAATCTTTTAAATTGAATGACGATTTGGTTCAATTTAGGTATATAAGTTTACCGCTTAATCCTATTAATTTAGACACCATAAAAAACCGTTTTAAACGATTCGAGGCCAAGGACAGAGCCTATTTAGATTCTATTTCAGTGCAATTTAGATCCTACTCCTTAAATGATTCAATTTGGATCAAGTTGAATCGCGTTGCAGAAAAAATTCCGATTATAAACGGTTCCAATAAAAATCAACTGTTAAAAAAAACTAATTTCTTACAACTCAAAGATTCATTAAACCTATATTTGATGCAAGTTAATGACGTACGCCTTCAAAACGACTATGCACCTTTGGATTATGTAAATACGTCGATCAACAAAATTGTTATAAACAAAAGAAAATTAGAGCTCATCAAGCAACTCGAAAATGATATTACAAAAGATGCCATCAAAAACAATAAATTCCAAATTTATAATTAAAGCCGCCCTTTTAGTTGGCTTTATGTCATTTAATTTCAGCAATGCCCAAGAAATCATTGATGATGAAAAACCAGAATTATTAGAAAAACCAAAAGATAGTGTAGTTAATAAAACACGTATTAAAGCCGATGGCGTAGCCGCTGTGGTTGGTGATTTTATTCTTTTGGAATCTGATTTAGATCGGGAAATAGCACAGTTGGAAGCCCAAGGTGCAGATCTTAAAGGCTTGACACGATGCGAACTTTTTGGAAGTCTATTAGAAAGTAAATTGTATTCCCATCAAGCTATTCAGGATAGTGTTATTGTAAATGAACTGCAAATTAAATCGCGTGTAGACCAACAAATTCAAGGTATTTTGGCTCAGATGAATGGCGATATGGATCAAATGCTAAAGTATTACAAAAAAGATTCTGAACAAGCATTGAGAGAAGAGATGTACGAGATTAACAAAAATGGTTATCTCGCACAGGAAATGCAAGCTAAGGTTACAGGAGATATTGAAGTAACTCCAGAAGAGGTGAGAACTTTTTTTAACGACATCCCAAAAGATGAGCGCCCAACCTTTGGTACTGAATTAAAATTGGCACAAATCGTAATCATCCCAGAAGTAACAGAGGAAGCAAAACAAGATGTTATTGATAGACTAAAAGGTTTTAAGAGAGATGTAGAAGAAAATGGTTCTAGTTTCACAACTAAGGTATTGTTTTACACCGAAGATTCCGGATCTAAATCAACAGGTGGAAAATATACGTTAAACAGAAAACAACCGAGAATGGTAAAAGAGTTCAGGGATGTTGCTTTCTCTATGCAAGAAGGGGAAATTTCAGAACCTTTTGAAACGGATTTTGGATACCATATTATATTTTTAGAGAAAATTAGAGGTCAAGAATACGACGTAAGACACATTTTATTGCGTCCTGAATTGACACAGGAAGCCATAAAAAAAGCAAAGGATCGCATTGACGAGGTTAGAGCCAAAATTGTTGACGGCACTTTGACTTTTGCAGAAGCAGCAAGAGAATTTAGTGACGAAAAGGAAACTAAATATGAAGGCGGGCAAATGACCAACCCAACCACTCAAGATTTTAATTTTGAATTAACTAGAATGGATCCAGAACTGTATTCTCAAATTCAGGATTTAAAGGATGGAGAAGTCAGTGAGGTTTTTCAAGATGAAGATCGAATTAATAGAATAAAATTTAAAATATTAACCGTTACAGATCGTATTGATGATCACGAAGCCGACTTTGCCAAGGATTATCTCAAAATTAAAAATTTAGCTTTACAAGACAAACAAATTAGAGCTGTTGAAAAATGGCAAACGGAAACCATTAAGGATACATACATTAAAATCAATGGTGAGTACAGGGATTGTGATTTTCAAAGTAACTGGTTAAAAAAATAAGCGTATATATATGTCTGATGTTGCTAAAATTGAAAATTTTGTTAAGAAATATGCTGCCTTAAAGCAAGAAGTTGCTAAGGTTATTATTGGTCAAGACCACGTTGTTAATCAGGTATTGATTTCTATTTTTTCGGGTGGTCACTCACTTTTAGTTGGTGTTCCTGGTTTGGCAAAAACCTTAATGGTCAATACTATTGCGCAAGCCTTAGGATTGGATTTTAAGCGTATCCAGTTTACGCCAGATTTGATGCCAAGTGATATTTTAGGTAGTGAAATATTAGATGAAAACCGTCATTTTAAATTTATAAAAGGACCAATCTTTGCCAATATTATTTTAGCAGATGAGATCAATAGAACACCTCCGAAAACACAAGCGGCTTTGTTGGAAGCGATGCAGGAACGTTCGGTTACGGTTGCTGGTCATCAGTATAAATTAAACTTACCTTATTTTGTATTAGCTACGCAAAACCCAATTGAGCAAGAAGGTACTTATCCGTTACCGGAAGCGCAATTGGACCGTTTTATGTTCGCTATTAATTTAGAATATCCTTCGTTTCAAGAAGAAGTGGATGTGGTAAAAGCAACCACAACAGATATAAAATCATCGGTTAATGCCTTATTTACGGCTCAGGAGATTATAGATTTTCAAAATGTAATCCGTCGTATTCCTGTGGCGGATAATGTCATAGAATATGCGGTTTCTTTAGTCGCTAAGACCAGACCAAATACAGATACAGCGGCAGATATTGTTAAGGAGTTTGTGGATTGGGGCGCAGGACCAAGAGCATCCCAGAATTTAATTCTTGCTGCTAAAACACATGCCGCAACTACTGGGAAATTCTCTCCAGATATTGAAAATATTCAAGCTGTTGCCACAGGAATCCTAAGGCATAGAATTATTAAAAACTATAAAGCAGAAGCGGAAGGTATTACGGACGAGAAGATTATTGAGAGCTTGTTTTAGATGTTAAAGTGAGTATAACTGAGTTTTCACACGCGCCTAATGATTATACCATCAAATTTTCACTACGATAATTATAAATATTAATCTCAGTCTCTATAGCTTATTCTTTCAAGAATTTTAAAGAAGATATAACCTTGTCTTCATTTCCAATATTTATAAAATAAAGTCCAGTTGTAAAGGCGCTGACATCTATGTTTTTAATATTAAGTTTTGATTTTGACATCAACTTGCCTTCCATACTATAAATAGAATAGTTGAGGTTTTGAAATAATAAATCATCAGCTATATTTAATTCTAGTTGATCTTTGGCGGGATTTTTAACAATAGCTATTTCATTATAGTCAACATCATGAACAGAAAGCGGTTCTGTGGCTAAAATTATAATGTCATCTATAGCATTAATAGAACGGTCTAAGGGGTCAGGAACACTTGTCAAAACTAAATTTGCTCCATTATTAATAATTTCAAATTTAAATAAATTAGCAGAGGTATCACCTAATACTGAAAAATAGGCAGTCTCAATAGTACTAGGAGGCTCACACGTATCAGTGGTTGGTGTCATACTCGTAATTCTCATTTCATCTCCATTACCGTAATACATACCATATTCGCCAACATAGTCATTGCAAACACCTTCGCCAGCAAACGTCATAGTACCAAAGAAAGGATGTGGATTAGCCTGAAGCGTTAGGCTAGGAGAGCCTGAAGTTACATTATATGTGATACCACCTTCAATTACCGTTTCTAAATACCAAGTACTATGAAGTATGGAAGTTGGATTTGTTTTAGTATAAAAGATGCTACTGTTATTTGAATTTGTTAAGGTTAAGATTTGCTCTTCTCCTTCACCTGTAATAACATAGCTAAACGTGCTAGAACCCGTAGAATTATTACTTAGTAATGAAAAGTATATGGCTTCAAATGTACCTCTTGGTTCACCATAGCAATCAACAAGTGTACTGCCTAAACTAGAAAATTCTATAGTATCACTTGTAGAGCTATATTCTCCAAAAAAAGCGTTACAGGTCGAAGAACCATTATATTCCAAGTAGTTTTCATATATAATATCGTCGGTAAATTCTATAGTATTAACAAAAGCATAAACATTGTTATAAATGGCATTATCAATACTAAATGAATCTAGATGCCATTCCCCAACTAATTCATTTTGGGAAAAGCCAGTATATGAGCAAAGAAAAACAGCAAGTATAGAGTAGAATTTATTCATAACATTTAAAGTATTGACAATAAAGTTATGAAATTATCCATGAATCGATTCCTTGTTTCCTAAATTTTTTATGATTTCTGCTTCGTAATCCAATAGTGCTTCCCATTTTTCATCGACTGCTTTTCTGTCGCCATATTTACGGGCAAAATTTAAAAACATGGTATAGTGACCAGCTTCACTGATCATGAGTTTTCGATAGAATTTAGCGAGTTTTTTATCCTCTAACTGTTCGGATAGTAAGCGAAATCGCTCACAGCTACGTGCTTCAATTAATGCGGCATATAGTAATCTGTGGACTAATTGTGTGGTTCGGCTGCCGCCTTTGGGAAAAAATTTAAGCAATGCAATCACATAATCATCTTTTCGATCTCTACCAAGGGTCCAGCCGTTTTCTAAAATTCTATCGTGTACCATTTTAAAATGGCTCATTTCTTCTTCTACCAGATCAATCATTTCTTGCACCAATTCCGTATATTCAGGAAAGCTTACAATCAATGAAATAGCTGTACTGGCTGCTTTCTGTTCGCAATAGGCATGGTCGGTCAGGATATCTTCAATATTCTTTTCAACAATATTTACCCATCTTGGATCGGTCGGTAATTTTAGTCCTAGCATAATTATTTAACTTCAACTTGAACAATATTCGATTTTCCTCGGTTATCGATGAACATTCTGTGAATGGCGTAGCGATCAGTTTCTGGAATAGCGTACATAATATCTATCAACACCATATTTGTATAGGTTGGATCATCATTGACTTGAATTGATTTTAAAACCGCAAGCCTATCAAAGTGATGCAAATCTGAACCCGAAACTAAATTTTCATTATAATTAAAGGCTTTATTCACTTTTTTCTTATCGAAACTCTCGTTGTAAATTACCTTATGGTCTTTAGTCACACTTATATCAAATTTGAAGTTTCTATAATGCATCTGGTAATTAATGGTGTCTTTTATTTTTGAAAAACGGACAGCGTTAGACATATCAGCATAGGTCTTTATCTTCACGCGAAAACCATTACTCATCAAGGTATCTATTTCTTGTTCTAAATATGTTTCAGGAATATATACCTTAGTTTCAAAATGGACTGTTTTTTTGAATTCTTCAATGCTTTCTGATAAGGCTTGACGTTGTGTTTTTCTTCCTTCGCAACTGGTGAAAGCTATTGTCAGTAGTAATAGAAGTCCGAGTAAATGTCTCATAATTTAAATATCTAATCCAAAAGTCTGTCGCAACACCTCAATGTTCGGGTTTTTCTCTTTTAGCTTTTCGTATTTCTCTAAAGGTGTGAACGCATATTTTTTGGCGATTTCCTCATTCACCGTAATATCCAATTTTAAATCGTAATTCCGTAATTTTTTCTTAAGAAAAGACATCAGCGGAAACTCGGCACGTTCCAATTCTATCTTATTGGTATTGTTGGAATAGGTTAAATAAATGGTCGTATCCTTCAATTTTGGCTGATCCATTTGTAATATGGAAGCCATAATTTTTTCGCCTTTTTTATCCATTTTTGCAGTGTAGGTTTTCCAAGCGTCGTTTAAGGCTTCCTGTGTTACAGGTTCTTTTGGTAGATCGTCTTCATCAATAACCACATCCATTTGGCGTAACTGATGTTCTTTCTTTTCCCGAATACTTTTTAGCGATAAACCAGAAGTCGATGATTTTGGTTTGTTTATGGATATCTTAGGAATGTCCAAAACAGGTTCAGCAACTTCGGAAACTAATTCTTTTGGTTTTTCCTGCGAAATAGTGGTTTTCTCTGGAACTTTAGCTTCTGTTTTAGGTTTTGTAACCCGAATAGGAGTAATACCTTTCGCTTTAAAATACGAAGGCGGAATTATGAAGTGCTTAAGATTTTTTTTTTCTCCATCAAAAGTGATAGAGGCAAGTTGCATAAGTGTTAATTCAACGAGCAAACGTTGATTTTTACTGGACTTATATTTCAGATCACAGTCATTGGCCAACCGAATCCCTTCCATTAGAAAACTATGCGATGTTTTCTGTGATTGTTCTTGATATTTCAGACTGGTATCTTCGCCCACTTCAAGCAGTGGAATAGTTGCTGGATTCTTGCAGACCATTAAATCCCTAAAATGCGATGCCAAACCTGCGATGTAGTGATGACCGTCAAATCCTTTAGAAAGAATGGTATTAAACTGCACCAGCAAATCTGGAATTTTATTCTCTAAAATTAAATCGGTACTTGTAAAGTAGGTTTCATAATCGAGAACATTTAAATTCTCAGTAACGGCCTGTCTCGTCAGGTTTTTACCTGAAAAACTAACGACGCGATCAAAAATAGACAGTGCATCACGCATCGCACCATCTGCTTTTTGGGCAATGATATGGAGCGCATCATCCTCAGCGGTAATGCCTTGTTCTTTTGCAATATATTTTAAATACTCCTTTGTGTCTGAAACCGTGATTCGTTTAAAATCGAAAATCTGACAACGCGATAATATCGTTGGAATAATTTTATGTTTTTCAGTGGTCGCTAAAATGAATATACAATGTTTTGGCGGTTCCTCCAAAGTCTTCAAAAACGCATTAAAAGCGGCTTGAGATAACATATGAACCTCATCAATAATATAAACCTTGTATTTTCCAACCTGTGGTGGAATACGAACCTGATCGGTTAAGTTTCTAATATCATCCACAGAGTTATTGGATGCTGCATCGAGTTCAAAAATATTAAAGGCAAAATCTTCGTCCTCACTTGTATTGCCATCACTATTAATCATTTTGGCAAGGATGCGCGCACAAGTGGTTTTACCTACACCTCGAGGTCCTGTAAACAATAGAGCTTGCGCTAAATGATTATTTTCAATGGCATTCAGCAACGTATTGGTAATAGCCTGCTGACCCACAACATCCTTAAAGGTCTGTGGTCTGTATTTACGGGCTGATACTACAAAGTGTTCCAAGGTTTGCTGAACTAGTTTTGGCATCTTTCGATGCTATTGAATGAATTTTAGGACTGAATTACAAATTTAAAAAAAGAAGCTCAATTTAGAGTTTTAATTGAGCTTAGTTTGTTTGAGTTATTAACAGAATATTATTTTATATATTTCAAAAGCATTTTGATTCCTTTAATTTTGATTTTACCTGTTTCTCTAGGTCTTCCACCTAAACTTCCCATGTCTGATGTACCAGCAATTGCCACATATTTTAAATCGGATGCTTTATATACTAAATTTAAACCGACGTACATACTTGCTTTTGTGCTTATTTGAGTATTAGTGCCCATTTGATCGGTTTCTCCAAATTTCCTCCTAGTTTTGGTCATTGGACGTTGAGCTCTTACAAACTCTCTAATAAAAAGCACATTTTGGTCTTTGTTAATAATAGCTTCATCAATTTCTTTTTTTGTTACTAATTTGTAATCGTAGGTATAGGTTTCGTCAATTTTTTTTAGAAATTTTTTAGAGATTAGGTCTTTGTCTATGTATAAGGTTTTATGTTCAATTGAGTCTGATAAAAATTTAATACCCTTTTCCTCATTAGATTTTATCATCTTTTTATAATCAGCTCCCATTTCTAAATCTATCTGAATATTTTTTAAGGCTAGTATCAAATCTGCCAAACCAAGATCTGTATAATAAAAATTTGTAGAAATTTTATTTTCTAATATGCCAATCACAAGACTATGCTCTGGAGCGTTTGCATTAAGGGTTCTAGCTGTATAATAAAGATGAGCGAACTTTTTTGCTTCATCTTTGTCTTTAGCTAACTTTCTCCATTCATCTTTTAAGATGTATCTTATATCAGTTGAGAAAGTCCAAACTGCTTCAAGTGCTTTTCTTATATTTTTATTATAATCACCAAGTTCGCCTTCGTCTTCAAGCACGACTAATAATGGTCTTTCTTTTAGTTGTTCAACTTGTGCAGCTGGTTTTTTGCCAAGTAATCCCATTTGAGCATTAGTTTTATAAGAAATCAATGCTATAGCAACGATTAACAGTGTATTTTTCATTTTCGATTAAAATTTTATTTAAGCTAAAATAGAAATAATTTATTAATGTTTATTGTAATTTTGCCACTAAGCAGATCGCCTTATCGATCTTAATGCTGAACTCGTTTCAGTATCTTATGTATTTAGATAATAGTTTTATTGTAAAAAGGTACTGAAACAAGTTCAGCACAAGGTAGGAAAGTCCGAACACCAAAGTGCAATCATAGTGGCTAACAGCCATCCGCCGAAAGGTGAGGAAAAGTGCAACAGAAAGTATGTACAGGTTATGCTGTAGTGAAACCAGGTAAACTCTATGTGGTGCAATGTCATGTAAACTAGTGCTCCGATAACTATCGGGAGAGCGTGCACGCGCGATACTAGAGGGTAGGCAGCTAAAGTTTACTGGTAACAGTAAACGTAGATAAATGATAAGGTATTTCTGTTCTTGTGAAGAATCCCGATAGCTATCGGGACTGAAACAAGTTCAGAATGAACAGAATTCGGCTTATAGATTTGCTTAATTAAACAAGCTTCATATATTTATATGGAGCTTTGTTTTATATGTTTTGTCTTAGCTTGGAACTCTGTATAATTTTATTCAAAAAAACTAAACGCATTTCCGCCATAACTTTTAGAATGGGAATAGTTTTTCAAATGACTTAAATCGGTGTGTTTGGAGTGTTCCACGATCAATAAGCCTTCATCTTCTAATAATTCATTTTCAAAAACCAGTTCTGGAATTTTAGAAAAGGTTTCAATATCAAAATCGTAAGGAGGATCGGCAAAGATGATCGTATGTTTTTCCTTTGATTTTTCCAGAAACCTAAACACATCACTTTTAATAGTATTGATTGGCATTTCAAAAGCTTCCGCAGTTTCACTGATGAATTTTATACAGCCGTAATTAGCATCTACAGCAGTGATCTGTTCCGTACCTCTCGACGCAAACTCATAGCTGATGTTGCCTGTACCGGAGAACAAATCCAAAACCGAAATATCATCAAAATAATACTGATTGTTCAAGATATTGAACAAGGCTTCTTTGGCCATATCAGTTGTTGGCCTTACGGGTAATTTTTTAGGAGCTGTAATTCGCCTGCCTTTAAACAATCCAGAGATGATACGCATTAAAAAGAATTTAAAATTAAATAGTGTTGGTGTAAGTGGCGTTTGTCTGTTTCGGCAGTAATATCAAAATTATATTTTTTTTCAATAAAACTTACATGTCTTACGTATGTGTAAAGAATAGTAAAGAGTTTGTCATCTTTGTTAATATGGCCGCTCAATTCAACAGCGGTATTTTCAACATCTAAATTCAATTGTTCAAAAACGAATAGAACATAGTAGATAAAATCTTCTTTGCTATAGTATTCAAATACATTAAAGAGTTGCAGTTTGCCATTGTCTATGACCAATAATTCAATGGTACTTTTATTGACATGAATGTGAACAATTGACTCTTCTTTGGTCTCCGTATTTTGTAAAACCGAATCAATGAGGATGCTAGACGAATGTTTATAGACAAACTCACCAAAGGTGTCAAAAATATAATTATTGATATTTACATAAGGCACATATACATTAACGCTTTTATTTATAGAAATTTCATCTTCTGTAATAAAATCGTTGCCAAGAATTTTTGAGTTGAACTTCAAATAATCGACTTTATGTGTTGCATCATATAATTGTTCTGGCACTAAGGTTGCCAATTCATTTTGGTGAATCACCAAGACAGCATTGAAATCTTCAGAAAAAACGGTATTACTGCTTAGTTCTGCTTTTAAACGATTGAGAACTTCAACAGGATTAAGTCTTTGTTCAAAAGTAATGGATTTGAGAAATTCAATGGTATTATCAGTTTTATTTAGAATACAAAAAGAAAGCCCATTCAAATTAATTTGAATGGACAGTTCTTTAATAATGTTTATTTTCAAACTATTCTTTATTTGTGTAGCTTTTTGGCCAGTTTCCTTTTGTATATACTTCGTTCATAGAACCCACGGTTAAAGCTGGTCCATTAACACCGTCCACAGAAACCACTTGTTTTTCTTTTTCGATTAAGTATGGCTCTTGGTCATGTAAAACAATTGCTTTGTCAACACTTGCCTCAAAAACAGAAAATTCATCTAATTTTCCAGCTTTTAGCGTAAACTTTGCACCCTCTTTACCAACACCTACATTCATCATGTTTTTATAACGATCACTACCTTTAAATATTGAATCCTTAACTGAATAAAAACTTAAAGTGTCAGTTAATGTCATTGTCTTCATGGTTTCAACACCGCCAAAAGCTTTTGTTCTTTCTTCGTCCAACACCAACGTATCACGTCTTTGGGTAATTGGCACTTTTCCGTTTTCAACAAAATTTATCAATTTATCAAAACTATCTGTGTAAGAGCCATTTACTTCCTTATAGGCCAACTGAGAATCCCTGATATCTATAAGACGATCAATAACCACAGCAAAACGTTTTTCTTTCAATTCGTTAAATTGTATTTCCTTGTAAACAGACATGTAGGTAATGTAACCTAAGAAAATGATCAATGCCCAAAGTACGATATGAATAATAGGCTTTAATTTCTTTGGAACAAACTTATCTATTAGCCAAACAATTCCAAAGGTCAATATTATAATTACTACAATCGCTATAATTACATTCATGTTGTTTATTTATTAATTAAGGTCTATCGCAAATCTACAATTTTTTTTTGTTCGTTAAAACTATCTAAAATAAAATTAATTAAAAAACTATAACTTAATAAGAAAATCATCTAATAAAAATCAGAATAATGCTATCTTGCTTTCTAATTATTTTTATATGATTTCCAATGCTTCTGCATTCTATTCCTTATTAAAATCTAAGTTTCCATTTGCACCGACATCTAAACAGGATTTAGTGTTAATGCAATTATCACAATTCATTTTTGATTCCAATAAAAATTCAATCTATTTATTAAAGGGTTATGCAGGAACCGGAAAAACAAGCATTATTGGTACCATAGTATCAAATTTGTGGCAAGCCAAAAAAAGTGCCGTTTTATTGGCTCCAACAGGAAGAGCAGCTAAGGTAATTTCAAATTATTCTAAAAAAGAGGCGTTTACCATACATAAAAAAATATATTTCCCTAAAAAAGATAAAGGTGGCGGTGTCCGTTTTACAATGCAGCCGAATAAACATCGTAACACGATTTTTATAGTAGATGAAGCCTCAATGATTCCTGATACACCTTCGGATTCAAAATCATTTGATGGCAGTTCCTTGCTCGACGATTTAATGCAATATGTGTATTCTGGCCATGAGTGTAAATTACTATTAATTGGGGATAAAGCACAATTGCCACCTGTGAAATCAGATTTAAGTCCAGCGTTAGATGAAAATAAACTCAGCTTAAATTATAACAAAAATGTCATTGGGATTGAGTTGGATGAAGTCGTCCGGCAAGAACAGGATTCAGGGATTTTGAGTAATGCAACGGAACTTCGGGCTGTTTTAGAATCTAATATTTATGAGAGTTTCAAATTTGATTTGAATGGTTTTACTGATAGTGTTCGTTTAATTGATGGTTATGAAATTATGGATGCCATAAACGATGCCTATAGCGCAAATGGTTACGAGGAAACAGCGATTATTGTACGAAGTAACAAACGCGCTAATGCTTATAACCAACAGATTAGACAACGCATTCTATTCAATGAAACCGAATTGTCCGCTGGTGATTATTTAATGGTAGTTAAGAATAATTATTTCTGGATAAAACCTACAACAGAAGCTGGTTTTATTGCCAATGGCGATATCATCGAGGTGTTGGAGATTTTTAGTATCAAAGAATTATACGGATTTAGATTTGCAGAAGTAAATGTAAAAATGGTAGATTATCCCAATATGAAACCTTTTGAAACCGTTTTACTTTTGGATACGATTGATGTGGAAAGTGCCTCGCTTAGTTACGAAGAATCGAACCGTTTGTACCAAGAAGTGTCTAAGGATTACGAGGAAGAACCTTCAAAATATAAGCGTTTTTTAGGGGTTAAGAACAACAAGTTTTTTAATGCCTTACAAGTGAAGTTTTCTTATGCTATTACGTGCCATAAATCCCAAGGTGGCCAATGGAATACTATTTTTGTAGAGCAACCGTATTTGCCAAATGGAATGGATAGGGATTATATTCGTTGGTTATATACCGCAATTACCAGAGCAAAGGAAAAACTCTATTTAATAGGGTTTAAGGATGAGATGTTTGTGGAAAAAACTTTATAACTAACATTTTTATAATAAGTTCATTAAGATGAAGGTTGCTAAAAAAATTTTAAAGTATTTTTTTTATGTATTACTTATTCCCATTACGTACTTGGTCGCTTCGTTTATTTTGACTTATATAACCATTGATAGAAAGGATAGTCATCTAGTTTTTGATAAATCCATATATTTAACTACTAATGGCGTTCATCTTGATATTATAATTCCAAAAAAAAATATGGATAGCTTATTAGTTTCGGGTATAAAACATATTGAATCTGCTAATTATCTAGCATTTGGTTGGGGAGATGAAAACTTTTACCTTAATACCCCAACTTGGGGCGACTTAACGTTTAGCAATGGATTTAGAGCGGCATTTTTAAATAGTACCACATTAATGCATGTGACGAGGTACGAACAAAAACGATTAGATTGGTTAGAAATAAAGATAAATGCATTTGAATTAGAAAAAATGAATTCATATTTGAGACATACATTTCAAACCAATAAAGACGGAGAAAAAATAATACTTAAAAATAAGGGGTATACTTCTAAAGACGATTTTTACAAGGCAAAGGGAAGTTATTCTTGTTTTAAAACTTGTAATAGTTGGGTAAATACAGGGTTTAAGAAAAGTGGGTTGAAATCTTGCTTATGGACACCTTTCGACTTTGGTTTAATTAATAAATATGAATAAAAAGTAACGTTCATTGATAAGACTAAATACAGATAAGCCATAATGACGAATGAATAGATATAATAATACATTGGAATTACTATGGAGACCATTTTAAGCATATTTCTAGGCATCGGACTTTCAGCTTCTGTAGGGTTTAGGGTTTTCTTACCATTATTCGCTTTGAGTTTAGCGGCTTATTTTGGCGTTTGGGAACTTAACGAATCTTGGTTATGGATTGGCAGCACAACTGCGGTAATAACTTTGGGTATTGCAACCGTTGTGGAAATTGTAGCTTATTATATTCCTATTGTGGACAATGCTCTAGATACCATCGCCATTCCGCTCGCAACCATTGCAGGAACAGCAGTTATGGTATCGACGGTCGCTGATCTAAGTCCAGTTATCACTTGGGCTTTGGCCATTATTGCGGGAGGTGGAACTGCTGCAGCTGTGAAAAGTTCGGCGAGTGCAACGCGTTTAGGCTCTACGGTTTCAACCGCTGGATTAGGTAACCCAGTTGTGTCAACTGTAGAGACAGGTACATCAATCGTCATGTCTATTGTCTCCATATTTTTACCAATATTGGCGGTTGTTTTGGTGTTATTCCTTTTGTATATGATTTACAAACTCTATAAAAAGTTACGACGAAATCGACCGAAATCATCTTAAAACCTTATTTTTGAAATTGAACGCATTTCAAATTTTGATTTCATTATATAAATCACCTAAATGAAAATTATATCCATGATTCCCGCACGTTATAGTGCATCAAGATTTCCCGGAAAATTGATGCAAGATTTAGCAGGGAAATCAGTCATTCTAAGAACTTATGAAGCTACAGTTGCCACTAATTTGTTTAGTGAAGTTTATGTGGTAACTGATAGTGCTATAATTTATGATGAAATTGTAAATAGTGGAGGAAAAGCCATTATGAGTATTAAGGAGCATGAATCTGGAAGCGATAGAATTGCAGAAGCAGTTGCGAATGTCGATTGTGATATTGTAATTAATGTGCAAGGTGATGAACCATTTACAGAGCGTGAAAGTTTGGCAAAAGTGATTAATGTTTTTAAAGATGATAAAGACAAGGAAATTGATTTGGCTTCTTTAATGGTTGAAATTGAGGATTGGGAAGAAATCAACAATCCGAATACCGTAAAAGTGATTGTGGATCAACAGAATTTTGCCTTGTATTTTTCCCGAAATGCGATTCCATTTCCAAGGGATAGAAATGTAGGCGCCCGTTATTTTAAACACAAAGGAATTTATGCCTTTAGAAAACAAGCGCTGTTGGACTTTACAGTGTTACCAATGCAATTCTTGGAAGCTTCGGAAAAAATTGAATGCATCAGATATTTAGAATATGGGAAGCGGATTAAAATGGTAGAAACCACAATACAAGGGGTAGAAATTGACACACCAGAAGATTTGGAACGTGCAAAACGTTTGTGGAAATAACAACAATATAAACTTGAAGACAGCTCGCCGGTTATCCATACAATTGATTTTTCAATAAAAAGTTTGAAATACTGGATAATGCGAAATTGTCCTTTTTGACAAAATAATCGAATTGAATAAAACATACGAAAACATAAAAGTAATAGGCTTCGATGCGGACGATACGCTTTGGGTCAACGAAACCTATTTCAGGGAAGCCGAGGAAGAAGCTGGTCGATTACTATCGCTTTATGAAACACCGAATAAAATAGATCAGGAGCTCTTTAAAATGGAAATTAAAAACCTTCCAACCTATGGTTATGGAGTCAAAGGTTTTATTTTATCTATGGTTGAACTGGCTTTAGAATTATCTAATGGTAAAGTACCCAACGATGTGATTGCTCAAATGCTAAAAATAGGCAAAGACATGATCAACAAACCGATTGAGTTGTTGGATGGTGTAGAGGAGGTGCTTAAAGTATTGTCTAAGGATTATAGATTGATTGTAGCTACCAAAGGTGATTTACTGGACCAAGAACGAAAATTGGAAAAATCTGGACTGTTAAAATATTTTCATCATATCGAAGTGTTAAGTGAAAAACACGATACTAATTATAAACAATTATTAAAACGATTAGATATTGAACCAGAGGCTTTCTTAATGGTTGGAAACTCCTTGAAATCTGATATTTTACCATTAGTTGAAATTGGTTCAGAAGCCATACATGTTCCATTTCATACCACATGGCAACATGAAACCGTGACCAAAAAAGAAGCTAATGGAACTAACTATGCCACGGTAACGAGTTTAACTGAAATTTTAGATTTTTTTAAATAGAAATTTTGAAAATTCTCGATAAACATACATGGAATAGACGGTCTCATTTTGAGTTTTTTAACACCTTCGTCGATCCTTATTTTGGAGTTACCTTCTCCGTAGATGTGACGAAAGCTTATGAGTTCTCACAAGAAAATAAAGTCTCGTTTTTTGTAAACTATTTGCACGCCACAATGAAAGCGATCAATGAAGTCGAAAATTTGAAGTATAGAATAAACGACGCTAATGAAGTTGTTGTTTTCGATACCATACATGCATCGCCAACGATCCTTCGTGCTAATAAAACATTTGGATTTACGTTTGTGAATTATGATGCCGATATTTTTAAGTTTCAGACTAATTTTTTAAATGAAAAAGAACGCGTGTTGAATTCCAATGAATTGTTTCCACCCGTGAATACAGTGGATTGTTTACATTGTTCAACATTACCGTGGATTAATTTTACGGGACATAAGGAACCATTTAAGGGTGATAAAGATTCGATACCTAAATTGGCGTTTAGTAAAATGGAAAAAATAGGATCAAAAAGAGAAATGCAAATTGCTATTAGTGTCAATCATGCGTTGGTAGATGGCTACCATGTTGGGCTTTTCAATGAAAAATTACAATTTCATTTAAATAAGTAGTAATTATAAACTAAGTTGTTATTTTTGTTAAAGATATAAAGTAAATGATATACAAAAATTATCCAATGGTGTCCCGAGTTATTTTTGGACGTGGAAGTTTCAATCAGCTCGATGAAATTCTCACTTCAAAGCGCAAAGGGCGTAATGCACCATTTATTTTTTATGTGGATGATGTCTTTAAGGGCAATCATTGGTTAACTTCACGAATTACATTATCCTATAAGGATAAAATTATTTATGTGCCAACGGTTGAAGAACCGAGAACAGAACAAATAGACCAGTTAGTTGAAGATATTATTTTAGAATATAGTGAACTACCTTCTGGTATTATTGGTATTGGTGGAGGAATTGTTTTGGACGTCGCTAAAGCGGTGTCTTTGATGCTTACCAATAAAGGAGAATCTAAAGATTACCAAGGTTGGGATTTAATTAAGCATCCTGCGATTTACCATGTTGGTATTCCCACACTTTCAGGAACGGGAGCTGAAGTATCCCGAACTACAATTCTAACAGGTCCGGTTCGGAAACTTGGAATTAATAGTGATTACACCCCTTTTGATCAAGTGATTTTAGATCCGGAACTAACTAAAGATGTGCCAAAAGAACAATGGTTTTACACAGGCATGGATTGTTTTGTGCATTGTGTGGAATCACTAAATGGGACTTATTTAAATGCTTTTAGCCAAAGTTATGGGGAAAAGGCCTTTCAACTTTGTAAAGAAATCTTCTTGGAAGATGTACTCACTACAGAAGAAGCTCAAGATAAATTAATGATGGCATCTTGGCATGGCGGTATGAGTATTGCTTACTCTCAGGTTGGCGTAGCACATGCTATGAGTTATGGTTTGGGCTATCTTTTAGGAATCAAACATGGTATCGGGAACTGTATCGTTTTTGATCATTTAGAAGACTATTATCCAGAAGGTGTTGCTATTTTTAAACAGATGAAAGCCAAACATAATATCGAATTACCTCAAGGTATTTGTGCTGATTTAGAAGAAGATCAATTCGATAAAATGATTGATGTTGCTTTGAGTTTAGAACCACTTTGGGAAAATGCCATTGGTAAAAACTGGAAAACCATCATGACTAGGGAAAAACTTCTAGAGCTTTACAAAAAAATGTAATTTCGATTTATAAAATAAGCGTATTCAATAAGTTCATTTTAACAGATGTTGAATGTCAAAAAGAGCGACTTAATACTTTAAAAGTCATTCAAGATTAATAATCCCATAGTACTAGATGCGCTGGTTAGCTAAATTCATATATTTTAGAGTATTGGGATGGAAAGTCGTAGGTAACACCAATTTTTCAAAAGACACCATTAAGAAAGCTGTGATTATAGCAGCACCACATACCAGTTGGAGTGATTTCTACATCTCGTTGTTACTCAGACGCGTTGTTGATTTGAAAACTAACTTTGTTGGAAAAAAAGAACTCTTTACTTGGCCTTTTGGTTATTATTTTAGAGCTGTAGGAGGAAAGGCTTTAGACAGAACACCTGGTCAAAATAAAGTAGAAACCATTGCTAAATTATTTGAAGGTGAACACGAATTCAGATTGGCACTATCACCAGAAGGCACCAGAAAAAAAGTAGAAAACTGGAAAACGGGATTCTATTATATCGCAAAAAAAGCCAAGGTTCCAATTATAATGTACACCTTCGATTTTAAAAATAAACAGAATAAAGTATCTGAACCATTTTATACTACAGATGATATGGAAGCTGATTTTGAATTCATGAAATCATTTTATAAAGGTGTAGAAGGTAAGGTAAAAGCCTACAGTTAGAATTTATGATAAATTAAATTTTGGCACGAGATTTGAAGTATAAATAACACAATGAAACATAAAGTAAACGTAAGTCCCTAAAAAGAAACATTGTCCCTGAAAAAGCTGTCTAATTAACTAGATAGCTTTTTTTTATTCATGAATTTATCTAAAAGCCCATTCGTCTGACGCTGAAGTTTATTTTTAAAGAATGTCATGCCACCAAAGAAAATCCCCTTTATTCCCATAGCTTGTTTTGCCCATTTATGCAAGTCAAATTCGTCAGTATGCTTAATGATCAAGCCATCTTTAAACTCAAATGAAGCCTTAATGACGTTATGGACTTTTCGACCTGTTTTGCTAAAGGTATAAAAAGCTTCCCAATGTGCAGACCCAGTTTCGGCATTGGCTTTCACGTTTGAAAATTCAACTTTAAAATCTTTGCCTTTTTGGGATTCGCATAGCATGGACCACATGGCTTTGGCGCGTTCGCCTTTTAATGTTCCAAAGGCAGGATCTTTAAAAACCACATCATCATGGTAACAAGCTAGCATGGATTTATCGTCACAGTTATTTAAGGAAGCGTAGAATTTTTCTATGAGTTTTTCCATAATTTTAAATGATATAAAACCTTTACTATTAAAATTACGTAAGTATAATGCTATTAATCTACATTCTGTATATGGAATGGGATTAAATTGCTATGAAAGTGAAAAGATCATCTTTAATTAGGTGGTCTTTTCTTGTTTTAAAAATGCACCAATGTGCCATAATATTATTTTGTGTAACGCTTAAACTTATCTACTAATTTCTGCACTTTGGAATATACAAATGCATTTGTTTTAGCATAATAGAATGATATAAAACAAACGACAGATAAAAAGAGTAAAGCACCAATGATGGCTTGCCAAGGTACGAGTGTCTTTCCTATAAGTTGCGATAAGCCAAGCCCTGTAAAACTACCATAAATTATGATGAAGTGAATGACGTATATGGACAATGTTTTTTGTCCAATTCTAAGAATCAAAGTTTGTTTAATATAGTTTTCGGCTAAATAAAACAATGAAAATAGTATCAATACATTCCCAAGTCTGGTGAACAAATAATTATAGTAGGCAACCTCCTTAAAAATCGAAATATCCGACCAATAATACAGTTTCATCAACAACCAAGATGAATTAAAAATTAGAGCAATTCCGAAAACAAAAAAGCCAGAAACAATGGCCATTTTAAATTTGGGTCGTTCGACATAGCGATAAAATAAGGTTGAAATAAAAGCGCCAAAAGCCACATAGCCAAACCAGGGAATAATGGTAAAAATGGAACCGTAAGTTTTAGATAAATAATTTGAAAATAAAATAGGAACTTTAGGTAA
The DNA here is from genome assembly GCF_013394595.1 of Winogradskyella forsetii. Classification (GTDB taxonomy): domain Bacteria; phylum Bacteroidota; class Bacteroidia; order Flavobacteriales; family Flavobacteriaceae; genus Winogradskyella; species Winogradskyella forsetii. The sequence continues at coordinate 1,530,443 of NZ_CP053348.1, forward strand.
TTCCAAATAGCGATATAAAGGTTCACTTATAAAAACAGTGAGTCCTAAAACCAACATTAAGATTGAAAAAAGCAGTGTTTTTTTAAAAGTGAGCTTATAAATAAGGACAACAATAATGAGCGACAAGCCAATGCATTGCAAAACATCAATAACCAAAAAATAAGAATTAAATTCCCCAATTAACCATTGAAATATTGGCGCTCTCAGCAAATAACCTATGCCAATGAGCATTAATCCTCTTTTAAAACCTTTTCGCATACGTTGCTCAACATTTCCACTGCGTTTCGCCTTGATGAGTAAATAAGAAAAGATAAGCCCAGAAATAGTGAAGAAAGTTGGTGCCGTTATGCCTCTAAAATATTCCCAGATTTTAAACGCTGTATTATTTTGGTCTCTATAAGATGGGTCGAGAAGTGTGTCTATAAAATGCCCTTGTAGCATCATTAAGATGGCAAATGCCCTTACAGCATCGATAAAATATAGACGGTTGGGATTCAAGTTGGTCGTATTCGCTTTGTTGGTTGCGTCTAAATATAACTTAATATTTTAGAAACAATAAATCATAATAACAGTTTAAGTAATTGTTTGAGTTTATTCTGAAGCATTTTTAGTAGTCAAAAAATCAACCAATTGGGCGACTGCTTTACCGCGATGGCCAATCTGGTTTTTTTCCTCTAAGGTAATTTCGGCAAAAGTTTTATCATAACCTTCAGCCTTAAAAATTGGGTCGTAACCAAAACCTCCTTTACCCTGTTTTTGGATTGTAATTTCACCTTTACAAATGCCTGTAAAAGTGTGAAGTTTGCCATTGAGATGTAAAGCAATAACGGTTTTAAATTGCGCATTTCTGTTGGATTTGTCTTTAAGTTCTGTGAGCAATTTATTGGTGTTGTCTTCAGCACTGCGTTGTGGTCCGGCATAGCGTGCTGAGAACACGCCAGGTTCGCCGTTTAATGCTTCAACCTCTAAACCCGTATCATCGGCAAAGCAATCATAACCATAATGTTTTTTTAGGTAGTCGGCTTTTTGAATGGCATTCCCTTCAATAGTATTTTGTGTTTCAGGAATATCTTCAACGCAGGCAATATCTGCCAAACTTAAAAGTTTAATATGTGGTGGTAATATCGCTTGCACTTCTTTTAATTTATTTAAGTTATTGGTGGCGAAAACAAGTTGCATAATTTGTCGTTATAAAATGATTTTCAATGTAATTTTGTTTCACTTATTTAATTTTTTAGTCAACCGAAAACGTTTAAATAAGTGCTTTGTAAAAATAGGAATCTAATACGTATCATTTGTCAAAACAAATTATTTTTCAAAAGGCTTTATTCATCAAGGTATTTTTGCTTCTAGGTATTTATTTCGCTTTCTCAACTGCAAATGCACAAAATATTGATGATTTAGATGCATTGCTTATTGATAGGGATATTGAAAATTATTCCATTCGTGTATTCACCAATTTTAAGGTCAATAAATTTAGTATCAAAAATGATGATTTTAAAGCAAGGTTCGTCCCTAATAATAGACACGGTTTAGGATTGGGTTTTGCCAATAGAAAAGTTATAGTTGATATTGGATTTAATCTTAAAAATCCGAATAAAGAGGAGACAAGACGTTTTGATTTGCAAGGTACGACCATTTTAGAAGATCGGCATTTCGCCAATATTTATGTTCAAACCTATAAAGGGTTTACCGCCAAAAATAATTTTGATGAACATTTTGTTTTCAGAAGTGACGTGCGTTCTGTAAGTTTTGGATTTAATTATTTATTCACGTTAGACGATATTGAATTTTCCTATGCACTTTTGAAAGCTGGTTTTTCAGAAGAACGCCATAAGGATATTTTCATAACAGGCGGTTTAGGGGTGTTTGGTGGTTTCGATTATTTCTCCGCAAAACCAAACATATTATCAGAAAGCACCAATCCTTATTTCAATGCACAAGGGAATATAAAACGCTATCAAGGGGCTACAGTTGGCGTTTTAGCTGGATTCATCTCTTATTTTAAACTGCCGGAAAATATTTCTGCAACCATCAATGTAATGCCTGGAATTGGACTGGTAAATAAGAAAATTACCTTAGAAGATGATAGTTATAGGCCAGCGAACCCGATGCTTTATAAATTGGATTTTTCATTGGGTTTAGGCTATAATTTTAATCGGTTTTATGTCAGCTTTACTTATAACAATGGATTGTATTCTACAGACCTCGATTATGACAATACCTACAATTTAAATATTACCAATGCAAAATTAGCTGTGGCTTATAGGTTTAAGAGAAAGAATAAAAAAGAATAAATAAAACCTTTATAAATTGTGTTTCCATAGTTTCAAAATCTAGAAAATCAAAAATTTTATTAATTATTTATGATATTTATCAGTCTGAAAACTGACTTAAATCTTTATCTTAGACAAAAGAATTATTCATTTTAAATGCAATAGATTATGACAGTAAAATTTCAATACGTAAACATAGATACAAGTGAAACACTTTCGGCATTAACCGAAGAAAAATTAGAAAAACTAGCCAATAAATTTGAGTTTTTGATTTCAGCCCAAGTGTATTTTAAGCAAGACGAAAAAGACCATGAGGCTGGTAAAATCTGTAACATAGAATTAAGTTTACCTGGACCACGTATCTTCGCCACCTCTAACGAGAAAAATTATGAAATGGCAATGCACGAAACCATTAATGATTTAACAAGACAACTTAAGAAACGAAAAGAAGTTTATAAGACCTATTGAAAAAGTATGCAGTCGCGGTCGCAGTTTTCAGGAGATTAATGTGGCGAGTTTAAGAACTTGTCAAAAAGAATAAGGGCATTCAATATGATCTTATTTTATAAAAAGTAATCAAAAAACTGCGACTGTTTCTTTAGATATGAGTAAGAACTGATACTGCCTCTGAAAACTGAGACTATTTTCAGAACATGAAAGAGTATTGCCAACCGAAGACTGCCTACTAAGGATTCACTTATGATGATAAGGTTCATTCCGAAGAATTGTAAACCCTCTGTACAATTGTTCTATAAAAAACAAGCGTACCATTTGATGTGAAAATGTCATTTTTGACAATCCTAGTTTACCATTTGCACGGTTATAAACAGCATCCGAAAATCCATAAGGACCACCAATGACAAAGATTAAGTTTTTGATACCAGAATTCATGTGTTTTTGCAAATAGCCTGAAAATGCAATGGAATCCAATTGTTTTCCATTTTCATCGAGTAGAATTAGAACATCAGGGGTTTGGGTTTTTGCCAAGATAAGTTCGCCTTCTTTTTCTTTTTGTTGGGCTTCCGATAGGTTTTTGACCCTTTTTAAATCAGGAATCACTTCAAATTCAAACTTAATATAGAAGCCAAGTCGTTTGGTATAATCTGCAATTAAGGTTTGTAGATTTTTATTGTCGGTTTTGCCTATGGCTATGAGTTTTATGTTCATTTTGCAAATTTACGATTTACGATTTACAATTTCAGATTTTTCCTAATTCCTAATTCCTAATCCCTAAATCGTAATTCCTTCCTAATTCGCAATTCTAAAATCGGAAATCGTTAATCTATTTCCTATTTTTACACTAAATAAGTATTCAAATGATTTCAAAATTACAATTCGATAAAGAAATAGAATTAATTATCTCTAACGCCATACGTGAAGATGTGGGCGATGGCGATCATAGTTCGTTGGCCTGCATACCTGCTTCAGCTCAAGGAAAAGCGAAGTTATTGGTAAAGGACAAAGGTATTATTGCGGGTGTAGAATTTGCAAAGCAAGTGTTCGCTTACGTAGATGAACATATGAAAGTCGAAACGTTGATAGAAGATGGTCAGAAAGTGAGCCATGGAGATATTGTTTTTTATGTTGAAGGTGCGTCGCAATCCATTCTTAAAGCCGAACGTTTAGTTTTAAACGCCATGCAACGTATGAGTGCAATCGCCACAAAAACCAGACAGTTTGTTGACTTATTGGAAGGTACAGGAACTAAAATTTTAGATACACGAAAAACAACGCCAGGTATTAGGGCTTTAGAGAAATGGGCTGTAAAAATTGGAGGTGGCGAAAACCACAGATTTGCGTTGTATGATATGATTATGTTAAAAGACAATCACATTGATTTTGCTGGTGGAGTCACTAAGGCGATTAATTTAACTAAGCAGTATTTAAAGGATACTAAAAGAGATTTGAAAATTATTGTCGAAGCCAGAAATATCGAAGAAATCAAGGAGATTTTGGGTTGTGGCGGTGTTTACAGAATCCTTATAGATAATTTTAATTACGAAGATACTCGTAAAGCGGTAAAACTCATTGGAGATCAATGTTTAACAGAATCCTCTGGCGGAATCAACGAAAATACGCTTAGAAAGTATGCCGAATGTGGTGTGGATTTTATTTCGTCCGGTGCATTAACGCATTCAGTTTACAATATGGATTTGAGTTTAAAAGCCGTTTGAATAGAGTGGGCGGAGTTCAGTCGCAGTAGGCAGTTTCCCTTTATCCTTCGGACATTTGTATTAAATAAAAGTAACCAGTATAAAGTGTAAAGTGTCACGATAGTTCTGGAAAAAACAATGGTTTTAGCTTAGTAAATTATTGCTCATATTAAAATCCAAAATTAAAGTTCTATCAAAAATCCAAAATCGTAAGTTGTAATTAACAATCCATAAATCTTAAATCGTAATTCAAAAATCGTATATTAAAAATCGTATATCGTAATCCATAAATCCTTTCATGTCAAAACTCATAGAAGATAAAATAGATAAAATTCCGGTGCTTAATTTAATCATGCGTTTTTTTAAACAGATTAAATTACCAGGATTTGAAGGTTTATCAATTTACGATTTGTTGGAGTTATACGGCATGGGAATCATTAAGGGAACCTTAGCCACAAGGGCAAGTGCGATAGCGTTTAGTTTTTTTACGGCTATTTTTCCTTTTCTGCTGTTTGTGATTATTGTAATTCCCCATATTCCTATTGATGGGTTTCAATTTGAATTTTTATCTTTTTTAAGATCCATTTTGCCACCACAGACTTCTGATTTTTTTATTGATAATATTTTTCAAGATATGAGCAGTAACAGTAGTGGAGGGATAATCTCATCAGTGTTTTTGCTTTCTATTTTCTTGATGGCAAATGGTGTCAATGCCGTTTTTTCAGGTTTTGAAACCTCGTATCACAAACAATTATATCGAAATGTGTTTAAACAATATGGTATTGCACTTGGCATAGCATTGATTTTAGCTTTTCTTCTATTGTTAACTGTTGCTGTGTTTGGCTATTTTCAGATTTATATTATTCAGCCGCTTTATGAAAGTTTAAGCGGAAATGCATTTGCAGAAGATGATAAAGGATTAGGTTGGATTATCTTTGCAAAGTATTTGTTCTTCGTCCTCATGGCTTATTTAGCAACGGCAACCTTATACTATTTTGGAACTAAAGAAGGTAAAAAGTCCAAGTTCTTTTCTGTTGGTGCTTTGTTAACTACCTTGCTCATTATACTAACCTCGTTTTTATTTGGTATTTATATCGAAAATTTTTCCCAATACAACGAGCTTTATGGATCTATTGGTGCCTTGTTGATTTTGTTGTTATATCTATGGTTGAATTCCAATATTCTCTTATTGGGTTACGAGCTTAACGCCTCACTTCAGTTTTTAAGAAAGCATCCAAGAGCACGAAAAGAAATTAAACAAAAAGATATTGAAGAGATTATTAAGTAAAATGCTTCAAAAACTCATCCTTTCGTCTTACTGAAATTGGCACTTTGCCATCATTGGACATCAATACATAACTCTGTTTTCCTCTATAATATTTTTTCACATGATCTATATTAATAAGGTGCGATTTATGCGTTTTAAAGAATGAATTTTCAGCCAATAAATCTTCGTAAAATTTTATCGGTTTAGAAACCATGGCTTTTCCTTTCTTAGTAAAGATGTGTGTATAACTAGTATCTGCCTCCAGATGAATGATGTCCTCAACTTTTAAGGTTTCAAAGCCCGTTAAAGACGGAATGGTAATCACTTTCTTTTGATTTGGTTTCAAATTTTTAAACAAATTCTGAAGTTGTTGCTCCATATTTTGTTTGGATAGGTTGTCTTTCAAACGTGAAACAGCAGCATCAAAATCGTCAGTATCTATGGGCTTTAATAAATAATCGATAGCACTAAATTTGAAAGCTTTTATGGCGAAATTATCAAAAGCGGTCGTGAAGATCACCTTAAAATTAATTGAACCGACTTCCTGTAAAAAGTCGAATCCTGTTTTATCATGAATCTTAATATCCAAAAACACTAATTCAGGCTGTAACTGTGGCACAAGGCGCAGCGCTTCATCTACATTGTCTATAACGGCAAGCACATTAAACGTATTTGGATGTCTTTCAATGAGACTCAAAATACGATCTGAACAGTGGGATTCGTCATCTATAATTATGGTTTTTATCATACTCATTTCCCGAGAAATCGGGAATCTTATTATTGAACTTAACTTTTTATTTTATCTGCGAAACTCAGCTATATCAGCGTCATCTCTGTTCTGTTATTATTTAATTGTATTTTAAAAAGCAAGTTGCATTGGTAGTGAAACGTCTATTCGTGTACCTTCGGTTTTATCTGTAATTTCAACATTTCCGTTGGTGTTTTTTAATTTATTGATAATCTCAATTCTACTCTTGGTTATCGCCATTCCCATCGATTTACTTTCGGGATGATTTTTACTGGAAATTGATTTTTTTCGACCAATACCATTATCGTCAACACTACAAATCAACATGTTTTTTTCTGCCTTAAAAGAAATTTTCACTAAACCGAGTTCTTCTTTTTGTGACAAACCGTGAATGATGCTATTTTCAATAAAAGGTTGAAGAATCATTGGTGGTACTAAAATATTTTCAGAATCTAAATCAGCTTCTATTTCAATAACATAATCGAATTTATGGTTGAAACGTTTGCGTTCAATATCCATATATGTTCTCAAAAGAGATATGTCCTCGCTTAATAAAATCTCTTTCTTTTCCGAGTTTTCTAAGGTGAGCCTCATCAATTTCGCAAATTTCCCTAAGTAATCACTAGCCGATTCTGTATCGTTTTTTAAAATATAATCGCCTATTGAATTCAAAGAATTAAAGATAAAATGCGGATTCATTTGTGAGCGTAAGGCTTTTAATTCCGTATCTGAAACCTTCGCATTAAACTCGGCTTCCTTGGATTTTGAAATGGCATCTTGCTTTCTTCGGTATAAAACAAAACTAAAAATGGAAGCAAGAATAAGTCCAGAACCTCCAATGATTGAAGCGTTTTTAATCGATTTCTGGCGTTCAATCTCTACTTGCGAAATGGCACGATCCTTATCTGCTTCATACTGAATTTCTTTTCTGGAGATGTCAAGCTTTCTATCCGCATTTATCAAACTATCCCTTAGAACAATATGCTTTTGATAGGTTGTCAAAGCGTTTTTATAATCTTGTTTTTTGGCATAAACGTTAGCTAAAGTTGCCAACGCACTATTCTCGGTTGAAAGATTATTTAAGGATTTACTCAGTTTTAAGCTGTTGGTTGCATAATATTCTGCTTTCTCAATATCATTATTTTGTAAATAAACTTCGGCGGCATTAGTATAAGCGGCTACACGTAAGCCTTCAATATTATACTTTTCTATTAAATCCAAGCTCGCATTGATGGTAGTTAAACCTTCATTTAAGAAACCAGCTCGAGCTTGTATTAAGCCTAAATTGGTTTTTATGTTTGCAATATATATATGGCGATTGTTTTGTTCAGCACCTACAAGAGCTTTTTGGTAATAATACATCGAAGAATCAAGTTTCTTTTGTTCCCCATAGACGTTACCAATGTAAAACAAGGTGTTGTATTTACTTTTGTTCTCAGGGTTATTCAATAAAGTTTTAAAGCTTTTCAAGGCTTTATCGTATTCTTGCTGCTCTAAATTGATAAGCCCAATATTTGTAAGTACGGCGACTACATATTTTTGAAATTTTGGTTCATTTTCAAAAACGTCATAACTCTTTTGGTAATATTCTAGACCTTGTAAAGGATCAGATAAAAAGTAATGCTGAATGATTCCTAAATTATTATAAGATATTCCAATGCCTTTTGGGTAATTAAGCTGACTCGAAATGTTTAATGTTTTATTATTGTACGACGTCCAAGTTGTATCAGTAGGTGTTAAGAACATTTTTCTGGCAACATACTTAATTCTTAAGTTCACGTAAGCTGTATCCTTGCTTTTATAATTTTTTATGACATTTTCTAACGAATCGATCATCGCGTTTTGAGAAAAACAATAGATGGTAATCATTAGAAAGAAAGTGGTGAGAAACATTTTCATTATGAATATGAATTTCTGAATATGAATTAATAGCTGGTTAAAAATAGTAATTAAATGTCAAAAACGGGCTACAACTATAACGTTAATATATTCAAAACCAACGATAATAAGTTGGCTGTGGCTTTTCGCTAAAATATGTTGTTGCTTTATCTAAAATTAATCGCAAAGGTTAATTGTAATTATAGCCGAAAGCCTTATGGAGTTTCACAATAAAATTTACCGTCATACAATTTTAGCCATTTTTATACTAGTTCTATTTTCTACAGGCAGTTGGTCTCAAGAAAAAAGAATTAAACCACCAAAACGAAAATCAAAAATTACAAGCGTAGATAACTTTGTAAAGCATTCATTTGAGTTGTATCACAAGGTTTTTGTTTACGATAGTTTATCTAGGGCAGGAGTTGAAGTGCCAGCTGAAATAGAAGATGAGTTGATGGAACGTGCAGAAAGAGATGTGGATAGCCTTTGGCAAGAAATGCCAGATATTGCAGATGACATCAGCGATGCACCTTTGATGAGACAGGCTAAAGCTACACTCAATCTGAATAAGTCTAAACAAGCTTTAAAATTCTGTATGCTTTCGGTAAAGGCCTATTTCGTAGGCACCGAGGAAAACGATGAATAACTTCAATGATTTTAAATTTAAACAGATGAAACATACGATTACTGTTTTAATGACGCTATCCATTTTCTTAATTGTAAATGCGCAATCTTATAAAAGTGAATTTAGAGCAGAGATATGCACTTGTTTAGAGGAAGAAAGTCTGAAACGAACACTTACGGATAATGCGTTTAAAGCTTGTTTACGAGAAACATTGCCTAAATACGCCACGCAGATTGATGCGCAAATTGTAGAAGAAGATATTGACAAAAAATTCTACAAAGGGCAATTGGCGCGCAAAGACTTATTGGTTGCCATGCAGTCTGAGCTCATTTACAGTTGTGATGTTTACTACGACCATATCTATTTTATTCGCAACAGTAAAAAACTTATTGCAAGAGAGAATGCTAAAGAAAGTGATTTAGAAAAGTACGATCAAATGGTGGCTTTAAGACCCAATGCTATGGCTTATTTTATGCGCGCTAAAGTTCAGTTCAACTTAGGAAATATTAAAGAAACCGAAGCAGACATTAATAAAAGTCTAGAGTTAAATACCAATAAGGACAATGTGAAATCAACTAGACATGAATTGCTATTGTTGGCTTGGGTTTACGAGGAGCAAGAACGCTATGCTGAAGCCATTGCACTCTATGATAAAATTTATTTTGGGGATTTAGATACGCAAGTTGCACAATTACGAGCACTTGCGGATAGAAAAAATGGCGGTACAATCGCCAATATCGCAAAAACAGGCGTAATTGAAGCTGAAAAAGAAATTGAAACTTCAACAAGGCGAAGGGAAAGACGAGGAAATGCATCTTCAAAAGAAATTGAAAACAAAACCCTTGAATTGAACCGAAGTAAAACTGGCCAACCTCAAGTTGAAGAAAAGACCGATTCGTCTACGCTTCGAAAATTATTTAAAATGGGAAATGGCTAACCCTCTAAAGTTCTAGTCCTTTAATTAAAAAACTAAATACTCATGAAATTGATGATTCACTTAAACAATAAAAATATAATAAGTATAATGGCTAAAAAATTACTACTATGTTTATTTGCGATTGCTCTGATAAGTTGCGGCGTTGAAGATGAAATTATTAGCTTGCTTGGAGAAGATGGTACCGTAAAAGCAGATATCAACGGGCAGACAAAGACATTTACATTTGGCCAAAATTCTGTTGCTGCTGCGATTACAAGTGGAGATTCAGGACCTATTACTGTTTATGTTTTCGGATTGGCAGCATCGACTGATGGTGTTTCAGACAATTCAGAAACTACAGCTATAGGTGTTACGCTAATTATGGATAATCCTGATGTTATTGTTGCTGGTGCTTCATTTACCTTTCCGGCAGATGCTGTAGGTGGCACTTACACTTTTGAAGATGAAAATGGATCCACAACGATAGATGCGGACGAAACCGTAAGTGCAACACTTAGTATTTCAGCAGTGGATGTTCCAGGAGAAAGAATTTCGGGTACGTTTAGTTATGTCGCTTTCGATCCGGATACTAATGCAACTTACACAGTTGGAAATGGGAGTTTTACTAATATTCCGTTTTTCATTAATCAATAACTATAGCAATTAATATAACTTGATAGGAAAATGGTGCAACAATGGTTAAGAAACTGAAAATCAATAGTAGTTAAAGTCAATAAATTGATATTTAGGCTTGTAAGTATATTTCGACTCAAAAATTAACTGTTTGTTGTATTTATTTGCCCTTTGATTATTATTTGAGGTTATTTATTATGTTCAAAATTAAATAGTTAGATCCCTCTTTTACTTAGCTTATTTCCTGAAAAAGTTTTAAAAAAATTAATCAATCCATTCTATAATTATGAAAACCAATTTTCTTTTTACATTACTATTTAGTTTATTTTTTTTGTCAACCGTGCATGCCCAAAGAATGGGAGAGGCTGGCGTTTTAGGTGCAGGTTTAGCGTCCTCTTATCCAGCTTATGGTATCAGTGGTAAATATAACTTTACAGAACACCATACGGCACAGTTAATTTTGGGTGGTGCTTCTTACGGATATAGTGCTACTGGTTTTTCTTTTGGAGCCTCAGGAAGATACGTTTATAACTTTAACGTACTTGGCGATTCTTTTTTCTTTAAGCCTTATGCTTATGCACAGGTCAGTTATTTTACCGTTAAATATGATTATTATTTCGGGACTTCCGATTCTTATAATACGGTTGGTTTCGGTCTAGGTGGTGGAGTGGAATGTGAAATTCCAAATTTTGTAGAAGGTTTGGCCTTTAGTGGAGAACTCGGATATATAGGTGGTGATTTTGGTAGCGGTATAGATAGTTTCGCAGGCCTTTCCTATGGTGCTAGTGTGCATTATTATTTTGATTTATAATTAGCAAACTTATTTTTATTTAGCATTTTGAATAATTGTTTGTTTGTCACTTATGGTAATGTAATTAAAATATTGCTTACGAGATCATTATGCTAATTTTTAAGCATTAAATTAAATCAATTACTAAAGGTTATAAACTATATAAATACCTAGAAATAGGTATTGTAACACTATTAAAAATACATTTTATTTAGCTATTAATTAATCTTTTAAAACCAACAATTATGAAAAAAAAACAATTATTTTCAAACATTGCAGTAATATGTACTGCACTTTTATTTTCCACACTGGTAAATTCCCAAACTACTTGGAGAGTCAACAACCAATCTAATTATGACGGTGTTACCTTATTTGGTGATAATTATGGTGGTACAACAAGTTTTCCCGTATTTAGTAAAATTGACGAAGCAGTTGCTTATCCAAATGTAATTGATGGCGATACATTACACATTGAAGGTTCTACTATAGATTACGACAATGCGACAATTACAAAACAGTTGGTAATTATTGGACCTGGATATTTTTTAACCGAAAACCCAAATGTTTCCAATAATACATACGATGCAAAAATCGGTTGGATTTCATTTGAAAGTGGCTCGGAATTTTCTCAGGTCATTGGGATGAACGTGCTTAATAATGGTTCAACTAGTACGGGTACAATTTATTTAAATGTCAATGAAATAACTATCAAACGTTGCAGAATTGCACGCGACATTGATTTTGACACTCAATTGTCAGGTTTTTACATTCTTCAAAATTTTTTCAGTAATACTTTAGATAGCAACGCACTGTCACTTGGTGTTTCGACCAACTTTGTTCCTCCACAAGATGTAATATTTAATAACAACATCTGCGAAAAAACACTGATATGGAGAAACAATTTTTTTATAGGCACTCTTCTAGAATGCAATAACAATATTTTTAACGGTCCAGCAAACGAATTAAATTTAGAATTCAATGCAGGTTCGTTTCAAAATAACATTTTAAGAGCTCCAGGAATTACTGCCATTATAAATAGTGGCACAAACAATAACGTACAGTTTAATACGGTCTCCCTTTCTAGTGTTTTTAGTGGTACTGCAAATAATGAATGGGTCCCAAACATGGCAACCTTATTTGTGGCAGATGATACAACCGATGGTAATTATCAATTACAATCAGATTCTACGTTTAATGTGGTTGGTAGTGATGGTACTGAACGTGGAGCTTTTGGAGGTATAGTTCCAGGCAACCGTTACAACCTTTCTGGGCTTGGCGCAATCCCTGTGGTTTACGAAGTAACTACAACAGGAGTTTCGGAAGCAGGAACAGGTCTGCCTGTAACCATCCAAGCAAGAACAAATAATTAATTTGTTATGAAACAGATTATTTTAACTGCCATTTATTTGGCAATAGCGATGTGTATAAATGCGCAATCCAATACGATCCAAATAGAATATTTTTTAGATACGGATAACGGTTTTGGCATGAACACGGTTATGGATATTACCTCGCCTGATATAGATATTACTGAAACCATTTTAGCAGACATTCCTTCCTCTACTTCTCTTGGATATCATAAACTCTATATTCGGGCTAAAGATGAAAATGGAAACTGGAGTCAAACCATAAGAAAGCAAATTCAAGTGTTTGCACCTGTGGTTGAGAACAATATCGTTTTAGGTGAGTATTTTATTGATCAAGATCCCATGTTTGGAACGGCTGAAACTTTTAATATCAACCCAGAGGAAGGAGATATTATGCAACAATTTTCTGCTCAAATACTTGAAACTGTTAGCTTAGGTTATCATAAGTTATATGGAAGGGTACAGGATTCATATGGAAATTGGAGTCATACATTCAGAAAAAACATAGAGGTGTATTTAAACCCTGAGACGAACATTGTAGAGATTGAATACTTTTTTGTATATGAATCGGATTCTGGGTTCGGTAGTAATAATTTATTGAGTATTGATGTTCCTGAAGATGATGGCACTTGGAATTTTAATGTATCCTATCCGCCTGGTGTTTATGAAGATATAAGTGAAATAGATACACTTTTTGTAAGAGTAAAGGATTCAAACGGAAAATGGTCTATTACAACTACCCTTGATGAGATAGGTCCTGGCTTAGGTCTCGAAGACAATCTATACAAAACAGTAAGCGTTAACCCTAACCCATTTACCAATACCATTAACCTTGAAGTCTCTAAAAATATAGTATTCAGTAATATAGCAGTATTTGATATCACAGGCAGGGAAGTTTACACTTCAACAGAAGATTTAAGAACAATAAATTTACAAAATTTAGAAGCAGGAACTTACATCTTAAGATTAGCATCCCAAAACGAAAAAGCAACATATAAAATTGTAAAACAATAATGAGTTGATTTTTTTTAAGTGTTGAAAAACCATCTCCAATCGAGATGGTTTTTTTATTTAAAGGCATTACTTTTGGAGTATGCTACATTTTATAGACGTTATTCTACCAATTCCGCTTCAAAAAGCCTTTACGTATCATATTACGGCAGCCGAAGCTGAATTCCTGAAACCTGGAATTCGAGTGGCTGTGCCTTTTGGGAAAAGTAAAATTTATACGGCTTTGGTCTATAGCATTCATCAAAACCCACCAACGGCTTATGAAGCTAAAACTATTCATCAAATATTGGATGAAGCTCCTGTGATTTCAGAAATGCAGTTGAAGCATTGGGAATGGATTGCCGATTATTACATGTGTAGTTTGGGAGAAGTGATGCGAGCTGCCATGCCAAATGCGTTTTTATTGGAAAGTGAAACTATAATTTCTAAAAACGAAAAAATAAATATAAAAGATTCAGAATTAAAGGACGAAGAATTCTTGATTTATGAAGCTTTGCAACATCAGTCATCTTTAAAAATTAATGATGTCGTTTCCATTTTAGATAAAAAACGTGTATTGCCAATTATCAATAATTTGGTAAAAAAAGGGGTTCTAAATTTACAGGAAGAACTTTACGAAAAATACACCCCAAAATTAGTGCGCTATGTAAAGTTGCACCACAACCATAAGTCCCAAGAAAAACTTCAAGAGCTATTAGAGGAACTAAGCCGAGCTCCAAAACAGCGTGAAGTGGTATTGACCTTATTTACCATGGAAGCCTCGTTAAAACAACCCATAAAAGTTTCAGAACTAACGGAACGAAGTGGCGCCTCTTCTAGTATTGTTAAAACATTAATTGACAAGGCCATTTTAGAAGAATACCACATCCAAACCGATCGTATTCAATTTGAGGGTGAAGGTGATTCGGATGCCAAACATTTAAGTGACGCACAGCAGCAAGCTTACAATGAGGTTACGGCTATTTTTGAAGAAAAATCGGTTGCCTTATTGCATGGTGTAACATCTTCTGGTAAAACAGAGATTTATGTGCAACTGATCCAAAAACAACTGGAAATAGGAAAACAGGTCTTATATCTGTTACCGGAAATAGCTTTGACCACACAATTAGTGCAACGGCTTCAAGATTATTTTGGTGAGAAAGTGGCGGTGTTTCATTCCCGATATTCAGGAAACGAAAGGGTAGAGGTTTGGCAGAATATGCTTTCGAATTCCGAAAAAGCGCAGGTCATCATCGGAGCACGTTCGTCTTTGTTATTGCCATTTACAAATTTAGGCTTAATCATCGTTGATGAAGAACACGAGCAATCCTATAAACAATTTGATCCTGCACCACGTTACCATGCAAGGGATGCAGCTATTGTTTTGGCGAATTTATTCAAAGCAAAAACCCTTTTAGGGTCTGCAACACCAAGTTTGGAAAGTTATTTTAATGCCACCCAAGGTAAATATGGTTTGGTAGAATTAAACACGCGCTATAACAACGTGCTTATGCCATATATTGAATTGGTGGATTTGGCAGATAAGTACAAACGCAAACGCATGAAAGGCCATTTTAGCGACCGACTCATAGAAGAAATGACGGAAACTTTAGAAGAAGGTTTTCAGATTATATTGTTTCAAAATAGACGAGGATTTTCACCCATTATAGAATGCACCACTTGTGGCACATCACCTCAATGTCCCAATTGTGATGTGAGTTTAACTTATCATCAATATCGCGACCAATTGCGTTGTCATTATTGTGGTTATAATTCTGCCATGTTAAAGAGCTGTCAAGGTTGTGGTAATTCTACTTTAGACACTAAGGGCTTTGGAACCGAGCAGATTGAAGAAGAGGTAAAAGTGTTATTTCCAGAAAAGAAAGTCGCACGAATGGATTTAGATACCACAAGGGGAAAATACGGTTTCGAGAAAATTATAAACAGTTTTGAGCAACGCGAAGTTGATATTTTAGTGGGTACTCAAATGCTGACCAAGGGATTGGATTTTAGATTCGTAAAATTAGTGGGCATTATGAACGCAGACAACTTACTCAACTTTCCTGATTTTAGAGCACACGAACGCAGTTATCAACTCATGGCACAAGTCTCGGGTAGAGCGGGACGAACAGATTTAAGAGGAAAAGTTTTAATTCAGACCTACAATCCGCATCATAATATTTTGCAACAAGTTTCTACAAATTCTTATAAGGAAATGTTTGCCGAACAAATGAATGAACGCTACAATTATAAATATCCGCCAATTTTCAGATTGATAAAAATAACGTTCAAGCACAAAGACTATAATCGTGTGAATTTGGCCGCAGATTGGTATGCCAAATCATTAAAGCAATTGTTTAAAACGAATGTTTTAGGACCGGAATTTCCACCAGTATCTCGAATCCGAAATTTATACCATAAAAATATTCTCGTTAAGATTCCGCAAAAGCAATCCTTGGTAAGAACAAAGGAAGCGATTCAGAAAATAGATAATAGTTTTAATGCAGTAAAGGATTTTAGGTCTGTGAGAGTAATTTTAAATGTGGACAACTATTAAAAGAGTAGGCCTTGCAGGTTTTTCAAACCTAGCAGGTCTGAAATCATAGATATATAAAATTATGGGTTGAACTAATTCCAATGAATTTTGATGATTATCCTGAGCGATCTCAAAAAGAGCATAAAACTATCATAGGATTTAGACTTATCAGTTCCGAAAGCTTACCGGATTTAAATCTTTTAAGTCTGAAAGATTTATAAGTAATGTTAAGAATATTCAAATGTCTTGAGAGTAAAATGTTTGATTTAGTGAGTAATTTCAATTACTAAACTAAAGTTTGTCTTGTAGTTTTTCTCCTTTAGGTATGAAACCAAAAAAAATCCCAAGCGATTGCTCAGGATTCTTTAAAATTATAATGTAATGCTTTATATATAGAGGTAATGTTCTACATATTATTCAAAGCATCTACTAATTGTGTCTTTTTATTTCGACTCAATGGAATTTCATAAGCACCAACTTCAACATTTTTACTGTTAAATCGGTCAATTTTATCAAGGTTCACAATGTAGGATTTGTGGATTCTTAAAAATTTACCTTCGGGTAACTCTTGTTCAAAAGCTTTCATCGTAGATAAAACGACCAAGCTGTTTTCTTCTGTAACCACTTTTACGTAATCGCCAAGGGCTTCGATCCATTTAATATCCTTAATATAAACCTTACGTTTTTTAAGGTTACTTTTTACAAAGATATGCTCACCGTCAGTTTCGTTAAAGTCCAGTTTCAGTTTGTGCTGCTCGATAGCTTTTTCTACGGCAGTATTAAAACGTTCTTTAGTGATTGGTTTTTGAAGATAATCGGTGGCATCATAATTAAATGCTTTGAAAGCATATTCGGTTTTACCGGTAACAAAAATAATTTGGGGTTTGTTGTTGAGTACATCTAGTAATTCAAATCCGTTTAATACAGGCATCTCTATATCTAAGAAGATAAGATCTACTTTATGGGTATTAAGACCGTTTTTTGTTTCTAACGCACTACTGTACTCTGCAATAAGGTTAAGTGAAGAATGGTTCTCAATTAACTTTACTATAGAGAGGCGCTGAATCGCGGAATCATCAACAACTACACAGTTTAAAGTCATAACATTATATATTTTTAGGTTAAGATATCGACAATAGTACGATAAATTCGGTTAAAAAACAAATATTACCGACAAACCGTAAAATTTAACATAATTTTTAGGAGGTAGAAATAATACTTATTTTACTTTAAAAAAGCGTTGGCAAATATAGAATAAATGTGTATTTTTGCAGCCGTTTTTAACAATAAACAAAATAATTTATTATGAATCATTATGAAACTGTTTTCATCTTAAATCCCGTTTTATCTGACGATCAGATAAAGGAGACAGTAAAGAAATACGAGGATATGCTCGTATCTAAAGGTGCTAAGATGATTGCCAAAGAAGATTGGGGACTAAAAAAGTTAGCTTATCCAATCCAAAACAAAAAGAGTGGTTTTTACCATTTATTCGAATACCAGGTTGCTGGTGAGGTTATCGAACCTTTAGAGCTAGAGTTTAGACGTGATGAGCGTTTTATGCGTTACTTAACTGTGAAATTAGACAAACATGCGATTTCATGGGCTGAGAGAAGAAGAGAAAAATTGAAAGTTAAAGCAAAAGCAAAAGCGTAATTATGTCATCAATAGAACAACAAGCAAAAGGAAAAAAGGATGGCGAAATCAGATATTTAACACCATTAAATATTGAGACGTCCAAGACTAAAAAATATTGTCGTTTTCAAAAATCTGGAATCAAGTATGTAGATTATAAAGATGCAGATTGGTTATTAGGTTTTGTAAATGAACAAGGTAAATTATTACCAAGACGTTTAACAGGAACGTCTTTAAAGTATCAAAGAAAAGTATCTGTGGCCGTAAAAAGAGCTAGACATTTAGCCTTAATGCCATACGTTGCTGATTTATTAAAATAAAATATCATAACAATGGAACTTATATTAAAACAAGACGTTGATAATTTAGGATTTAAAGACGATATTGTATCTGTTAAGAACGGTTATGGTAGAAACTTTTTAATCCCTCAAGGACAAGCCGTAATGGCTACGTCTTCTGCTAAGAAAGTATTGGCAGAAACGTTGAAGCAAAGAGAATACAAAGAAAAAACGATTATTGCTGAGGCTGAAAAAACTGCTGAAGCTTTAAAAGGTTTAGATATTAAAATTACCGCTAAAGCTGGTACAGGTGCTACTGCTGGAGACAAGTTATTTGGTTCTATTACCAAATTGGATTTGGCTGCTGCACTTAAAGACGCTGGTCATGAAGTTGACAAGAAATTTATCGCTATTACAGGTGGTAACATTAAGCGTTTAGGTCAGTATGAAGCTACAATTAGATTGCACAGATCCGTAACAGAAAATTTAACTTTTGATGTTATTGCTGAAGCATAATCTTAAATAAGATCATTTTTAAAAGCCGTTTAGTTTTCTAAGCGGTTTTTTTATTAACTTTTTTTTTACAAATAAAATTAAGGTAACGGATGTAGTTCTTTAGAACTTACTCAACCTGAATAGGTCATTAAACTTCCCCAAATGAAACACCTACTTTTAATTATCACAATTTGCACTATTGTTGGTTGTAAACAAACAAAACCACAACACGCAACATCCGAAGTTGAAGCGTCCAGACTTCTTGAACTTTTCAAGCCCTCACATGCCGATTATCCAAATATTAGCGTACATCGTGGAGGAAAAGGACTAGTTAATTATCCAGAGAATTGCTTGGAAACCCTAGAATATATTAACGACAGTATCGATGCCATATATGAAATTGATGTGGCACAAACCAAAGATGGTGAACTGGTATTGTTACATGATAACTCTATTGATAGAACCACAACAGGAAGCGGAAAAGTAAGCGAGTTAACTTATAATGAATTGAAAACGTTTAATTTAGTGGACGATTTTGGAAATGAAACAGCGTTTAAAATTCCGTTATTTTCTGAAGTATTAGCATCGTGTAAAAACGAGAACGTAATTCTGACCATAGATATCAAAAAAAGTGTGCGTCAGGAAACGGTTATAAATACAATTAGAGAAGCAAAAGCCGAAGATATCAGTATCATTATCACCTATGATATTGAACAGGCAAAATCAGCTTATAAATTAGCACCAGAGTTATTAATTTCCGTTGCAGCGAGAAATAATGATGAATTTGACCGACTCTTAAAAACAGAAATACCATTGCGAAATATGTTGGCGTTTACAGGAACAAAATTATCAGAGGCATCACTTTTTAAGCGATTACATCATAATAATGTGGTTTGTATGCTGGGAACTTTGGGCAACTTAGATAAACGTGCAGAAGCAAGAGGAGACAAGTTATACCGCGAATGGAAAGCAAATGGTGCTGACATCATAGCAACCGATAGACCTTTTGAAGCTTTTAAAGCCATTAATTAATTTTAAAAAGAATAATTTACTAAACATGAAATATTCAAGATTAACAAAAGAACAATTTGAAGAATTACACCAAGAATTCATCAATTTTTTAGCCACACAATCCATTACAGCTGATGAGTGGGAAGACATAAAGAAGAACAAACCAGAAGTAGCGGAACAAGAATTGGATGTATTCAGTGATTTAGTTTGGCTTGGTGTTTTGGGCAAGGTTGAATATCTAGAACATATTTCGCCTCAACAAATCCATCTTTTTCAATGCAATGAAAAACACATGCGATTAATTGCCTTAAGAATAGATAAGGAAACTGTAGATTTGACAACCAAAGAAGGTTTCAATTGGTTACGGGATAATTTACTATCGGATTCTGTGGAGTTCTTTAATGCGAAAAAAGAGTATTCTGATGACAAGCATCTCGATATTTTCAAAATGATCCAGTCAGGTGCAAATATTACTAAAGGCGAGTTGTTTGAGTATTTTGCTAATTTGGTGAAGGGGTAAGGAGAAGAGTAAGAAGAATGGAAAAAGACGGAAGACGGAAGACGGAAAATAAGTAAATATCTTTTGGATTTATAAGTCTTTAAGTAGAAAACTCAAGTCCTCTATCAATGTTTCATTGACCTTTGAAATGCAGAATATAAAAATAAAATCGTAAAGAATTTTTGAAGCCTTGGAGAAAATTTAGATTTTATTTTTGGTTTTTATTCCTGTTAAGGAATAGAAAATTCCTCATTTCAAACTGATTTTTTGGTTCGTTTTGTATCAAGACAAAATGAACATTAAAAATGAAAAAATTAAGTCCGTTTAAGTTAGTAGAATTAAATTTATAACTTTTACTATTTCATAATAATTAATTAAATCTGGATTAATACTGGAATATGATCATCAATAGTCTTGCAGGATTGTCAGCACAAGACAAAAGTTATAAACTTGATGAAAACGAGAGTGTCTATTTTGAAGAAATTCTCGAATTTGAAGGTATGTCAAGTAAAGAACTGCATAAAAGGCTAGTAAAAACATTAAAAATATCAGATTACTCTTTATTGTATCAAGATGAAAACGAGATATATGCCGTTGGAAAATTTGAAGTGCGTTTAAGAAAACACGCATTAATTTTTTATAAAACAGATGAGTATAATTGTCTCTATGATTTAAAAATCCAATATAAAAGAAGGGAGAATAAAATTTAAGGCAACAAATTTTTTTCTTGTTCCTCTGAATATTAAAATCAGTACTTTCGGTTTCGCAAATCATAATTCTTCAACAGGATTTACCGGTATTTGGTCAACTACAAAAATCCTATTAGATGTACCTAAAATATCATTAGATCAATATCATAAAAAGAAATTAAATAAGGATAAAAATTTGTTGTTCGATGATGTTGAAAACAATATTGATTCTTTTCAACAAACTATTAAGAAAATTTTAAATGAAGATGAGGATGATTGGTAATTAAATTTAGCAAACAAGAATATTATTAATACTCATTCGTAGATTCCTTTTTCCAAAGGAATTCTTGTTATTCATACCGCAAACTCTCTATAGGATCTAATTTAGCGGCTTTAATTGCAGGAAATAGTCCAGATAATATGGCCACCACAAACGCAATGGTAGTTGCGCAAAACATAGCAAACCAAGGTGTGGAAAATTCAAGTTCAAACCCTTTTGAAATTCCCCAGCCCATTAGTATGCCTAGTATAATTCCGAGGATACCACCGAGTTGACCAATGATTATGGTTTCCATAAAGAACTGAAATGCTATGGTTTTTCGCTTTGCTCCTAAAGCTTTACGCACACCGATTTCTCGTGTGCGTTCACTAACAGAAACTAGCATAATATTCATCAAAGCAATAGTAGATCCAAAAATGGTGACGACACTAATAATCCAGGCAGCCCAATATAAAGCAAGTGTGTTTTGAGCCACTTGATTAATCAAATCTTCACTACGCTCAATACCAAAATCATTATCTTCAATAGGATTAAGGCCTCTAATATTTCGGAATGTTAAGATGGCATCTTCCTGTGCAGCTTCCAGCATATCGTTTTTGTCGACTTTTACACTCAAACTGTAGTTTATATTTGGGTTGGTAAACATGGAACGCGCTTTTTGAATGGGCATAAACACACGCAAATCTTGATTGTTACCAAACGTTGAACCCTTTTCCTTCAGTACGCCAACCACCTTAAATTTAGCGCCGCGAATGCTGATGGTTTTCCCAACGGGATTTTCAACAGGAAACAATGCTTTTTGCAAATCGCTTCCAATCACACAAACCGCATTGCTATTGTCAACATCAAATACATTTAGGGAACGGCCGTTTTCAATTTCCAATCCTGAGTTTTCAATGTAAAATTCATTGGTGCCAAACACACCAACTTCGGGATCTGTTTTTTGGTTGTCGTATTTAACTTCGGCAGTCATCGTTCCTGTGAACGATACGGCCACTTTTGTAAATGGAAAGTTATAATTATCCTGAAAATCCTTCACATTTCGGTAGTCGATTATTGGATTTATTTTTTGGCGTTCTCGACTGCTTTGGCGTTGGTTGGTGAATTCATAACGTTGAAAATTAAAGGTATTCGAACCCATGGATGAGAAATTACTGGTAATGGTATTTTCTAGAGCAGATACACCACTCAAAATGCCAACCAAGGCCATAATACCAATGGCGATAATTAAAATCGTTAAAATGGTACGTAGCAATTGACTTTTTATAGAATCGAAGGCAATTCTAATATTCTCTCTAGCTAATGAAAACATAGTTTTATTTCAAGTTAATTGGGTGGTTTAAAAACATAAGACTACCTAAACACGATAAAGTTACTATAAAATCCAATTATCTTAGTCAGACCTCTAAAAATTATAATATTTTTGTGACATATACTTAGGAACTTTGCAGTTCCTAAGTATATGTCACACTGAGCGTAGTCGAAGTGCTTAGGTACAGAATTTATAGTTAGTCGACTGTACTTTGACTTCGCCCAGTGACCAGGCTCAATATGACAGTTGAGTTCAATTTTTAAATAAAGTTTCATTAAAAAATCCCGAAGTTTCGGGACCGTTTTCACGGGAAATAATATGGCACAAAAACCAAGCATACCAAAAGGCACAAGAGATTTTAACGCAGAAGAAGTCGCGAAGCGTTCTTATATCATGGAAACGATAAAGGAACAGTTTCAGGTCTATGGATTTCAACCGATTGAAACGCCTAGTTTTGAAAACTCAGACACCTTAATGGGAAAATATGGTGATGAAGGCGATCGCTTGATTTTTAAGATTTTGAATAGTGGAGATTTCTTGAGAAGTTTTAATGAAAATCTAATAAAAACCATAAATACAGCTGTTTTTAATCTAGGCATCGGAATTCGAGAAGATGAAAATTTTGATATCAATAAGTTTGAAGTCAATTTTATAAAGAAGTTTCCAAACATTTTGAGATCACTAAAAAATATCAAATTTGATGAAAGTCAAATAAATCTTGAAAACTTAACTAAGGATATTTGGTTCAGGATTCGTGAAATAGTTTTAAAACATGAAAAGCTTAAAGCTATGTTAATGATTGATGATGCACATAATCGAGCTATATTATCCAATATGATTCATGGTGATTTTTATTTTCAACTTGGAAATAAATATGTTGGTAATTATATAAGTGAAAAAGCCCTTCGATACGATCTCACAGTTCCTTTCGCACGTTACGTCGTACAACACCAAAACGAAATTGAATTCCCCTTCAAACGTTACCAAATTCAACCGGTTTGGCGTGCAGACCGTCCGCAAAAAGGACGATTTAGAGAATTCTTTCAATGTGATGCGGATGTGGTCGGTTCAAAATCTTTGTTTCAAGAAGTGGAATTTATTCAACTTTATGACGCGGTGTTTTCAGCCTTAAAATTAGAAGGAGTGACCATCAAAATCAACAATCGCAAAATCCTTTCTGGTATCGCTGAAGTGATTGGAGCACAAGACAAATTGATTGATTTTACAGTCGCTTTAGATAAGCTCGATAAAATAGGCGAGGAGAAGGTAAAAGAAGAAATGCGAAGCAAAGGGATTTCCGAAGAAGGTATTTCCAAGCTGCAACCATTGTTCACGCTTAAAGGCGGTTTCGGAGAACAAATTGAGAGTTTAAAATCAATTCTGAGTTCATCTGAAATCGGATTAAAAGGCATTGAAGAACTCGAATTTATAAATACGGCAATTTCAAACTTAAAACTTAAAACAGCAACCTTACAATTAGACGTGACTTTAGCAAGAGGCCTAAACTATTATACAGGCGCCATTTTTGAAGTCTCAGCACCAGAAGGCGTAAATATGGGCTCGATTGGTGGAGGCGGTCGCTATGATGATTTGACAGGAATTTTTGGTCTAAAGGATATGAGTGGCGTTGGAATCAGTTTTGGACTGGATCGTATTTATTTGGTCTTGGAAGAATTAGATTTATTTCCAGCGACCATAGCAGAATCAACTAAAGTGATCTTTATCAATTTTGGAGAGAACGAAGCGATGGCATGTTTGCAAGCCGTTACTAAATTGAGACAAGCAGGTGTCAAAGCAGAATTGTATCCCGATGCAGCTAAAATGAAAAAACAGATGAATTACGCCAACCGTCGTAACATTCCTTTCGTGGTTTTGGTTGGAGAAGAAGAATTGAAATCTGGTGTCTTTGCTTTAAAAAATATGGCGTCGGGCGAACAGCATAAAGTTGAGTTTTCTGCGTTGGTGGAGTTGTTGGGGAATTAGGTTTTTAGGGGTGAGAGGTGAGGGGTGAGAGGTGAGAAAGTACAGAAGACCGAAGACCGAAGACTAATACTAGACGCTATCTAAAACCAATAACACAAACTTCACGAAAAAGAGAAAAAGGCATAAAGAAGTAATGTAGTTCAGTTGAAAGAACTTTATACTTCTTACTGCCAACTGCCAACTGCCAACTGCCAACCGAACACTGACCACTGAACACTGAACACCGAACACTGAACACTGAAACATCTCCAATAAAGAAAGTCTCAGCCAATATGAGAAACTGAGACTTTCTATTCACTAACTAAAAACAATCAACTAATTCATTATTATTTTTTTACTTATGGCAGCATCTGTTGCGGTTTGTAACTTGACAATATATGTTCCTGCACTAAGATTATGTATGTTGTATTCGGAGTAATTACGGTGTTCTAATTTATCAATGCTGTAAACGGATTGTCCCAACATATTGAACAACGTCATGGATTTTAATTCAACTTGGTTGGGATTGATGACCACAATTTTTTCAAGTTGATGAGAGTACAAAACAGCAATGCTATTGGAAGTTTGATCTTCTATGCCTAATATTTGTTCAGGCGTACCAAATGTAATTTCAAAACGATTATGATATTGGCCAGCATTTAAGAAAATGTCATAATTACTCGCTCTCAAATCATGATAGAGATCTAAATCGATGTCGTGTAAATAAACATTCAGATCATCTGGAACATGTTCTAAAGCTTCAATCATAATGGTGTTGATACCATCGGTGTCCGTTTTAATTCCCAATGGATAAACCGCAGAGATTTCGGCTTCATTGCTCGCTTGAATTATATAGGCGTCATCGTTTATGAGCCAATACATGTCATCAATTTGATTTTCATTTATTTCGCCATCATAAGCCCAATCGGCATCTGGTGTAGTGTTTTCGTCAATGGTTAATAAGAGTTGACGACGAATGGTGTTAACAGATTTGAAGCCTATTCTGAATTTCATTCGAAGGTCTTCCTCCATGGTTTGGTCTTCGGATTCTTGATTGTTTTCAGAAGCCGTATTAACAGAATTGCGCATAAATACAGAGGCACTATTTTCTCTTTTAAAAACACGTTGTCTGTTATTGAAATTTATAACGCCTGAGTCATTTCCTGTAACAAAAAAGCCTTGACCAACAGGAATATAGCGTCCTGGGCGTTTGGTGAGAAAGCCATCTGGTGCATTAGTTGGATTAAGGCTACTTTTGTAAGCGGCTTTGACAGCGCCAGAAAGGTTATATGTGGAATAACCACCTTGATAATCTTGTAGCATGTGCGACCCTCCGCCCCAATGTTCCCAGAAATAAAGTGTACCACTTATTAAAGGCTCAGAACCTACTAAGGGTCTGTTGTCGTAGCCCATTTCAGGACCGTTATCTTTAATGAATTGATCGGCATCTATTGCTGATGGATACGGGTTTCCAACCAGATAATCGCTATCGGTTGCCAAGATGAGATTGATATCACCATTATTAGGAAGGCCTTCAAAAACGTAGTTTTGTCGTTGACCTATTTCACCTGTTCCTGGCCCTTTCATGGTAAACCCTTCTCCTGGAAGAATAGTGCCTGTTCGTCTCAAATGTTGCCAAGCTGAATAGGTTCCAGAGGCATAATTAGCGTATTTCCAAATCCAATAATCGGCAATCTTTATTGGAGTGGTGGCTGCACCATTATATCCAGATGATGAAAAGTTGATAGCAACAGGGTTATCAGGATCTGAACCGTCTCTCATCACATCCCTAATTCTAAAACTATTGGATGTCAAATTTTGAATTTTCACGGGAGAAGACCAATAATTATATGTAAAAGTATCTGCTGTGCCTTGTTGGTCGCATTCAATTTTACCGATACTCGTAGCATCCAGTATACTATCGTCGCCTTGTACCAATTGCGATTCGCCTTCGAGATCAATAAAACCATCGAGTTTTAAATACCAAGACACGTTAAGTTCGGAGTCATCCGTAATATGATATTCTATGGGATTTGAATTGCTGTCGGTTTCATTAATAAATAAACCTAAATGCTTTTGCCTATTATTGAAAGTAACATCATTGTGCCTAATCCTTACAATAGACCAATCGTAAGTAACGGCATCATTTCCGTTAATACCAGCAATGGAATTGGTTAGTGACGTAGGAAGATTTCCAC
Organism: Winogradskyella forsetii; assembly: GCF_013394595.1. Classification (GTDB taxonomy): domain Bacteria; phylum Bacteroidota; class Bacteroidia; order Flavobacteriales; family Flavobacteriaceae; genus Winogradskyella; species Winogradskyella forsetii. Next base: position 1,556,981 of record NZ_CP053348.1, read on the forward strand.
TACTTTGTGTAATGAATGGCAGTGGTGCGGATTGTGGTTCAATTTGAGCTAGAGCCATGTTGTGAAGCGTTGCTCCTGTCAAAGCATCTATGTCTGGTGTGGTGAAGTTATCTGTTACAAGTCCTCTGTAATTATCAAAGCGGTAATATTTAATTAGATTGGACCAAGAAAGATTGTGGATGTCTCTTGGGATTTCCGAACCGCGAATATTTCCATTGTTCTCAATTTCTTGATAGACTACTTTTTGAATTTCATCAGTTGTCAGCGCTTGGTTAAATAGTCGCACCTCATCCATACGACCTTTAAAGTGCCAATGATCTGGTCCTTCATATTTTCTACCAATAGAAAAAGGTGTGGTATCGGTAACTAAAGCGCCATCGATAGTTGTTTGGCTGACTTCTTCTCCGTTAACATAAAGTTTAAGACTATTGGATGTGTCACTGTAAGTGGCACCAATATGAACCCATTGATTTGGAGGTAATCCAACATTTAATATTAAACTTGTGTTATTTGCTCTGATCGATAAGCGTCTGTTGCCACCTATTCTAAAGTAGAAATTATCTTGTCCAAATAGGATTTGATTTCCCGTACCTGTCGGATCAATTTTTATCCAACCCATTAGTGAAACTTCTGGCCATCCGCTTAATAAGGATTCATCTTCTACATAATCATCTACACCATCAAAATAAAGTTGGAATTTTCCATCTAAAGTTGTGCTTGAATTAATACTGTTAAAAGCATTAGTTGTGTCAACAGGATTTTGGGCAAACGAGAAGCTTGTGAACAAAAAGAATACACTATATAATATATACAGTCTTTGAGCAAGATTGGTTGGAGCTCTCATAAGTAGGGTTTTTTTAGTTTGGGACTAAATTACCTGACAAACATATATAAAATATCTATAAAATGCAAATAAATCGGATTAAATGCATTATTGTGTAAAAATTTATAGTTTTAAATACAACGATAAATTGAAATGACTAATCAATCATCTTGTTATAAAGCGGCTAATTTTATAGAAAAGGCTTTCCTATCCAAAGCGTGGGATACTAAAATTTGAATAGCTTTCAGTGGCTATTCGGAATTAGATTTTTAAATCTTATGTGATATCGGTTTTATCATTTTCCGATGTGCCCACGACCTCGTTTTTAAAGGCCACAATATTTTCAATGGCTTTACCTTTTACTAACCAAGAAATACCAAAAGCAATGACAGCAACGGTTTCGAAAATAAAAACGTAATAATTGTTGATGAAAAAATCAATATCTGTTTTTTCTAGAAGGATACAAACAATAATAAGTGCTACAGCAATAAACACCATATTTCCACAACGTCTATATAAGGTGTTGAATTTGGTATTACGCCCTCTGGTAAATTTATATTTCGACATCCAACCCATACAGAAGATAAAAATTCCTGCGCTTACCAAATGAATAGTGCCTAACGTTGAATTGTTATGACCAAAGAGCGGTAAATTATCATTTTCACAAAGTAGCGTAATGTAAGTGCTCATGCTTTCTTCGCAAGCCGTAGGTATAAAAACGACAATTAAAGCGGCAAATCCACCGATGTTGGTTAAAAAGTCGTCACTAATAGTTTCGGTTTCAATATCCTTTTTATAGCCTTTATAGGAAATTAAAAACAACCCAAAGGCCGACAGTATAATTATAAACAATAAAGAGGATAATGTCGAATAATAGTAATGACTAATAGAAGCCAAAAATTGGTTGGAAGCTATAGGAAGCAAAATAGGGAGGGCTAAACCTAATGAACCAATAAGCTTACGAATTCTATAATCGGATTGCTGAAGATCTTGTAGAGGCATAATTTCAAAATTTAATTGATTATGTACGTGTAGGTTATAATTGTTTTAAAGGTATCAAAATACCTTGTATTGGGTATTTTAAATATAGATTTAAAAGAAGAATTTTACAAAATCATCTCGTTTTTTGAATTGTAATGTGCAATTCAAGGAGTATAAGTATAATCTTGTCGAAAAGATAAAATTTTCAAGTTTAGATTGACAAGAATTTAACTATTTTGAAAATCTTTAAGTAATTAGCTATTACATATTTATGGGGAAAATTCAATATGGTCTGCTGTTTAGCATTGGGCTTTTATATGGTGTTCTGCGCAAAAACTTAATAGCTAATACAATTAAAGCTACTAAGAATTAACCAACCAATTGCAAGCTCATTATTGTATTATGAAGCATACTAAACACATCCACTTTTTAATTGTTTTTTTCCTTATCATTAGTTCTGCTATCGCTTTAAATAAAACCATGGCGACTAAAAACATCGGAACTTATACCGCACCACCAGATGTGAGTTTTGTTTTTAATAATGATGACGTTTGTTCGGGTCAAACGGTGTCTTTTACCTCTACAGTAACAGGCGATGCTCCTTTTGAATATCTTTGGAATTTTGGAGATGGTGATACTTCTACGCAGGCCAACCCAAATCATGTATTTCAAGAATTAGGATGTGGAACGCAAACCCGAAACGTAACCCTTACTGTAACCGATGACAATGGAGAGGTAAGCACAACTTCCGAAACCATAACTATAAAACGAAGACCTTCCATTAATTTTATTGACCCAGATGCAAATTTTGGGACTCCATTCCAAAACTGTAATGCTTCTACTGTAGAATATGCCATTACTGTTGAGAACGATTCAAATTCAGATGTTTGTGTCACTTCCTATTCGATAAATTGGGGTGACGGAAATTCAGAAAATGATATAACATTTCCAATTGATCATACGTATCTCACCTTAGGCTCATTTAATATGGTAATTAGTGCAACAGGCGCAAATGGTTGTACGACAAATAAAACTTATCTTGTAAGTAACTCTAGCAACCCTACTGGTGGAATAGTAACACCAGGAGGCACTGTTGATTTATGTTTACCTGTAGGTCCATTGGAATTTAAAATTAGTACTTGGGGAGAAAATCCACCTGATACATTATATGACATTGATTTTGGTGATGGTACATCATTTATTTTAACTCAAGACGATTTAGAATCTTCAATATACTACAATAGTGCTAATCCGGCTGCATCGGACAATTTCCCTATTCCTCACACCTATACGGAATCTAATTGTCCAAACTTCAGTTATACCATCCTTTTAGATATTATTACGTCTTGCGGAACGTCTAATTTAACGGCAGGACCTATTACGATATATAAAAGACCAGACGTGAGTTTTGATATTGACGAAAGTGCGTGTATAAATGTGAATGTTCCAATTACCAACACATCTACAAGCGGATTCAATATTAACTGTTCAACGGATGCCAACTGGTTTTGGGATATGGGAGATGGGACCACATATACGGTATTTGAACCTGTGCATACCTACACAGCTTCGGGAACCTATACCATATCATTATATGCTGAAAATTATTGCGGTGAAACAGATCCAGTTACCCAAGAAATATGTATCGAAGGACCGCTAAACCCAGCTTTTACAACAAATGTAGATGAAGGCTGTTCGCCATTAGCCATTACCACGACAAACTCTACAGATGAATCTGTCAGTTGTATAGTACCAACCTATTTATGGGAAGTCATCTACACTGCTGAATTCTGTGGCACGTCTGAATCGTGGAGTTTTACAAACGGTACAGACGAAAATTCAAAGAATCCTTCATTTCAATTTGACACTGCAGGGACTTACGAACTCGTCATGACAGCTACTAATTCATGTGGCGACTTTTCAACCTCTCAATTTATAGAAGTAAAACAGCCACCAACCGTAACAATAGATCCTATAGAAGATGCTTGTGGTTCGCTTACGTTTAATCCAGTTGCCGTAGTTGATACCTGTGCACCTGCTTCAGATACTGTAACCTATAGCTGGTCGTTTCCTGGAGGTTCGCCGGCCACTTCAGATCAATTGGATCCTGGAATCGTTGAATATACAACCGTCGGAGATTATACCATCACCTTCAGTATAACCAATGGTTGTGGAACAACTACGGAAACAGAAATGTTTTCTATTAACAATTCTCCTACCATTACAAATACGGATACGTCCCAAACCATTTGTTCAGGGGCATCCACAACAGCTATCAATCTGACTTCAGATGACACCAGCACCACATTTAGTTGGGTGTCCAATACGCCTGCAGGTCTTACAGGTTATATCCCAAGCGGAACGGCCAGCCCCATTCCTGTGCAAACCATAATTAATACGACCACAAATCAAATAACCTTAGAATATACAGTGACACCAGAGATTGATGGATGCGAAGGCATGCCAATCGATTTTAGTATTGTTGTAGAACCTGCGCCTTTGATAACGATGCAGCCGATATCAGATGGTGTTTGCCAAAATGGGACCACAGCTGATTTATCAGTGGCTTACCAAGGCACGGGAACTCCAGTTTATCAATGGTATGAAAACACGGTTGATAATACCACATCAGGAACCGCAATTGCAGGCGCAACCTCAGCAACATTTTCGCCACCAACAGCTACGGTTGGCATCACTTATTATTACGTTATTATTACATTTTCTTCTGGAGGTTGTAACGAAATTATATCTGATACCGCAGAAATTGAAGTTGCCAGTGCACCTCAAATCGATACACAACCATTAAATACACAATCGATTTGTGAGGGAGGAAATTCAGAAGCGCTGTCGGTTAGCGTTTCTGGAGGATCAGGAACGGCTTCATATCAGTGGTTTAGCAATTCCACGAACAGTAATTCTGGTGGTACCATGATTTCGGGTGCTACAGCTTCAAGTTATACACCACCTTCTTTTAATACAGTTGGTACTTTTTATTATTATGTTGAAATCTCTTTTGTGTCCAATGGCTGTTCAATGCTTATAAGTGACGTATCAGAAATTGAGGTCGTTAATGATCCTGTGGTAACGGCACAACCCTTAGATTTTCAAAGTTTATGTCAGAATTCAACAGTTCAGGATTTAGAAGTAACGGTTTCAGGTGGTTTAGGTACACTATCCTATCAATGGTATGAGAATACTTCAAACAATACAACCTCTGGAACACCAATAGCAGGAGCAATTTCAAGTACCTATACACCTCTAGGAACTAGCGTCGGAACACTTTATTATTACTGTATCATTACACAAGATGTGTCAGGCTGTGAAGTTACAAGCGCTATTGCTGAGGTTGAAATTAGCGCTGGCGCACAATTTAGCGCACAACCTATTTCAGATGAATTATGCATCGGAGAAACTACGGCTGCATTGCATGTAGCTTATACGAACGGGACAGGAACAGCGACCTACCAATGGTATCTCAATCCTGCCAATGATACCACAACCGGAACGCCTATTACAGGCGCAACAGCAGATACGTATAATCCTGAGGTTAATGTGACAGGAACCTTATATTATTATGTGATTATTACCTTCAGTTCTGGCGGTTGTACCGAAATCATATCCAATACAGCTGAAATTATAGTGAATGAAACGCCTTTTATTGATGATTCAACGGCTTTGATTTGTAGCGGAAATACTTTTGAGTTTGTACCAGATACAACAAATACAGGTGATATTGTGCCTTTAAATACATTATATACATGGACCACTCCAGTAGTGAGTCCTGCAGGAAGCATTACAGGGGCAACGGAACAATTGACACCAATAGCTACGGTTTCTCAATTTTTAGAGAATACAACTACGAGTCCAGCGACGGTAACGTATACGGTAACGCCAATCTCAGGAAACTGTCCAGGGTTGGATTTTGAAGTGGTGGTAACGGTTAATCCTTCCATTTCTGTAATGTCTTCCGTAACCCAGAATTTATGTTATCAAGTCAATACGGCATCCATAGACATCAGCATTGTTGGTGGCGTGCCTTTTACAACAGGAAATGCATATAACATCACTTGGTCAGGACCTAATGGTTTCATGAGTAATGACGAAGATATTTTTAATCTTGAAGCTGGTGATTATACCTTGAATGTTGAAGATGATGGTGGTTGTCCGTATTCAGAAATAATAACGATTACCGAACCTGATGAACTCACATTCAGTAGCGTGGATTTTGATCCAGAAACCATTTCATGTTTTGATGCGGATGATGGGAACATAGGAATCGATATTTCTGGAGGCACGCCTCCTTATGCCTACACCTGGACTCTAGGTGGAGCACCATTTTCTGCGGATGAGGATTTAACGGATTTAGGACCTGGTATTTATACAATTTCAGTGACCGATGCTAATAATTGTGGTCCCATACAAATGAGCTTCGACATCCAAGAGCCAGATGAACTGCAAGTCACGCTAGATTCTAAAATTGATGTGCTATGTTTTGAGGATGCCACAGGACTAATAAATGTAAATGTCATAGGTGGCCGAACCGATTATAGTTTTGTTTGGTCTGGACCGAATAGTTTTTCAAGTACAAATCAGAATATTGATACCTTAATTGCAGGAATTTATAATCTTACGGTTACGGATAATTCAGGCTGTACAGATACTTTGGAAGTAGAAATCCTTCAAAATGACCAGATAGAAATAGATCTTAGTGTGAACCAAATTTTGTGCTATGGCGATAATGATGGCTCCATAACGATTAATTCAATTTCAGGAGGTGTGGCGCCTTACAACATCGCTTGGAGTAATTTAGGGACTGGAAATAGTCAGACGAATTTATCTGGTGGGACTTATACCATTACCATAACAGATGCTGAAAATTGTGAACGGCAGTTCCCTGTGGTAATCGATGAACCTCCTGTGTTTTTAATTGATCCTGAAATCACACAAATGTCTTGTGCCGGCGAAAATGATGCGAGTATCACCTTGAATTTTGTCGGTGGCATTGATCCTGTAACGCTTGTTTGGGACGATGATGCCACAGCGGGTACAGAACGAAATAATTTAGCCCCTGGAACCTATACGGTTACCATAACGGATGGTGTGCCTTGCGTTATTCAAGAAAGTTTTACCATTAATACGCTTTTGCCATTAGCGGTTTCTGCAACCATTACCAATGCTTTGGATTGTGAAGATGCCAATAGCGGAGCGCTTAATTTGCTGATACAAGGTGGTACGCCGCCTTTTGATGTGTTTTGGTCCAATGGAGCGCTAACGGAAGATTTAATAGACGTTCCTCCAAACACCTATATCGCCACGGTAACGGACGCCAATGGTTGTATGATTGAAGGCAGTTGGGAGGTGACCCGTTTTGAACCTTTGGTTTTAAATGTTGATGAACAAGTGGATGTAAATTGTGATACGCAAACTATAGAACAGACTTTTGTGGCCATCGCAAGTGGAGGTGTGCCACCATTTCAATATAATTGGTCTAGCGGAACCGTTAGTGGCCTTAATAATGAATTTATGACGACTGACGAAAATGGTTTAGTGGTTTTAGAGGTGACGGATAGTTTTGGCTGTTCAACCAATTACACCTTTAATGTGGAATTAACCATTTTAGGCGATGCCGATTTCGAAACCACGTCCTTTGGCTATTTAAACTATGGTGTTTATGCCATTCAAGATCCTATTGAATTCATCAATACAGCAACAGGAAATTACCAAACCATCCTTTGGGACTTTGACGATGGCAGTTTTTCAGGAGAAGAGAATCCATTTCATACCTATTTTACACCTGGTAGTTATGTGGTAAAACAAACCGTCACCTATCCTTATGGATGTGTGTATGAAAGCACAATAACGCTCATCATTGAGGAAGGCTATAAATTGATAATGCCAGATGCCTTTACACCAAACGAAGATGGTATTAATGATTTCTTCGGGCCTGTTTCCATTGGGCTCAACACTCTAGAAATGAATGTGTATGACACTTGGGGAAGCCTCATTTATAATGAAACTGGCGATGCTATTAGAGGTTGGGACGGTAAAGTAAAGGATGAAGATGCCGAAAACGGTAATTACTATTACACGTTTACAGCCAAGACCTTTTACGGAAACGACGTTAAACAACAAGGCGCTTTTGTATTTATCAAATAAAACCAACATGACAATTAGAACACAGATCACCATTTTTATAGCGGTTTTATTAGGGTTAAATGCCATGGCCCAAGACCCTATATTCACACAATCCAACTATATACAAGAAACCATAAACCCTGGGTTTTCCGGATTTGAGGATAATGACCGAATTAGTGCCGGCATTCTAACGCGCACACAATGGCCCAATTTGGATTTAAGGGTGAGCACACAATATTTCTATATCAATAAATCCTACGAAAGCCGAAATAGTTCAGGTTCCGGCATAGGGTTTAGTGCGCTCTGGCAAAATGAATCCTTTAGCAATTATAATTTTTATCAGGCGAATGTCAATTATATGCATCGTGTGAATCTTAATGGCGGATGGTTTTTTAGACCAGCGCTGGAAGTGGGCTTTGGGTTTAAGGATATCGGGTTTAATAGCTTGACGCTTGCCGATCAAATTAATATTAATACAGGAGCGATTGCACCAGTGTCTGTAGATCCCTTTAGTGGCAATACCGAAAATGTATTCTTTTTTGATGTGTCGTCAGGATTTGTATTTGAAAAACAGGGTTATAATGGTGACACCTATTGGTTTGGGATTTCAGCCAAACACCTCAACCGACCAAATATTTCCTTTTTAAGAGATGGGAATGTGCCGTTGGATATATTCTATTCCATCCATGGGAATTATCGGTTTCCGTTTATGGTTGACTATCATATGATGCTGACGGCTAACTATATGCAACAAGGCCAGTATAACCGTTTGGATGTTGGGACCTTGTTTCAAGTGAATCAGTTTTTGTTGGGAGTTACTGCGGCTACAAATCCAGCCCGAAATGATAATAACAGTCATTTGGTCACCTCACTAAATGGATTTCTTGGTTTGGAATATACCTATTTTAGATTCGGCTTGTCCTATGATGCCAATATTTCAAAAATTGGAAATACCAATGGCGTTTACGAATTTTCGCTAACCTATATGTCGCGCTGTCGTAGCTGTCCGACGAATCGTAATCGAAAGCGGTAAAAGGGAGTGGGTGAGAGGGGAGTTATGAGAGGGGAGTTATGAGAGGTGAGTGATGAGAGGTGAGACTGGGTGATGAAAACTGACTTCCAAATAATATATTACGAACTGCATTTTTTACTTTATGTTGTTGATGGTTGATGGTTGATGGTTGATGGTTGATGGATGATGGAAGACGGTCAACTCTATTCAGGGATGTACATGAGGACGGAAGACGGAAGACAGAAGACAGAAGACTGAGGACTGACCGCTACCTACGAACACTGAAAACTTCACACTTCATACTTCACACTTTATACTTCACACTTTACACTTTTCACTTCACACTTTTCACTTTTCACTTCACACTTTTCACTGCATACTGAACACCGAACACTGACCACTGAAGACTGAGGACAAAGGGGAACCTACCCCAAATCCCAAACCAAAGGCAGAATAAAATACACAATTAAGGTCACCAGAATAATCGATATCACATTCATCCAAATCCCTTTCCGCACCATATCTTCAATTTTCAAATAGCCCGAGCCAAAGACCACAGCATTAGGCGGAGTAGCCACAGGTAGCATAAACGCGCAAGAAGCGGCTAAGGTGGCACTAACCAGTAATATATAAGGGTGAATATTGAGTACGGCAGCCAAGGCCACCAATACAGGTAAAAGCATCGCCGTCGTAGCCATATTGGAGGTGATTTCGGTTAAAAAGTTGACGGAAGCAATCAATACCAATAGTAATATAAAAACGGAAACGCCAATCAACGAGGTTAATTGATTCCCAAGCCATGCTGCCAATCCACTAGTTTCAAAACCGGTTGCCAAGGCCATGCCGCCACCAAAGAGCAATAAAATGCCCCAAGGTAATTTTACGGCGTCAGTCCATGAAATAAGCGCATCGATTTTTTTACGATTAGGAATTAAAAACAACACCAAGGCCGCCATAATGGCTATAATGGTATCATCAATGGCAGGTAACCATTTAGAAAGTACAAACGAACGAGAGATCCATGCTATGACAGCGCAAATAAATACCACCAAGACCGCTTTCTCTTCATAAGAGATGTTACCTAAAGCTTTCAGTTGTTTTTCAATTTCTTTTCGGCCGCCAGGAAACTCTTTTTGCTCAAACTTAAAAGCGAATCGGGTGAGGTAAAACCAACATATCAACAACAGCACTATACTGATGGGAAACCCAAACATAAACCATTGTGAAAAAGTGATTTCGGTATGATAGGTGCTTTCTACTACACCAGCCAAAACCAAATTTGGAGGCGTTCCAATAAGGGTGGCCATACCTCCAATGGAAGCGCTATAGGCAATGGCCAACATCAATGCTTTTCCGAAGATTAGATTTTCGTTGGCTTTGGTATTCGGATTATCCTGAAGTTGTAATACAATAGCAATACCTACAGGCAAAATCATAACAGCTGTTGCGGTATTGGAAATCCACATGGATAACAAAGCCGTCGCTATCATAAACCCAAGAATAATTCGGCTAACATTAGTGCCCACCAATTTAATGATATTTAAGGCAATGCGTTTGTGCAAGTTCCATTTTTCAATAGCAATGGCGAGTATAAAACCGCCCAGAAAGAGGAAAATGTATTTATGACCATAAGACGCTGTGGTTTCACTTATGGAAATACCACCGGACAATGGGAACAAAACAATGGGTAATAAGGCCGTGACTGATATGGAAATAGCCTCGGTAATCCACCAAACAGCAATCCAAGCGGTTGAAGCTAAAATCGCATTGGCGGAAGCATCCAAACCTGCAGGATGAAAGAATAATTTAATGCCAATAAATAAAAGTGGTCCTAAAAAGAGCCCTATGTTTTGTTTGGTTGTTTTCATGAGTTGGTAAGCTAAGGTTTTTTATAATAGTAATTTTCCTATATTTTTATTGATGCGCTTTTTATAGTAAAATTCTAGCTGAAAGGACTGTATGGTCTAGATTTCTCTATTAGTGGGATTAAATATAAATATATAATATTTCTTACTTTGAAAGTGTTAACTGCTTGAAATATAGGTATAAAATGTTAATAACTTTTAAGATTTAATTCTAATTATTATTGTTAGTTCTGTTTTTTTGTAATCCCAAAACTACTAAAAATGAAACTATTTTACCTTACAGCATTTGCTGTGGCTTTTTGTTATATGGCAAAAGCACAAGACCCATCTCGTACGATGCATATAAGTGCGGGAACTTCAGTTATCGTGTCATCGGGCACCACACTTTCTGCATCAGAAGTCAACCTTAAATCCACATCAGACCGCTTTGCATGCTTGTTTCTAAATGACGATTTAGAGGCTTCTACCGTTGTGAATTATGACCGTTATGTTAATATGATCGGTTCGTCTACCCAAAATGGAAATGATTTAATTTCTTTACCCGTAAAGACCACAGCAGACGCTACCTTTGCTGATTTTTTAACATATACCGATGGTACAAACGCTAATTCGGCTATTATTCCAAATGCACCATCGATCCCAACGCTATTTGCTTTTGGTCCTTATAACAATACGAACCAATCCTACACCAATTATAATACCGCGACAGATGGTGGTGTTATACTTAAAAGAGCCGTAGGTTACAGGGCTGCAAGTTATAGTGGACAGACCGTGAGATTTACGGGCACCGTATCTACGGTATCAGAAACGGTTGACATATCTACAAATAATAACCGATGGAACTCCGTTGGTAATCCTTACCCAACCTATATAGATTCTCAAGCTTTCCTATCTGCAAATGCTGCAGTTTTAGACCCTAGTGCACAAGCCATTTATGCTTATAATAGCGGCACTAATACCGATACAGGTGCTGGAACCTTCGGTAACTTTACCATTATTAATGCACTAACAAATACAGACATCAACATTGCGCCAGGTCAGGGCTTCTTAGTCGCAAATGATCCTGTTGAACCCACAAATCAAGTCAGCTTTACTACAACAATGAGAAGTTTTGATGGAACGGATGATTTTATATTAGGTAGAACTACCGATCAAAATCAAATGTTACGCCTTCAAGTTGAAAATGGTACGGAAGATTTTGCCACAGAAATTTACTTTAATGCGAATTCAACTTCTGGATTAGATCCTGGATACGATGCCATGCTTTACGGCAATGGTTATAATTTGATGGTTTATTCTCATTTGGTGGAAGCTAACCAAGGCAAAAAAATGGCGATTCAAAGTCTAGGACTTCAAACGCAAAACGACATGAGTATTCCACTAGGCGTAAAAGCAGGCCAAGGACAGCAAATTACATTCAGTATTGAAGCCTCTACATTACCCTCTGAGGTTGAGGTTTATTTAGAAGATGCCCAAACCAACACCTTTACCTTATTGAATGCCAATTCATTTACCGCTAATAACGCTATTTCCGGTACTGGACGCTTTTATCTCAGATTTGAAAACACGTCACTATCAACGACAGACCTCCATAGGGAAAACGTGCAAATCTCTGCAAGCGCACAGACGCTTTTCATCAATGGCCTACTTTTAGCAGATACAGAAGTCTCGGTTTACGACATTCAAGGGCGTTTGGTGCTTTCTTCCACCTTAAAAGAAGCCTCAAATAGAAACACCATAGATGCGGCGCGTTTAAGCCAAGGCATCTACGTAGTTAAGTTAAATAATAAAGTGCAACAGCAAACCAAAAAAGTGGTTATTAAATAAGTTTTAATTCACTTTACAAATAGCCATTTGATCATAAGTTCTCAAAACTGTGGTTTAATGCTGCTAAAAACAAAAGCACTAAGTCTGTTCTTGTTTAAGAACCCTTTTAAAGGCACATAAACCATTATTGAGCACTCAACATCATAATAAAAACAATCATCTTCAAGATGAACACTATTCATAGACCCCAAAAATACATTAACCTCACAACCCTAAATTATGAGACATTTTAAAACATTACTTTTTAGTTTATTACTTAGCATTACCGGATTATCCACAGCACAAGTAGGAATCGGTACAGATCAACCAGATGCGTCGTCGCTTTTGGATTTAAATTCGAACTCTAAAGGTTTGTTAGCACCGCGCATGACCACCTTAGAACGCGAAGCCATTGCTAGTCCTGCAGAAAGCCTATTGGTTTTTGACACCGACTTGGATGCTTTTTATTTTTATAATTCAACAAACAGTACTTGGATAGAATTAGCGAATAACAACGCCATTAAAAGAAATAATTACAAACTCGTAAAATCTGCCGACGATTTAGCTCCAGAATTAACTGCAGGAGGCGGAACTAGTTATCAATTGGATGAAAACACCTATTATGAAATCAATGGAACCATTACCTTAACTGCTCCTATCGATTTAAATAACGCCTATATTTCTGGGTTAGATTCGTTTGAAGATGTGCTCTACGCAACGGGTGTTGTTTTTAAAGGCAGTGCAGGTGGCGGTGTTAGAAACGTGACCTTAAATGGCACGAAGGCTTTTGAAATTACAGGTCCAGGATTAGCAACCTCTTCAGCGCTTTTAGTTCAAAATGTGGTTATCGATGGGATGACCTCAAGTGTAGGAAGCGTTTCAGGCTTAGGCATAGTTTTCGGTAATGTCATTCAATTTATAAACAATACGAATGGAATAACGTACTCTGACATTGGTCATTTGTTATTGGATAATCAAGCTTGGTTTAGTAGTAATAATGGTACTTTTGAAACCTATTCCGGTAACTTCGGGTTAATAGAAAAGGCTGGTGGTTTTTTTACGGTAAATGGGTCTGATGTGGCCATTGATGTCAGTAGTGGTAGTATTAACGTTGGAACTGGAATTGTGCAAGGAACAGTGTTTGCAGGCACCACAACATCACCTTCAGGCTATATTAAAGGCTATACCACAGGAGCTTATCTCGATTATAATTTCAATAATGATTGGTCTGTAAGTGCACCTGGTATCCCAAGGGAAAATGATGACGCCAGCTCTGGTAACTTATACTATGATGAGTCTAGTCCAGCGCCAGTAGTTAACATTACCAATTCAACACCGTTTAAACTTCCAGTGGATACAGAGGCGATCAGACTTTTTAGAATGGCAGAAGGTACTGGCGTAAATAGTGAAAACCGTATTGTATATGAGGGTGAAACAAGACGCTCTATAGATATTTTTGCGACAACCTCATTCACCGCGACTGCTGGCACCCGATTAGGATTCTCTATCTATAAAAACGGAACTAAAGTGACAGGAACAGAAACTATAGTGGATGTGATTCAAACCAATGCCAGACAATCGGCTTCAATTATTGGAACCGTTAATGTGGAGAAGGATGATTATATAGAAATATACGTCAGAAAATTGTCTGCTTCTGATGAACAATTCTTAGTGACCTCTTATAACTTAATCGCGAACTAAACACGTTACTAAACCCTAACTAAAAGCCTTCGGTATGTATTATCGAAGGCTTTTTTGTCTTACTTGTAAGAATAATCCATAGCTAACCCGCTTATGACACGCTTATGACCCGACTATGCTATGGGAAAGAGTAAAAAAATCTAGTTTTATTTGATTAGGAAATCTTAATGGCTGCTATGTGCCCTAAAGCTATTTTCCCGAAGCGATTATTATAAGAAAGGGTCAGCACAATAAAAAAACTAAAGCCTTAGCCTTACAACAAAATAGTGATAGGGTAAGGGCTTTAGTTAAACAGGTCCACATTCTTGAGGTGAATCGCGAACTTCACCTGTTTTCTCAATAACGAAATATGCGTCTATTGAGCATAAGTATCAGTTGTTCAATGCTAATACTTATATTGTTGCCTCTAGTTAAAAAACGATAGGCGTGTAACAAAAATAGGAATCTTATTTTTATAGACCATTTAGCTTGGTAAGCTAGTGGCTTTTTTTATCTTTAAACTCCCTTAATTAATTTCTTGTAATTCATATTGATTTTTAATCAATTTACTTATGTTTGAAACATAAGCACTACTATTTATGACATTTAACGAAGACTCAAGAGTCAAATTACCTGCAATTTTACACCTAACTCAATTAGGGTATGGTTACCTGTCTTTAAAAGATGCGCAATGGGATTTAGACACTAATATCTTTACTGATATATTCAAAGCAGCTATTGCTAAGATTAATAATGGTATTTCAGAAGAAGAAATAAACCGATTGTATCAAGATATAAGTTTAGCGCTAGAAAACGAGGATTTAGGAAAAGCTTTTTTCGAATTGCTAACAAAGCGGTCAGGAACAAGGCTAATAGATTTCGAAAATTTTGAAAATAATACCTTTAATGTAGTTACTGAGCTAACCTACAAAAATGGAGAGGATAACTTCAGACCAGATGTGATAGCGTTGGTGAATGGAATACCTTTAGTGTTTATTGAAGTTAAAAAACCTAACAATCGCAATGGTGTTATAGCCGAGCGCACGCGTATTAACTCACGTTTTCAAAATAAAAAGTTTAGAAAGTTTATCAATTTAACGCAGTTTATGATCTTTTCTAATAATATGGAATATGATGATAACGAGATTGAACCTTGGCAAGGCGCTTATTATGCGTCAGCATCATATCATAAACCAATTTTCAATTATTTTAGAGAAGAAATTGGGTTTAATTTTTCAAAAGTGTTAAATCCCTTAGATACTGATGTGGAAGACTTTTTATTAAAAGACACCAATTATCAATCTATAAAAAATAGTGCGGAATACATTACAAACAAAGACCCTAACAAACCTACTAATCGCATAATAACTTCAATGCTTTCCAAAGAGCGATTGAAATTTATTTTACAATACGCTTTAGCTTATGTAAAAGAGACAAATGGATTAGAAAAACACATAATGCGTTATCCGCAATTGTTTGCAACAAAAGCAATTGAAGAAAAACTAGATCAAGGTGTTCGCAAAGGTATTATATGGCATACTCAAGGAAGTGGTAAAACAGCACTTGCCTATTATAACACCCATTTTTTAACGGATTATTATCAGAAACAAAACATCATCCCAAAATTCTATTTTATAGTAGATCGTTTGGATTTGTTAACCCAAGCTAGAGATGAATTTACAGCACGTGGACTTAAAGTGCACACAGTTAATTCGCGTCAAGCTTTTGTAGCAGATTTGAAGAAAACAACAGCTATTAATAATGATAAAGGGAAACGGGAAATTACAGTAGTTAATATTCAAAAATTTCAGGAGGATAAAGATGTAAGCAATACAACAGATTATAATCTAAACATTCAGCGTGTCTACTTTTTAGATGAAGTCCATAGAAGTTATGATCCCGAAGGTAGCTTTTTAGCTAATTTGGAAGAATCTGATCGTAATGCTATAAAAATTGGTTTAACAGGAACACCACTAATTGGTGATAGTTTAAAATCTAAGCACCTATTTGGTAATTATATTCATAAATATTATTACAACAAATCCATTGCAGATGGCTACACCTTAAAACTAATTCGTGAGGAAATTGAAACGGAGTACAAAGTAAAATTCAAAAAAATACTTGACGATTTAGATATTAAAAAAGGTGATGCCAATAAAAAGCAAGTATATGCGCATCCTTCATTTGTTGCGCCAATGTTAGATTATATTGTTGAAGACTTTCAACGTTTTAGACAACACTATGACGATGAAACTATTGGTGCATTGGTGATTTGTGATAGTAGCGAACAAGCGCAAGAGTTATTTAGTGTTTTCAATAAAGTATATGCCAATACCGAAACCGAAACCGAAACACTTGGCATGGCAGCAGAACCTAGTTCTGAATACATCAAACTACGTAAAGAAGAGTTTCGCGTTAAAAAAGCAGCATTGATATTATACGACTCTGGTAGTAAAGAAGAACTTGGGACTTGGCGTGACGATTTTAAAGCAGGTAAAATAGATATCCTATTTGTTTACAATATGTTACTTACTGGTTTTGATGCCAAACGTTTAAAGAAAATCTATTTAGGACGTGTTATAAAAGCGCATAATTTATTACAAGCCTTAACCCGTGTAAACCGCAAATACAAAAATTACAAATATGGTCATGTTGTAGATTTTGCAGACATTTCAAAAGAATTTGACAAAACTAACAAGGCTTATTTTGAAGAGCTTCAAGAGGTTTTAGGCGATGAAATGGAAAGTTATTCCAACCTATTCATGTCTCGTGAAGAAATGGAAACGACCATACGAGACATTAAAGAAGCGCTAGCAGATTTTGATTTAAAAAATGCAGAAAACTTCTCTTCTCAAATTTCACAAATTAGCGATCAAGTCGAAATGCAACGTATTAAAAAAGCATTGGAAGATGCACGTTCATTATATAACATTATTCGTTTAGTTGGTGAATATGAGTTGTTGGATAGTATTGATTTTAGAAAATTAGGAGAACTTCGTATTGAAGCTACCAATCACTTAGCATTAATTAATGCCAAAGAAGCCTTAGAGCAAAATGAAGAGGTTGGTAATCTGCTAAACATGGCTTTAGAGGATATTGTGTTTGGTTTTAGAAAAATTGGCGAAAACGAATTAATTCTTGCAGGAGAACTTAAAGAAATCTTAAAGAAAACCAGAGAAGCTTTAGGTGGTAATTTTGACCCTAAAGATCCAGAATGGATTAGTTTGTATGAAGAACTTCGTCGTTTATTTGATAATAAAAATTTAAACGAAGTGTCTCAAGAAGAGATGCAAAACAATATTACTTCACTAAAAACAATACATGAAAAAATTAAAGAATTAAACCGACGTAATGAGTTATTAAAAGATAAATATAAAGGCGACCCTAAATATGCTCGCGTTCAAAAAAGATTACTAGAAGCTGGCAGACCTTCTAAATTAAAAACTGCTATTATAGAAGCTTTACAAAACATAAAACAACAAACAGATATTGCTGTATTAGACCGTAGCGATAGCTTACATAACGAAAGCTATTTTGCACGTGTGGTTGCTAAATTAGTATTTAATGAGTTTCAAAAAACCATAGACACACCTATGGATTTTGAAACCGTAGAATTTATACGCGACCTTATTGTAGAAGAATATCTAAACGAATATCACGGAAAATCCGCTTAAAAAAACAATGACAAAAGAAGATATAAATAAGCAACCCTTTGTAACCAGAACAAAAGCACTTATAGACGAGCTTAAAGCTGTATGTGCAAGTTATGGTTTAGGAAACGACGGAAACGAATTTAAAATTATTAGTCAAATATTTTTATATAAGTTTTTAAACGACAAGTTTGCTTACGAGATTAAACAATTAAAGCCAGAATTGGCAAATAATGACCATTGGGAAGCAGAATTGGCTAACATGAAAGACAGCGACTATAACATGTTGCAATTTCAGTTAGGCGAAGCCACAGCGTTTTTAAAACCGCATCATTTGATTGGGTATTTGTTTGAAAGACAAAACGAACCCGATTTTGCCAAATTGGTAGATGATACCTTAATAGATATCGCAGTTTTAAACAACGATTTATTTGCTGTAAAGACTGAAGATGGACAAAAAATACAATTGTTTGATCGTCTTACAGAATATGTAAGTAGTAAACGCGATGGTTTTGCAGTAGCTTTATTAAATAAGTTGGTGATTTTTAATTTTGAAAATATTATGGGAGAAGGTTTTGACTTTTTCTCAACCATTTTTGAGTATTTAATAAAAGATTACAACTCTGATGCTGGCGGAAAATACGCAGAGTATTATACACCACACGCAGTTTCTAAAATTATAGCCAATATATTAGTGCCAGAACCAACAAGCAATGTTACAATTTACGATCCTAGTGCAGGATCTGGTACGCTTTTAATGAATTTAGCACACGCAATTGGGGCAGATAAATGCACGGTATATTCACAGGATATATCACAAAAATCGTCTAATTTATTACGTTTAAACTTAGTGTTAAACAACTTGGTACATAGTATAGAAAATGTGATACAAGGTAACACCATGACAGATCCTTACCATAAAAAGGATAATAAATTAAGACAGTTTGACTATATCGTATCCAATCCTCCATTTAAGTTAGATTTTAGTGATGATGTAGATACACTAAATAAAAAGGAAAATAAAACCCGCTTTTTTGCAGGCATACCAAATGTGCCAAAAAAAGCAAAGGATAAAATGGCAATTTACACCTTGTTTTTGCAACACATTATCCATTCTATGCGAGCAGGAACTGGTAAGGCTGCTATTGTAGTGCCAACTGGTTTTATAACCGCACAATCTGGTGTAGATAAAAAAATACGCCAAAAAATAGTGGATGGCAAGATGTTAGCAGGTGTGGTAAGTATGCCTTCTAATATTTTTGCAACAACAGGAACTAACGTTTCGATTGTGTTTATGGATGCAGCAAATAAAGAGGATGTGGTTTTAATTGATGCCTCAAATTTAGGGACAACAGTTAAAGAAGGTAAAAACCAAAAAACAGAATTAATTGATGTAGAAGAAGACCAAATTATAGACACATTTACCAAAAAAGAAGCCAAAGACGATTTTTCTGTAGTGGTGAGTTATGAAGAAATAAAAGCTAAAAACTATAGCTTAAGTGCAGGACAATACTTTGAAGTTAAAATTGAATATATAGATATTACTGCGGAAGAGTTTGCTAGTAAAATGGACAGTTTTGAAAGTAATTTAGAAACACTTTTTACTGAAAGTAGAGATTTGGAAAATGAGATTCAGGATAATTTGAAGAGTTTAAGGTATGAGTAAAACTATCCAAATAAATGAAATTGCGATTCTAAATAAAGAGACTTATAAAAAAAGTGAAATTCCTAAAACTCTATATTATTTAGATACTGGAAGCCTAACTAAAAACAAAATAGAATCCTTACAAGAATTTAATACATCTAAAGATAAAGTACCTAGTCGAGCGCAAAGAAAAGTACAAATAAACACTATTCTGTATTCAACTGTAAGACCTAATCAAGAGCACTATGGGATTATTGAAAATGAAATAGAAGATGTCGCTGTATCAACAGGATTCACAACAATTGATGTGGATAATGAAAATGTTTATCCAAAGTATTTATATTATATGTTAACTCAAAACCACCTTACTGAGTATTTACATTCAATTGCTCAAAATAGTGTGTCTTCTTATCCTTCAATTTCTTCTAATGATTTAGGTTCATTGACTTTTGATATTCCAGAAATTGAAATTCAAAAACAAATAGCCAAAGTCCTTTCCAATATAGACGCCAAAATAGAAGTCAACAACAAAATAAACCAAGAGTTAGAAGCTATGGTAAAAACGCTGTACGATTATTGGTTTGTACAGTTTGATTTTCCAGATGCTAATGGTAAGCCTTATAAATCGTCTGGTGGTAAAATGGTTTTTAATGAGGAATTAAAACGTGAAATTCCTGAGGGTTGGGAAGTTGATGCTTTGTCTACATGGATTAAAAATGATAAAAGTGGAGATTGGGGAAAAGCAGAAGAACAAGGTAATTATATAAACAAAGTGTCTTGTATTCGTGGTGCAGATTTAAATGGACTAAACGGTAAAGGAGTTGTTAAAAGTCCAACACGTTTTGTATTAGAAAAAAACAGTCACAAATTATTAGAAATAGGAGATTTTATAATTGAAATTTCTGGAGGAAGTCCAACTCAATCAACAGGTAGAATGGCTTTCATAACAAAAGAAACTTTAGAGCGATTTGAAAACCCTTTAATCTGTTCTAACTTTTGTAAAGCTGTAACATTAAAAGATGAAAAAGCACTATATAATTTCGCTTATCTATGGAATAGATTATATGATGCAGACGTTTTATTTGGATGGGAAGGAAAAACAAGTGGGATAAAAAATTTATTATTTGAATCGTTTGTTACTAACTATCAAGTGGCCAATCCTGACTCTATAATTATGGAGCAGTTTTACAATAAGGCAAAACCAATTCACTCACAAATTCAAACAAACTTAAAACAAAATCAAAAACTCTCAGAGCTTAGGGATTGGTTGTTGCCTATGTTAATGAATGGGCAGGTGCGCGTAGCACATTCTCAT
The DNA here is from genome assembly GCF_013394595.1 of Winogradskyella forsetii. GTDB lineage: Bacteria > Bacteroidota > Bacteroidia > Flavobacteriales > Flavobacteriaceae > Winogradskyella > Winogradskyella forsetii. The sequence goes on from NZ_CP053348.1 coordinate 1,577,893, forward strand.
ACAGAAGGGAATCTTGCCAAAGTAAAGCAATCTTATAAAGTAAATACCAAAACTGATTTGGGTAGGGTTGCAGAAGAAGGAGAAACTTATAATTAATTTGTAGATGAATTATACTTACATTTTACTTTCAGAAGTACAGACTATTGTAAATAGTTATTCTAGGATAAATAAAATGTCTGGACAAAATTTCAATTTATTCACCTTACTTAGAAAAGAAAGTGATGAGGTGAGATTGCATTCTAAGTTTATTTCAGAATTATTAGATCCGCAAGGTTCTCATCAACAAGGTACATTATTTCTAGATTCTTTTTTAGATAAACTGGGTATTAAAGATTTCGAAACTCAAAATGCTACATCTCATATAGAATACTACACAGGTATTATTAATAAGGATAAAGATTTAGGAGGTAATATAGATATACTTATTCGCTCTGATAATAACAAAGTGATCAAAATTGAAAATAAGATTTACGCAAAGGAGCAAGAAAATCAACTTTTGAGATATTATAATTTTCAGAATGATGGGCACTTAATGTTTTTGACTTTAAATGGAAAATTAAGTGATGACCATAAGGATTTAGAAATCAGAAATATAGAATATCAACCAATTTCTTATCGAAAAGATATAACAGAATGGCTACAGGTTTGTATAGAGAAATGTGCAACGGTCCCTATAGTTAGAGAAAGTATTGTTCAGTATCTAAATTTGGTCAAAAAGCTAACACATCAAAATATAAATAGTAAAATGAGTAAAGAAATAGCCGAAAAAATTACCAAAAGCAAAGATAGTTTTGAAGCATATTTAGCATTGCGTAAATCAGAAAATGATAATGAGATTTACTTTGATATTGCATGTAAACACTTAATTCCGTTTTTTGAAGATTTTGCTAATAAGAATAATTTGACATTTAAGAATTTATATAAAAGTCTCATAGAAAAAAGAGAGCGATATAGTGGTTTTTTCTTTACTAATAGCGATTTACAAAAATATGGCTTAAAATTGTCTGTACAGTTTCATAACTCATTTAATAGAGATTTATATTATGGACTTTCATTTGTAACTGAAAATCCAGAAAACCAACCTGTTCACGATATTATTGCAAAAGAAGCAAGACTTGTTATGGATAAACCTAATCCACCTAATAATTGGTGGTTATGTAATAGTTTTTGGCGAGAGTATAGAGATTTGGGAGAGATTGAGACTTTATATAATATCGCTTATGGTAATTTTCAAAAAGAATTTTCATCTAAGCTAAGTGAGGTTTTAGAAATGTTTAGTTCGGCTGTATATAATTATGAGAATGGAAATATTTCAAATTGAACAACTCTCAGACCTTAGGGATTGGTTATTACCTATGCTTATGAATGGGCAGGTTACTGTTGGTGAGGCTAAAGAACAGTTGGGTATGGTTGCGGAGGAGGGAAAAAAGTTATAGTAAAAATAAAGTATGGCTAAAAAGAAACAAAAGATAAAAGTAATGATAGCCTCAACCGTTTATGGATTTGAAAATGAGCTTTCTGCTATTGTTGCTCAATTATCTACTTTAAAATACGATGTAATTAATTCTCATCATGGTACAGTAAAAGTTAACCCAAATCTTTCTAACCTAGATAATTGTTTAAAAGCAGTCGAAGAATGTGATTTTTTTGTTGGTATTATTAGGCCTTATTATGGTACAGGTAACATTGACGATTTAAATATAACTTTTGAAGAAATTAAAACAGCAATAAAACTAGGTAAACCGTATTGGTTTTTGGTACATAGAGATGTGGTTTTTAGTAGATTGTTGCTTGGTAAAATTGAATGTAAAGATGGTAAAGGCTATATCATAAAAAAGAACAGATTTTTTGACGAACGCTCTATTGATATTTACAATCATGTGATTAAAGATGGAGAGCCTGTGGCTTTAAGGAATGGTAATTGGGCACAAGAATTTTATAGGTTAGATGAAGCAATGACCTATATACAAGCACAGTTTGGCGATAAAGAATTTATAGAGAGTTTAATTAAAGATAGTGAAGATGAATAATAGCTTTATAGTAAAAAATTTACTTGCTAAAGAAGAAGGTACACGCTTAGAGTTTAAAGCTGATGTGTCTCAAGCTGCTATTGCTAAAATTGTTACAAGCTTTATTAATACAGAAGGAGGAGATGTAATTATTGGTATAGATGACGATAAAGAGGTAATTGGTATTGAACATGCAGAAAGAAAGCTAAGCTCGTTACAGCAAACCTTATTAGAAAGCATAAAACCAGAAGCACCAATTTCTTTTCAAATAATAAATTATAAAAACAAAGATGTTATTCTTATAAGTACTTGGGAAGGTGCTAACAAACCTTATCAATTTAAGAATATTATTTATGTAAGAGAAAAGGCTACAACCAAAGTTTCTGATGTTAATTCGATAACAAATTTAATAGCTGAACGCAAAAATGCAGACTTTCATTGGGAACGTAGAACTGTACTTGCAGCAGAATTAGATAATTTATCTCAAACAGAGATAGAGAAAACAATAGTTTTATATAAACAAAGATACACTAAAGCAACTATTTTAGACAATGAAGATTTTTTAGTGCAAACTGGACTTGTTAGAAATAATAATTTAACCAATGCATGTGTGCTTTTGTTTGCAAGTTTACCTTTACGTTTTATTCCACAATCACCAATTAGAATTACTGTATTTCCAGGAAGTGAAACAGGAGATACTTTCTTAGGAGATCGATTATTAAATAGAAATATATTTGAAAATATTGAAGATGCTTTAGATTATCTTGATATCGTTTTTGGTAAAACAATTGAAGTTGTAGATAATTTAAGAACAGAGAGGCACAATTATCCTCAGTTAGCTATTAGAGAAGCTCTTATGAATGCTGTAGTGCATAGAGATTATAATTCTGTAAATAGCTTTCTTCAAATTAATGTTTTTGCTGATAGAACTGAGATTTCTAATTATGGAACACTACCAGAAGGGATTACCATTAAAGATTTAAAAAAAGAGCATAATTCTATTCTTAGAAATCCAGATATTGCTCAAATATGTTTTACAAGACGCTATATAGAAATGTTAGGTAGCGGTACATTGAGAATGATTAATGATTGTAAGATAAATGGTTTTAAAACTCCTAAATGGGAAGAAGGAGATAAAACATTTAAAGTAATCTTTGAAGGTGTAAAACACAAAAACTCAAATGAGGGAGTAAATGAGGGAGTAAATGAGGGAGTAAAATATATAGTTTTTAAAGATATAAATGAGGGAGTAAATAAGACACTTAATGATGTACTTGGTATTATAAGAAATAACCCAGAATTAAATACAAATGAAATAGCTAATCAAATAGGTAAAGGTGTATCTACAACAGAAAGATATCTTAAACTATTAAAAGAAGAAAATCTAATAGTTTTCTTAGGTTATCCTAAAACAGGAGGTTATGTGTTAAAAGAGCATTTAGATAGGTTGAAATAGTGAAAAAGTGCATCCGCAATTTGTAAAATATTACCATAGAAAACATAAAACAAAAACCTTCTTCTTAAACCAACTAAGTAACAACGAAGAAGCGCTTTTTAATTACATAAATATCAACAGAGATAATCTAGATGAAGTTATACAATAGTATAAACCATAACACGAGTTTTAACCAGTGAACACCTAACGTTTTTTAATAGCAAGTGAGATTAAAAGAGGTTTAAAATTAACGCAGAGGTTATCAGCCAATTAAAGCAAGAATTAGACTTGTATCGCTTGTATGCAAAAGATGATGCATTTTACCAAGCATTTTTTGATCCGATGAAGCGTATGGCGAATACAAGAAATAATATAGAATAAAGTTTAAAACCAATAATAACAATTTAATAAACCCCCAAAAATTAAAACTAAAAATGAAATATTTATCTACTTCAGCATTAGCTAAAGAAAGACAATTAGATTCAAAAGAATTATTTAAAAAGTTAAAAGCAAAAGGTTGGATTTATAGAAAAGACGACTCTTGGCAATTAACAAAAAATGGTCGTGTTGCAGGAGGTGACACTAAATACAATCCAAAGTTTGGCGAATATGTTGTTTGGCCATTCAATTTAAATATTGAAATGGAAGTAGATTCCAATAACTTATTAAATGCAACCAAAATAGGTGATCATTTTAATGTCTCAAACAGAAAAGTGAACTCGTACTTCTCGGATTTGGGTTGGATTCAAAAAGATCGAGATGGCTGGATTACAACAAAACCAGGAATTAAGAATGGTGGTCATCAAATGGAATTGAAAAATGGAGTACCCTTCGTGCTATGGGATAATGAGGTGCTTACTAATAAACACTTAATTAGAACCATTGGAATAGGCGAGGGCACACAAGAGGATAACGATAGTGAAATAGCCGAAAAAGACAAAGAATTAATAGATATTAGGAAAAAATATCCTGCGGAAAAACGAACTTCGGACGGACATTATGTGAGAAGTCGTGCAGAGCTACTTATTGATAATTTCTTCTATAGGAATGGAATAGTCCACGCCTATGAAAAGAAATTAAATATAGAAGAGGTACTATATTGTGACTTTTATTTACCTGAAAATAAAATATATATTGAATATTGGGGAATGGAAGACGATAAAAAATATTTGGCTAGAAAAAAAAGAAAGTTAGAATTGTATGCGCAAAATGGTTTTACCTTAGTTGAATTAAATGACTCAGATGTTGAAAATCTAGAAGAAAATTTAGAATCAAAATTAAGGAAGGTAGGATTAGTAATTAATTGAAAAATACCATCGTCACTGCAGGTACGAAGTATCTCAGAAAGCACAACTTAGAAAGATCACTTCGTACCTTGCGATGGCGTTTCGATTTGTGTTTTTCATGATAATAGACCAAGTATTTAAAGGCTCGTGAATAGGGGAGCGTATTTTGGATAAAATGAAAGATTTTGTACAGGTGTTTGTTAATGGGATGACTGGGTAATTACTTCTGAATTAAACAAGATTGAAATGCACTTAAAGGATTTAAGTGGGTTAAGATTTTAAAAGTGTAAAATTTTTGTCATATTAATAGCGAGTAAATTATATATAAGAAGAATTATTGGATGATAAAGATTGGAATAATAGGGCCTAATAAATCGGTTTGTGGGAATGATTTGTATAATTTTGGAGAAAACCTAGGCAAAGTTATAGCGCAAAAAGGCCGTGTATTTTTAAATGGAGGCGCAGGTGGTTTTATGGAAGCTGTTAGTAAAGGAGTAAAATCATCTAAAGAAACTTTCGACGGGCAAACAATAGGTGTTCTGCAAGGAGACAGTGCTGAAGACGCTAATGAATTTATAGATATAGCCATACCAACAGGTATGGGAATAGCACGGAATATGATTTTAATAAATAGCTCGGATATTATTATCGCAGCAGGAGGAGGAGCAGGTACATTGTCCGAATTAGCTTTTGCATGGCAAAAAAAGAAAATAGTTTTATGTGTCACAGAATTTGGCGGCTGGTCTAAGGAATTAGCAGGAAAAAATCTAGATCATAGATTGAAAGATTTATTAATTCCCGTGAAGACGATTGAGGATATTGAAAAATATATTAAACAGATGTAAAAGTATATGGTTGTTTTTACAGTTGTAGTTACTCATGATAGAGTAAAATTATTAAAAAGAGCACTCAAATCTATTCATAATCAAGTTCGGAAACCAAACTTCGTAATCGTAGTTTCTAATTCTCAACAAAAAAATCATCTTACAGAGCAACAGATATGTGAGGCTTATAATGTCATTTGGATTAAAAACGAAAGAACAAATAATTATTCAGGAGCTTTAAATACAGGTATAGAATATTTTATTAGCAATAACGATATTGTTGATACAGTTTATTTTTCATCACTTGACGATGATGATGAATGGCATATAGATTATCTAGATGCAGTGACTTCAAATACTACCAATGAGGATATTGTTTTTGCGAACCTCATCAGACAAGATTCAAACATAGCGTCTCTTTTAAAATTACCTAAGCAACTAGATTTTCATAATTTCTTATATGGCAATCCAGGCGTTGGTGGCTCTAATACTTTTGTAAGATTAAAAACACTATTGAGAGCAGGTGGTTTTGACGAAGCAATGGTAGCTACAGTAGATAGAGATGTATTTGTAAGGTTATTTCAGTTGAAGCCTACATATAGAGTTCTTGAAAACCATCTCGTAACATTACATGTTGAAAATACGCGTCAGCGCTTGACAAACAATTTTGAACTCAAAAAAGAGAGTTATAGGTATTTCTACTATAAATATCAGCATATTATGACTTCTCTAGATAAGCAACGTTTTTTTAGCAGAGCAAAAAGAGTATTTGAATTTGAAGAAAAAGATATTGTTGTTTCTAATATAAACCAGCAATTAGGCAATAGGCAAGATATACTATTTAATGATCATAAAGATTTTGACTTCATTGTAGGCTTTATCGCCGGAGATAAAAAAATCGCAGAAAGAATTATTGACTCTATTATACAAAAAACAATTAGAGTAGATAAACTTTTGATAATAGATAATCTATCATTTTTAGATGGGTTTGATGATGTAAAAAAAAAATTAGTCAAATCTAAAATAGACTTTGTAATTGTGCATAAAGCGGATTGGGAGACTAATTTAAAATTAGGCTATTATGGCACGTACTTTAAAAAGTTTAATAAAATAAACTCTATTCCTATTGGTCGCACAATACTTCAACATCATTTGTTTACAGAATCTATATCATTTAAAAATCCAGTGTATTGGGTTATAGATGATGATATTACTTTTTCTAATACACATGGGAATAATAAGGGTTCAAAAACAGATTTGTTTTCTATTATCAATAACTATAAAGATGATTATGATGCCTTAATAGGCAGTGTAAGTAAAGACCCACCATTACCTTTTTTATCATCTATTAGAGTGCAATTGGTAGATTTAGTTTACAGTTTGTATTCCAATAACCAAGAAGAGTTAGATTTTAATAATCTTAAAGAATTAAAGGATTATTATTATGATATTTCAGATTCGCATTTTACACATGTTGAATCACCTATTTACTATGGTTCCAATATAGAAAAAGATATCGTTTACATTTTTTCAGGTAAATCAGTTTCTAGGCCTGTTTTACAAAAAAAAGAGATTAATCATTCGGAAGTTGTTAGTAATCGAGGTCCTAATACCTTGATTTTTAATAGGGATTTGCTGCGATTTTATCCTGTGGTGAATTTAGAAGTAAATGATAAGTTTGTACGAAGAGGTGATTTGTTTTGGGCGCTTTTAAATCAATCAGTATCTAATAGAAAAATTGCGGAGCATACGTTTTGTGTTGATCAAAATAGACCTATTCAAAATTTTAGAATAGAGCACGAACTTGATAAATCGGCTAATGATATTATAGGTTATGCATTCAATAAGGCTATAATTAAAACAATTGATGAAATAAAACAGAACACGAAACCTAATAGACCAAAGGATATTTATGAAAGGTTAAATGAAGCTGGCTTTTTTAATGTTTTTTTAGTAGAATATAAAAAGACCATAATAAAAAGAAAGTCTCGTTTTTTAATGAACTATTATAGAATAGCTGGACTACTAGAAATATTAGGCAAAGATTATAATTTTATAGGGGCTTATGCTAATCAATTTACTGACCTAGTTTTAAAGAAATATTTTATCGATATTATTGAAGTTTCAAAAAACGAAATATTGTTAAAGCAATTTATAGAATCTTTAGCGACTACAGTATGGTCTTATACCGATTCAATTAAAAGAAATATAGAAACAACGGATAGTAATAAACAAAAAATTAAAGAGGCATTTGAGTTAGATACAGATTTAGTCTTGCTAGGAGATGGATCTGAAGGCATCGTTTTTACGGACTATACGTTTGTGTATAAATCATTTTATTCTATAAAAGATTATGAATGGGAACTGTTAAAAAACAATAAGTGTGTGTTTTCTAAATGTACTTTGTTAGAATCTTTAGAGCTTGTAGAAAATACAAATGGTAACTATATTAAATATCCTTATCATCCTTTTAAATCAATGGATTATGTAGAGGAAGATCAACTCATTTATTTTTTGAGATTCTGTAAAAATAATGGGCTTATATTTTCAAATATTAAACCTGTAAATTTTATTGTTATTAATGATAAGGATTTAAAGCTTATAGATTATGGTAGGTCATTTGAACCATATACAGAGCGTAAATATATAAACATGATTAAAAGAGCATTTTTAATGCTTAATTATCCTAAAATGTTAGATTTAGAATTTAGGAGTTTAACAGCAAAAATTAATTTAGGTGAAATCCCATTAGAAATTAAGGGTTGGGAGAATTTCATGACTAAAGTAATTAATCATAAAGAAAATAAGGAGATTATAAATTCAAAAGAGTTAGTTAAATGATTAATACGTTAAAAAAGTTTATAACTATCAAGACGATTGCTAATAATAGAGAAGCAAACCTTGAAGGAATTAATTTAGTTAAAGGTTTATTAGAAAAAATAGGTTTTACAATATCGATAGAAGGCGATAGTCCTTATAATCAACCTGTAATAATAGCTAAGTATATTAATGTTAATTCGTCAAAAAAAGTAACATTGTATAATCATTATGACGTTGAAAAAATAAATAAAAAAGAAAAATGGAAAACAGACCCTTTTGTTCTAACTGAAATTGAAGGTCGGTACTATGCAAGAGGAATAGCAGATAATAAAGGTATACTTATATGCCGCATATTTGCCTTTTTGGAAATGAAAGAAAAAGGATTTGAAATACCAAATATATTGTGGATTATTCAAGGTGAAGAAGAGGTTGCAGGAAAAACACCTTTTGAAGTGATACCAAAACATATTGCCGAATTTGGTTCTAAAATATATGTTGAAGAAACAGGAGTTGGTAAAGGAGAAATACCAGTTATCTTTTATTTACCAGTGACTAAAAAACAGCCTTCTTACTTAACAGAATTAAACAATGTTATATATAACGGTGACGCTATTTTTGATAATAGGAGCTTAAATAAATTCACAAAATGTCCTTTTGTTTCTAATATACCAGAGGGTGGCATTTATATTGGTTTTGGTCCCAATGACGGTAAATGCAACATACATAGAGAAAATGAAAGTTTAGATACTATAAAATTAGAAAAACATAAAGAGGTGTTTACGCAATTTATACAATGGATTAATAAGGCTGAAATATAAATATGTGCGGTATTGCTGCTTTAATAGGAAATCATAATTCCCACGCTATCCATAAATGTCTAAGGCTTTTAAGTCATAGAGGTAAAGATGGTTCTAATATATATCAGGATAATAATATAGCCATAGGTTTTAATCGTTTGGCAATTAACGATGAATCTGAAAAAGGAATGCAACCATTTGAGTTTGGAGACTATATTGGTGTATTTAACGGAGAGATTTTTAATTTTAAATCTTTGGCAAAAGAAAATAACATCTCATTAGTCTCTGAATGCGATACCGAAATTATTTTACCCTTATTTGCTAAATATGGAGGAGAAGTAATTCATCTTTTAGATGGGTTCTATTCAGGCTTAATATATCATAAAACAACTCATAATGTATATACAGTTAGGGATTATATTGGAAAAAAACCGCTCTTTTACGGTTCTAGTGTATCATCTAAATTTATTGCTAGTGAGTTAAAGTGTATTAGTGAAATAGAAAACTTTGAATTTGTTCCAAAGGGGTTTTCTATTATAGATAATAATTCAATTTCAAATAATATAAAGCATCAGTTTTTAGATAAATCACCATTAGATTTAAAAGAAATAATTATAAAGGCTATCGAAAAGAGGATTCCTGAAAACAGAGATATACCTGTTGGTGTTTTTTTAAGTGGTGGAATCGATAGTTCTATAATAGCATCAATTGTGAATACGTTAACTAAAAATGTGATTTATTATTCGCTCGTAGATTTTGAGAGTGAAGATTATAAATTTGTTCAAGAATTATCAGTTTTTTTAGGTATTGAAGAGCAATTAATAATGGTTTCATTGCCTGATCCAGATGAATTAGATCAGTTAATAGATCAGTTGGTTTATCAAACAGAAAGTTATAATCCGTCTATAATAAGTAATGGTTTAGCCACATATCTTTTATCTAAATCGGCTTCAAAAGATGGTTTAAAAGTGATATTATCAGGAGAAGGAGCAGATGAGCTATTTTGTGGTTATAAAATTTCTAAGGATGCAGAAGTAACTAGGAATAAAAGTAAAACTTTGATTAATAATTTACACTTTACTGAGTTAAGACGATTAGATTTGGCATCAATGGCTAAAACTATTGAAGTAAGGTGTCCTTTTTTAGATAAACAAGTTTATGAAGCTTCCTTAGATTTATCAATAAAGCAGCTAACAGATAAACAAGTATTGAGAGATTTGTTTATGGAAGAGTTACCAAAAGATATTATATCTCGTAAAAAAACTGCATTCGATGTTGGTTCAGGTATTAGAAAATTAGTAGTAGAGCATCTTTGTCATAATAATGAATTGGAGAGACAGTCTTTAAAAAAAATATGGTCTAAATATTATCCGGAAAGACTATTCGTAGAGGATTATTTCCATCAATACCCTGTTTTTGATGATGCAATAGACAAAAGAGGGATCAAACATAGATAAGTTGAGTACCATCGATAAAGTAGAGTCATTATTATTAGACGAATTTAAAACGGTTCCGTTTCACAACCTGTTTATGTTAAATAATATTCAGAATAAACAATTGTCTTTAGGAGGCACTTGTTCTGATAAAGTTTTAAGGTTTAAGGAGGTATTATATAAAAATTATATTAATAGTAATCTACATTCGTCTTTTATTAATGGCATAGAATGTCATAGAATGCTTTCTGTTATTATCGAGGATAGAAAATACTATATAGATGTGGGTTCAGGTTGGCCATCAGTAAAACTATTTCCTGAGTTTAAAGAAATAGAATATTCTGCTTATGGTATGAGTTTTAAAACAGAAATAAAGGATAATGAAATTGTTTTATATCACAAAACTAAGGCTTCATGTGAGTATAATAGAATGATGGTGATACCTAAAGAATCTAAGTCTCAAGAAGATATTTTATTAGATATTAAAAATAGATTCGTCGATTCTTCAATTTATCCTTTTCAAGATAGTTTTAGGTTTTCAATAGTGAAGGATCAGATGTTTTATTTTATAAAAGGCTTTCGTTTAAGAGTTTATTCCGATAACGAATTGAACGAATATAAGCTAAATAAAAAAGAGGTTTTAAGATTTATAAAAGAAAAATTTAATCTTTTAGAACAGTATTCAAATGTTATACTGAAATAAAATATTAATTTAAGTATACTCAAATGACCATAACCCAACTACCAGGTATTTATATTATAACAGGAAGCAACCAAGACGAAAACGGCATAGCTTACAAAGATGTGTTAGAATTAGCCTTAGATGAACACAACAGAATAGAGGCGAAGTGGTTGATTAATAATACTCAAGAGCAATTAGGAACAGGTTTTTTTAAGGATAATATCTTGGTAATTAACTTTAATTACAGAGGAGAGGATACTAAGCTTTACAAAGGTGTTGCAGTCTATAAGTGCATTACAAAAGATCTGTTAGATGGTTTTTGGTCGGAGAAGCATGGCAATCCATTATATCTTGGGGAAGAACGTTGCTATAGGGCAAGCACACAACAACGAGAACGCGTCAATTGAATTCTGGTATTTAGGTCGTAGTTGTTTTTTGCGCCAACACGAGCTTAAAGAAGCAATCTTAGCAGATAAGATACAAACAGTCTCAAAAAAATCCCAAACAGCAAATCCACCCAACTTTACCAAAACACTACCCAAGCGTTAAATTAACGCTAAGCTATACTATGGTATGTCATTTTCATAGTGGTTATAATTTAAAATTCAATCTAAAGATATTGGTCTGGATGTCATAGCTATATCTCAAAACTCAAACCGTTAAAATAGTAATCATTTAGGTCTAGTTTGTTTTTCGATTTTTTATTAACGTCATTACGAAAACCGTCATTGCGAGCCTAGAGCCTTACGCGAGGAACCAAGCAAAAGTAAACCCATAATAGCATAACAAAACCTTATACAAAAACCTTAAAGAATGCACTAGAGTTTTTAGGCGAGATAAGCACACTAAAAGTGATAGCGTGTATTATTAATTTTAAGTTAACACTAAGGTTTAAAATGGCAGGTGTTAGTAATAGTATCGTAATACAGTTAACGGTAAGATAGCGGTAACTTAATAAAACGGTTTTTATTAATTAACAAGTTTATAGAAGGCTAAAAGTAGCTTTGTGGACACATTATAACCACTAACAACCTTAAATTATGAAACAAATTATTAAATTATTTTTATTAGCATTTATTATTACAGCATCAGGCGCACTTGTAGTGAGCTGTGACGTTGAAGATGGAAAGGACGGCATCGATGGTGTTGACGGATCGGATGGTTCTGACGGCTCGGATGGAGAAGATGGAGAAGATGGAGAGGATGGAAGCGATGCTTCTGTGTATTTAACGGCCTCTAAGACGCCTACCTTATTAAAGGTAACCGATCAGTTTGTTAACCTTAGAATTTCTACACTTTTAACTTCAGAAGATATCATTCCAAATACCCCTAATTTTATTTATGGGTCTATGGCAGATGGTGCCGGATTAATTAATAACGGAGATAACACCTTTACTTTAATTAATAATATTGAAGCCGATTATTCTATTGCAAGAATTTTGTTAAACGAAAACTTAAGACCATATAATGGTGAGTATATATTAAATGCTACAGCAACTGCAGAAACGGCTATGTGTTCTGGTACTTTGGTAACGCCAGAAGAACATGGCTTTGGACCCTTATACCTTTCTGGCGGAGAATGGGGTGGTGCTTCAAAAGGGGTGTTTGTAGTAGATCCTACTAAAAGTGCTAATGACGCTAGTGTAGGGGAAACGTTGGCAGCTTTAGGACAATGGTCTACAGAAAATGCTGTTCCGATTGGAAAAGATGCCTACCCAGATAAAACGGTTGTTTTTATTGGAGATGATCATGCAGATAACTCCGTACCTTCTGGTCAATTAGGAATGTATGTTGGTAACCGTGGAGATTTATATGGTGGTCAATTATATGGATTAAAAGTGACAACTGCAGGTATCGATTTTGAAATGGATATGGTAGAAGGCACATCATATAGTGCAGAATTTGTAGAATTAGAAGAAACAGAAATTAATGCTCTTGATGCTGAGGCAAAAACCAAAGGTGTTATGGGATTCTCTAGATTAGAAGATATTGATTGGAGAAGAGGTTCTGCAGCGAACCAAAGAGAACTATATTTTTGTGTTACCGGTCGTATCTCTGCTGGTTTAGCAGGAAAAGGATCTGCTTTAGGTCGTATTTACAAGGTAACATTGAATGAAACCGACCCAACAGGACCTGCAACCATTACTTGTGTATTAGATGGTGATATTGTAGGTGGTGTTGCAGAAGGATTCCATTCGCCAGATAATATTTTAGTGACTGAAAACTACGCTTACATTCAAGAAGATCCTAATGGATACTTAGATACATCAATCAACGGTTATGCTAAGCTTTACCAGTATAACTTAAATACAGGGGAATTAAAAACAGTATTAGAAGCAGACCAAGCTAGAGCTGAAAATTTAGGATATGGTTCAACGTCTAGTACTTGGGAAATTACAGGTATGATTGATGTCACTGATGTTGTAAATAATGGAGAAAACACATTTTTAGTAATGACACAAAATCATGGCTGGAACCCTGCTGATGGAACCTCTTTTACAGATCCATTAGCTAATCCTAACGTATCTAATGCTAAAGAAGGTTCAATGCTTTATGTTATTAAAGGTTTAGATAGATAATAAAATAACAGCATGAATAATAGCATATTTATGAAAGCTAAGACATATACAGTTTGTATATGTCTTTTGCTTTTAAGTACGGCGTCGTGTAAAAAGCAGACGGAAACGGTAAACATAGACGATACGGATAAGAAAATAGCCTTGTATTATAATTCAGAGTTAGAGCGTTGTATTACGTTTTTAGATTCTATCTCTATGTCAAATAATACAGGGGAGCGTATTGCTTATTATAAAAAAGCGCGTCGACATTTTAAAGCGATGGAGCCTGTTTTGGCATCGATAGATAAGAATAATTATAAATCTCTAAATGCCCCAAATATTCTACAAGTTCAGGAAGAGGATTTAACCGATGTAAAAATCAGGAATCCATTTGGTTTTCAGGTCATTGAAGAGTTGTTGCATGAAGAAGAAGGAGATGAAGGGGCATTACTTAATGCGTTAACAATTACGTCTGATCGACTGAAGTTGATACAGCGTAATACACATATTAAATTAAAAGATTATCATCTTATTTGGTTAATTAGAGATCAAATTATGAGAACTGCAGCTACAGGTATTACAGGATTTGATTCACCTGTTTTAGGACAGGCATTGACCGAAAGTCAGTATACAACCCAAACGCTTATAGCGTTGATAGATATTTGTAAGGATAAGTTTAGCTCTAAAGCTATTTATGATGACTTGAGGAGCTCCTTTAAAGACGGGATTGCTGCTCTTGATTCTGATTTTGATACTTTTGATCGCTTTGATTTTATAAAAAATTATACCGATCCCCAATTAAAATTAGTACTGAAAACTCAGGAGGATTGGAATGTTTCGTTTCCATTTGAAATGGCTATTTCTAATAATACGTCATCTTTTTTTGGTGCCAATACGGTGAATGTGCTATATTTTTCAGACTATAAGAGCGATACCCTTTACTTAAAACAAAAGGAGGACTTTGGAAAGGCACTTTTTAATGACCGTACACTATCGAGACATCATGATATGGCTTGTGCCAGTTGTCATATTAAAGATAAGGCGTTTACAGATGGTAGAAAGACCTTTGATGCCCGACAAGTAAGAAATTCACCAACACTTACCTACAGTGCTTATCAACAATCGTTTTTTATGGATGGACGTGCAGGGAGTTTAGAAGGGCAAATTGTAGGTGTCGCCGAAAATCATGATGAATTTAATTTACCTATGGATTCTATAGTGCGTCGGGTATTAAATAATCCAACATACAAAGCGGCAATAGATAGTTTGTATGGCAACAAACGTATTGATTTTAATATCAGACATGCTATTGCGAGTTATGTGCGCAGTTTAAATGGTTTTAATTCTAAATTTGATAAGAATATAGAAGGTATCGAATCTTCTTTAACAGCAGCAGAAAAGCGAGGGTTTAACCTGTTTATGGGTAAAGCTGCTTGTGCAACCTGTCATTTTCCACCATTGTTTAATGGTACGGTTCCACCTAATTATAATGATACAGAGGTAGAATTGCTTGGTGTACCAGCAACAAACGATACTATTAACGCTAGTATTAGTAGTGACTTAGGGCGTTATAATGTGTTTGGTACCAATCAGAGAAAGCACTTTTTTAAAACACCAACGGTAAGGAATAGTAATGTAACAGGACCTTATATGCATAATGGAGTTTACATGACTTTGGAAGAAGTGGTTGATTTCTATAATCGTGGAGGAGGAAAAGGTATTGGGATTCACGAAGAATATCAAACTTTACCTTTTGATGAATTAAACCTAACCATGGCGGAACAAGAAAGCATTGTCGCATTTATGAAAACCTTAACCGATGCTGATTTTATAGACAAATAAGTTGTCATTTTTAATCTTGAATTGGAATGTGGTATCGCTTCATATGACTTTGCAAAATTGATGTGAAGCGATTTGTTTTTGGAATGGTTGAAGGTTTGGGGTTGGTAGAACTTTAGAGATTAGTTACTTTTGATTAGTGCTATTTAGAAGAACTAATTGGCAAAAGCATATAGATTCAAAGGATATGACCATAACCCAAGTACCAGGAACCTACAACATTGTAGGTAGCAACCAAGATAAAAACGGCATAGCTTACAAAGGTGTGTTAGAATTAGCCTTGAATGAACACAATAGAATAGTGGCGAAGTGGTTGATTAATGATACTCAAGAGCAATTAGGAACCGGTTTTTTTAAGGATAATATCTTAGTCATTAACTTTAATTATAAAGGAGAGGATACTAAGCTTTACAAAGGTGTTGCAGTCTATAAGTGCATTACAAAAGATCTGTTAGATGGTTTTTGGTCAGAGAAGCATGGCAACCCATTGTATCTAGGGGAAGAACGTTGCTATAGGGTAAGTACACAACAACGAGAACTCGTCAATTGAATTCTGGTATTTAGGTCAGAGTTGTTTTTTACGCCAATATGAGCCTAACGAAGCAATCTTACCAAATAAGACACAAACAATTACAAAAAAATCTCATAGGGCAAAACCCACCCAACTTTACCACAACACTACCCAAGTATTAAATTAACGCTAAATCTTTGATATTTAGTCGATTTAGGGGTGGTGCCGACATCCAAAAGTCAGATTCGCTTCGTAACTTTGGTAATACCAAATACTACATGCTATGACACATTTTAAAGCATTGATACAACGCCTGTTAAAGTTGAAGCCTGCAACGCAAAAAAACAACGCCAATGGCGAGCACTCTAAACCCAAAACTCTAATCACAAGATTTACAAAGGACGAGGATACCATTATGTTTATATAGGTTTGTGGTTGCTGGTGTTGAGAACGTTACGCCCAATTATAAAATAAAACTATAACTATTCAGAAGTAGTTCTAATTAAAACAATCATTATTCACTTCACGTATTAATTACATAGTCTCTCACAACCCATTTTTAATTTTGCTCTACACTAGGGTAACATAAAAACGATTCAAATAGTGCGTTAAAATACACTTACAGTGAATTTATTCAATTAAAAAGTATATATTTACATTAAAAGAGCCATATAATGCACTCGCAACAATTAGTGGAAACCATAAAAGCACGTAGAGAGATGCTTAATGTTACCCAAGAAATGCTGGCAGCGCTTTCTGGCGTTGGGTTGCGTACCCTTAAACAATTTGAAAGTGGTAAAGGCAATCCTACCTTAGACACCTTACAGAAATTAGGTGATGCTTTAGGTATGGAAATTACGTTTACAGTAAAAGAAGCAAGTACTAAATAATGAGGCAAGCTGAAGTGTTATACAAAAAGGAAGTTGCTGGCTTATTAACGCAACTAAACGATGGTAGTTTTGTGTTTACCTATAAAGACCATTGGTTTAACAATGCAGATAAACCAGCCATTAGTTTAACCTTGCCTAAAACACAACAAAAATATACCTCTACATATCTATTTCCTTTTTTTTATAATATGTTACCAGAAGGCTCTAACAAACAAACTGTTTGTTTTGAGAATAGAATAGACACTAAAGACCATTTTGGGATTTTAATGACCACTGCACAACACGATACCATAGGAGCTATAACCATTAAAAAGTAACGACCTAATGGCTATGCTAA
Source organism: Winogradskyella forsetii (assembly GCF_013394595.1). Lineage (GTDB taxonomy): Bacteria > Bacteroidota > Bacteroidia > Flavobacteriales > Flavobacteriaceae > Winogradskyella > Winogradskyella forsetii. Next base: position 1,595,314 of record NZ_CP053348.1, read on the forward strand.
AACGAACATATTGTCCAGGTACGCTTTCGAAGAATCATTCTAGCTATAGTAATACGGCATTGAAGCGTGTGTTCAATGGACGGAAAGTAAGTCCCATATTGCCTTACGATTCACCAGCAAGCAATGAACAAACAGCTGTATTATTTACTGAAAACAGAAAACGTATATCTATTTCTGGTGTTCAGGAAAAATTTTCAGTCTTATTAGAAAAAAATAAATTGCGTTTAATAACAGAAGGGGAACAAGGCCAATACATTTTAAAACCTATACCAAATGTTGGTAAAAATGCCAGCCAAATGCCAGCTAACGAACATGTCACCATGCAAATTGCGCGTCAGGTGTTTGCAATGGAAACTGCTGAAAATGCACTCATATTTTTTAAGAATGGAGAGCCAGCTTATATTACCAAACGTTTTGATGTTAAGGACGATAGCACTAAATGGGCTCAAGAAGATTTTGCGTCTTTGGCAGGTAGAACACCACAAACGCATGGTGAAGATTTTAAATATTCGGGTAACTACTTAGCGCTTTTTACGCTATTAAAAAAATACACACCAGCTTATACTGTAGAATCTGTCAAATTATTTAAGTTGATACTTTTTAATTATTTGTTTTCAAATGGTGATGCACATTTTAAGAACTTTTCTTTAATTGAAACGCCTTTAGGAGATTTTAGGTTAAGTCCGGCATACGATTTATTAAATAGCAGATTGCACATAGACGACAAGGAGTTTGCACTAGACGATGGTTTATTGCCACTTCATTTGGCAAAAGGCAGAGTGACAGCGCAGTTTTATAAATTAGGGGAAGAAGCAGGAATTGTAAAAAGGCAAGTAGAAAAAGTGTTTACGGATTTAACGTCCAAACAAAATGATGTGGAAACATTAATAGAGGCTTCGTTTTTAGATGAAAAGGCAAAACGAAATTACAAACAAGCTTACCAAACAAGATTAAATAAACTACTACGTTAATGAGCTATGAATATTCAGAAGATGGTTTAATAGAAAATGCAATGCACTAGTTTCTCTAGGAATTGGGTTGGACTGTACTTATAATCTGGAAAAAAGAATCATTCGGCACAGACGGTTTATGAGGTAGAGAAGATAAAAGTGAAGTAGTGTTAACGCGCTATGTATTTCAAGCGCTTAAAGAATTAAATCCAGATCATCCAAAATTAGCTTACGAGCATGTCATAGCGTTATTCATACAAAACTTAGCAGACCAAACCTTAGACAGCATAAATAAAGACAAAAGTAATCTGTTTAAAAAATGGATTTCCTGTAAGTTATACCAATGATAATGGAGAACTAATAATAAAACAGTGACAAAAATTGCTGCACCAAGAATTACAAGTGCAACAGCTAAAGCTTCTCCTACAGGAGGTATATCAAAAAAAAATGGCTTTGCATCAAGAGCATCAATAGCAGCAGCTAAAAACACTAAGCAATAACTATTTAAGGTTATAAGTAGAACAATCTATTTATTAGTTTTTAAAATTATTTATGATGACTTCATACAGAGATGAAGATCAAATTCAGGCAGACAACGACAATCATGCTATCTAGTGAAGCAAATGCTGTTTAACGAGAATTATTTTTTTGAAGTATTTTTGGGAATATTATGCGACATTAAAACTATAAATAAGTAAACGCCTCCAAATGACCGTCAACCAACTACCAGGAACCTACAACATTGTAGGTAGCAACCAAGACGAAACGGCATAGCTTACAAAGGTGTGTTAGAATTAGTCTTACATGAACACAACAACGAGAACTCGTTAATTGAATTCTGGTATTTAGATCGGAGTTGTTTTTTATGCCATTGCGAGACTAACGAAGCAATCTTACCAAACAAGATAAAAGCAAGATACAAACAGCCACAAAAAAATCTCATAGGGCAAAACCCACCCAACTTTACCACAACACGACCCAAGTGTTAAATTAACGCTAAATCTTTGATATGTAGTCGATTTACGGGTGGTGCCGACATCCAAAAGTCAGATTCGCTTCGTAACTTTGGTATTACCAAATACTACATGCTATGACACATTTTAAAGAATTGATACAACGCCTATTAAAGTTGAAGCCTGCAACGCAAAAAAACAACGCCACTGGCGAGCACTCTAAAGCCAAAACTTTAATTACAAGATTTACAAAGGACGAGGATACCATTATGTTTATATAGGTTTGTGGTTGCTGGTGTTGAGAGCGCTACCAACAATTTTGAATCCTTGAACCGATTGCTTTTGTTTCGTGCCTCGCAACAGGCTAAAGCCTCGCCATGACGGTACAGGTGGCGATGACCTAAATATTTGTAAAGGAAAAAAGAGAACGATTGTGCCTGTTTTTTAACCTAGTTTTAAATTGGAAGTCATCAATGCTTTGCATTTGACACGTCATTCTTTTAGGCAATTACGGTTGAAAAGTAAAACTATTCTACACGACATAAAATCTATATTACAGTAAACCAAAGTAAACAGAACCTTAAAGCCTAAGCTATACTGTTAAAAACAAGCAATCACTCGAGTCTTGTGTTTTATTGTTATAACTTGCTGTAGAATCAAAATATATAGTTTATGAAAAAAATTACTTATGCACTTGCGCTATTGACTATTGGCGTTCAAGCCCAAACCTTTCCAGCGCCCTATTGTGAGATTACAGAAAGTAACAGCGTCACTGTAGAAGAAATTACTGCTGTTGATTTTGCAGGTACTAGTATTACAAATACAGATGCGGCTAATGTTTTAATTGATAAGACAGCGACTATTGTCAATGTGGCTCAAAACGAATCCTATACCATTGAAGTTGCAGGCAATACCTACGGTAACTTTGATACGGATATGGTCGCTTTTATAGATTGGAACCAGAACGACCTTTTAGACGATGCCAATGAAATCTATGAGATAGGCACCATTACCAATTCCACAGGTAATGATGGCATTACGGTAAGTTTGGCAATTACGGTACCAGCAGATGCTGTGTTAGGTAATACACGAATTAGACTTACCAAAACCTATCAAGATCCTGATTCTCCTGCAGCTATAGATGCTTGTGGTATCATGTTTTTTCCTTTTGGTTTTGGCCCTAACGCAGGTTTTGGACAAGCCTTGGATTTTACATTAAATATTGAACCGTCTTTGAGTGTTGGCACGTTTGAGACTAATGCCTTATCGGTATATCCTATACCTGCAAAGGCTGTGTTGAATGTGAATTATAAATCAGTCATAGATGCCGTATCAATTTATAATCTTTTAGGGGAAGAAGTGTATGCTATACATACGGTTTCTGCTGATTTACAGTTAGACGTATCGCATCTAACGGCTGGTGCTTACATGGTTAAATTAGTTTCAGAAGACCAACAGCACCGCTTTAAAATGCTAAAGCAATAGACGAGACTGACGTTTTTTAGACTACATTTAACTCTAACTTAAAAGAGAAATCTTAAAACACGACTATTATGGGGAAATCACAAGACGCAAAGAAAAATGTAAAAAAAGAAGCCGCATTATCACCTAAGGAAAAGAAGGCGGCAAAATTGGCTAAGAAAGCCAATCGTAAATAGGAGTTATAGAGGTGTTCAGGTTTTATTAATAGAAGACCTAGGAAGTTAAAAACAGATTATTCCTGTCTTTCTAATGAATTAAAAAGGATGTTTGAATGCTCTTTATTTGCTTTGTCTTGCGTCCTCGTAATGACAAATACGATGTAACCAGGTTAGGTGTACATACTCACCAATAAAAATACTACCACGCTTTATATTGGTGTGACTGCCTATGTAAAAGAGCGCATGCTACAACCTAAAGATAAATTCGAAAAAAAGTCTTTTAATGCTAGCTATAATTTAGATCCGTTAGTCTAGAATGACGCCCACCAAATAATAGGGGATGCTTTTGGTAGGGAAAAGCAGTTGAAGGGTGGGAGTTGGGCTCAGAAAATAGCACTTATGGAAGGGTTGAATCTGGAGTGTAGGAATTTGTTTGATTTGCATCCTCTCAGTGACCTAAGTGAAATCCTGCTACTTTCAATACCATTTGTAAAATAATCCCACTACCTTTAGCGCTTATTAAAATGATCTCAACCAAATGGACATAAAACTAGCCGTACTCATCGATGGTGATAACATCCCATCAGCCTACGTTAAAGAAATGATGGAGGAAATTGCCAAATACGGCAATCCCACCATTAAACGTATTTATGGCGATTGGACCAAGCCCCATTTATCCAAATGGAAAAACATGCTGCTGGAAAATGCCATCACACCCATACAACAATACGGTTATACCACAGGAAAAAACGCAACAGATTCTGCCATGATTATCGATGCGATGGATATTTTGTATTCGGAGAAAGTGGATGGGTTTTGTTTGGTATCCAGCGATAGCGACTTTACACGTTTGGCAACACGGTTGCGTGAAGCTGGCATGAAAGTCTATGGGATTGGCGAAAAGAAAACACCGAATCCGTTTATTGTGGCTTGCGATAAGTTTATTTATATAGAGATTCTTAAAAGTGAATCGGAAGAGTCAGCTTCTCCTTCTAGCGCGAAATCGGTAGTGACCAAAAGTAAGTATGATAATATTACCTCTAAAGATATTAAGCTCATAGCAGCCACCATAGATGATGTAGCCGATGATGATGGTTGGGCGTTTTTAGGAGATGTTGGTGGTCTGTTGCAAAAGAAACAGCCTAATTTTGATTCCCGGAATTATGGCTTTCAGAAATTAACGCCTTTGATTAATTCCATTCCTGCGTTTGAAATTGAACGCCGTGAAGATTCCAAAGGGCATAAGAAGCTTATTTTTGTGAAGATGAAGGAGGATGGTTCTAAAGGGAAGAAACGTTAGGGTACTTTCCAAACAGAATACTTTTGTGTTTTACCATATGCCAAGTGGCACTTCTCGATATAATATTACTAAGAAAGAAATTCGCTCGAGGAGGTAATAATATTTAAATCAACCACTGTCGTCAGTTCGAGTGATTCCGATTTTTTTATCGGAATTGTATCGAGAACAATTTTCTATACCAATGCTTCTCGATACAAAATTTCAGAAAAAGAAATTTCACTCGAAGAGACGTATAAGATGTAATAAGGTCTCTAATCTTTTCCCTCTGGTAAAGGCGAAATCATAATATGTGCTCTATGGGTTTCAGGATTCATAATCCAAGGATGGTTGGACGCTACTGGTGCTTCCGGCAGCCCTGTCGATTCAGCCGTAGCAAAAGGCAAATACACCACATAACGGTGTTGCGCTCCATCGACTTTTGAGGTGTTCGGGTCGTATTGCGTATTTGGTCCAATCCTCAATTGAATTTCAAAACATTACTTATGGCTCGTTATTTCTGAAAATCGTTGGTTCCGACTGTGTCGGAATTTGGGTGTTGCTTGTTTGCATTTTTATGGCTTGAGTTAGCTTTATTTTTTGTCTTCGTTGTTGTTTGTTCCTTTCTTGTCAATATAGTTTTCAGAAATTAACGCCTCTGATTAATTCTATTCCTGCGTTTGAGATTGAACGAAGTGAGGATTCCAAAGGGCATAAGAAGCTTATTTTTGTGAAGATGAAGGAGGAGGGTTCTAAAGGGAAGAAACGGTAAGGGTTGGGATGTTCATTTTAGTTCCTGTGGTTTCTATTTTATTGAATCGATAGTCATAAATGCTATCGCATTTGCCTTGATGTACTATTAAGTTTAAAATGTCTTGTAGACATTTTAAACTAACTACAAAACCAAAAGTGTTATTAAAAAAGTACTACGTTTCACTGATTTTCACGATCAATTTTATCATAAGCACGAATGGCCAACACAGCCCATACAATAACACAGATAGATACAAATATGGAAAACCCAAATATGATTTCATTTGCCTCCATTGTAAATCTGTTTTATAAATATTACAATCAATAAAAGTGTTGGTGCCCAAAGGCCAACAAATATGGCGTGCCGTTCATCTCCTCTTAAAAAGAGATATTCGGCAACCACAATAATTAGGACACAAAGCCCTAAGATAAATAGATTTAAAGGGCCTATTTTTTTAATAAGATTCATTAGTGGTTTTGTTAGAAATTCTAAGTTAATAAAAAAAAGGTATTTAATTATACTATTTAGAAAGTTAAGAAGATTTGTGGGTATTAAATTTTCTAAAAGCAATTCTGTAACTTCTTAAGTTAAGAACCCAGATCATATTTATTTAGAGTAATTGACTTTGTGATACCGTTTTAAAGTTTCATACAATGAATTTTTTTTGCCATTTAAGAGCTTATACTTACAAATGGAAAATAGTAATATGGGTATATAACGAATGTGCTTCGGAGATTCTTTTTATGTAAAGTAATTAGCTTCGCTGATTCTACGCGAGGTGAGCTATACAATAGTAAAAGTCCACAACGCTAAGGCGTTGCTATGGCCTTTTTTTATGCTTGTTTATTTTGAAGTTGGTTCAGATGATAAGGCTTGGAAATAAGATAATAGTCTGGATTGGTTATTTTGATTCTTTTTATGTAAAGTAATTAGCTTCGCTGATTCTACGCGAGGTGAGCTATACAATAGTAAAAGTCCACAACGCTAAGGCGTTGCTATGGCCTTTTTTTATGCTTGTGCGCTTTGAAGCGAGCTTCGGCGCAACGCATAAAAAAAGTCCGGCACCTTCGTGCTGGACTTTTACTGCTGTAGCGAGAACGAGAATTGAACTCGTGACCTCCGGGTTATGAATCCGACGCTCTAACCGACTGAGCTACCTCGCCATATTTACATTAATGTCGCTCTAACCTCCCAATCATTTTCGGGAGAGTTAAATCGCCATTTCTCAGTTACGTCGATATTTTAAATTGTAAGCCTTAAAACCTATACGTAATTGCGGCTGCAAATATAAAAACAAATTCTGCGACAGCAAACAATAAAAACTAAAAAAAATTATTTTAAACTTAATGTTTAAAACTCAACTATAATTGTATATATTGAGCAAATAATAATTGTATTTATGGACGATAAAGAAAAATATGAAATGGAGTTTGTGATCCAAGCATCACCAGCACTAATATATACATACATATCTACACCTTCAGGCTTATCGGAATGGTTTGCAGATAATGTTAACTCGCGTGGTGAATTTTTCACCTTTATTTGGGATGGCTCAGAGGAACAAGCCAAGCTCTTGAGCAAAAAGACTGGCGAACGTATTAAATTTCGCTGGGTAAACGATGATGAAGAGGGTGCGGCCTATTATTTTGAAATTCGTATACAAGTGGACGAAATTACCAAAGATGTGTCTTTGATGATTACGGACTTTGCTGAAGAAGATGAGATAGATGAAGGAAAAATGTTGTGGACTAACCAAATTGGAAGTCTTAAACAAGTTTTAGGATCTCGATAGCCACTAAATAATTAAACTAATATATCTTTGTCCCGATTTAATTTCTAAACTAAATCGGGATTTTTTTATGGTCAATTATAACGGAACACTTCTTTCTGATTCAGATTCTAACCTCACCATTCAAAATAGAGGCTACAAATATGGTGACGCCCTTTTTGAAACCTTAAAAGTCGTTAATGGAACTATATTCTTTTGGGAAGACCATTACTTTAGGCTTATGGCTTCAATGCGAATTCTTAGAATGGATATTCCCATGAATTTTACTATGGAATTCCTAGAGTCCGAAATTTTAAAAACTTTAGACGCTAACCAATTATTGCAAGCTTCCGCTCGTGTAAGACTGAATGTCGATAGAGGTGAAGGAGGCAAATATTTACCTTCAGAAGAAGCTAAAGTGCAATTCAATATCAGTGCAGAAGCACAGCACAACCCTTTTTACACCATTGATACCAATGCGAAGTGCACCGTAGATTTATACAAGGATTATTTTATGGCGCCAGGATTATTATCTGGATTAAAGTCCAATAGCAAAACCATACAAGTCATTGGTAGTATTTATGCCCAAGAAAATGATTTTGACAATTGCTTGGTTTTAAACACCAATAAAAGTGTCATTGAAGCTTTAAACGGCAATTTATTCTTGGTAAAAGGTGATACCATAAAGACACCACCTTTAGAAGATGGTTGTCTTAAAGGGGTAATGCGCAAGCAAATTCTAGAATTGTTATCGAAAGACGTTAATGTCACAGTAGAAGAAGCGTCCATCAGTCCATTTGAACTTCAAAAAGCAGATGAGTTATTTATAACCAATGTTATAAAAGGCATCGTGCCAATAACTAAATATCGTAAAAAGGAATATGGAAGTGAATTTGCCCAGCGCCTTGTTACCAAGTTAAACGCCAAATTGAGACTTATATAGGCTATTAATTATAACTAGGATTTTCAGGAGCATTGGACCAAATACTATAATCGCCACCAAGTTCCAACATTTTTTCGCGCCAAAAGGTCACACAGGATTTAGAAATAATTTCTTTTGAATATATATTTTCAGATACCAACCAAGCGTTAGATTTCAGTTCAGTATCCAATTGCTGTTCGTCCCAACCGGAATAGCCTAAAAAGAAACGAATATCTTCGCTGGAAATTTTTTCTTCATTAATAAGATCTAGCACTACCGTAAAATCGCCTCCCCAAAATATACCATTGGAAATTTCTATGCTATCTGGAATTAATTCTGGTGATTTATGAATAAAATAAAGATTATCCTGTTCTACCGGTCCACCATTGTATACAGGAAACTCAGATTCTGTATCTTCAATAAGATCTTTAAGATTGTAATCTAAAGGCTTGTTTAAAATAAACCCAACCGAACCTAAATCGTTATGATCTGCTAAAAGTATCACTGCACGATTAAATGAAATATCACCGATAATAGATGGCTCTGCAATTAATAAATTGCCTTTTTCGGGCTTGTTCATTTTGCTTATTAATTTTAACGGTTGATTAAATCTATGTTTTTTTTGTTTAAAAAGCAACTAATTCCCTCAAAATTAGAACAAAAAAAAACCTGCTCAAGGAGCAGGTTCTGTATTTCAAACAAAAAATGTCTTAGTTTACAGCATTACTTAAGTCAGAACCTGCCTTAAATTTTACTACATTTTTAGCTTTGATTTTTATAGTCTTTCCAGTTTGTGGGTTTCTTCCGTCTCTTGCAGCTCTTCTAGAAACTGACCAAGATCCAAATCCTACTAAAGAAACTCTGTTTCCTTTTTGTAAAGATCCTTCGATGTCAACTAATAATGAATCTAATGCTTTTTTAGCAGCTGCTTTTGTGATTCCAGCATTCTCTGCCATTCCGTTGATTAAATCTGTTTTGTTCATAAATGTTTATTTTAATTGTTAAAAATTCGGTTTTAAAAAAGTAGTTCTTTAAAATCCGTACACAAAATTATTAGGAATATTAAGCTACACAAGTAATAGCAAGGGAAATACGGGTTTTTGTTGATAACTTATAGCATTTGTTAATAAAGGCTATGCATTTTAACGGTTTTTTTACAAAACCAATGGTTATAAGGGTTTACAGCAGTTTTGCCGATTCTGAAAAATCGAAGCCATTTAAAAGAGACTTTACATCCATTTTTCGCTTTCCAGGTAATTGAATTTCTAGGATATTTATATAACCACCTTCACAGGCCACTTTTAACTCATTTTTGGTGGTCATTAATTTGCCATCATCGTAATCATGGTCTTCTTTAATTTTTTCGACACCATAAATTTTTATTGATACCTGAGTTTCTTCATTATTATCTAAATAACACCAAGCTGCTGGAAACGGATTTAAACCTCTAATCTTATTGTATATGGTATCGATGGGTTGCGACCAATCAATTTTACAATTATCACGATTGAGCTTGTAGGCTGTTTTTAAATCTTCGTTTTGTGGCTGAATTGTAGTCGTTACGGAATCGTTTTCAATCTGTTGCGCCGTTTTTATAACCAAATTGCTTCCTAGAGTCATTAAATCATCATGCAATTCGCCAACCGTTGTAGAATTTTCTATTTGGGTTTCTTCACTTTTAATGATGACTCCCGTATCAATTTTTTCATCTATAAAAAAGGTCGTCACACCTGTTTTGGTTTCGCCATTTATAATGGCCCAATGAATAGGTGCGGCACCTCTATATTGCGGCAATAATGACGCATGAAGATTAAAAGTACCATATTCGGGCATTTGCCAAACTACCTTTGGTAACATCCGAAACGCTACGATGATTTGTAAATTGGCATGCAAGGCTTTTAGTTCTTCAATAAAAGATTCTGCTTTTAGGTTTTTGGGTTGCAAGATCTTCAAATTGTGTTCTAAGGTAAATTCTTTTACAGCGGAAGCCCTTAGTTTTTGCCCTCTTCCTGCAGGTCTGTCTGGTGCTGTGATGACGCCAACTACGTTATATTTATGGTCAATGAGCGCTTTTAATGTGGCAACCGCAAAATCTGGAGTGCCCATAAAAACAATGCGTAAGTTACGTTTTGTTGTCATATAAGGTATAAGTATTAGCTGAAGTTAGTTTTATTTTTCTTAGTTCAATTAATTCGGAAAGACTTTCTAGAAGTAACTTCTCCGAACATTTGATCTGTAGTAATAGTTGTCGCGAAGATAAAGGACCGGTTTCTAAAATTTTTATAATTTGAATCGAAATAGTTTTGGTTGACGCCTTATCAATTTTTGAAGCTTTAGCTAAACAAACGGAACATTTACCACAGGTTTTGTTGGTTTTTTCTCCGAAATAGCGAAGAAGCTGTTGACTTCTACAAACCGAATCATTTTGAATATAGTGCAATACAGATTCAATTTGTTGATGTTTTAAAGTGTGCTGTTGTTCTATCGTTTTAGCAATTGGGTTAATGGTAAGGTCATCTTCACGAGGTTTTAAAAACGTAATTTCAGAATCGGTATTGGCCATTTGAAGACTGATCACTTCATCTTTTTCTAACCGTTGTAATTGTTCAATCACTTGTTTTTCTGAAAGATTGGCTTTCTTAATAATCAAACTAAGGTTTACTTTAGTTTCATAATCAAAAATACCTCCATAGGTTCTAAGCAACACTTTTACTAAAATATTCAGATCCAGATGTGTTTCTAAATACCGAAATAAAACGGCATTCGTAGTTACAAATTGAATCTTAGTCCTGAAATTAAAATGCTGTGTCAGCGTGATAATCGCATTTCGGTCTAATAATAATAGAGCATTGTATGTTATACTTGCACTTAATTTATAGTGATTGCAAAAAGATTTAAAATCGAATTGATGCATAGTGTTTTCACCTTCACCATAAGAAACTTGAAAATAATTACTCAGCTTATTATAGACTGTTTTTACGAATGCCACAGAAGGTAAGGTGCTTAAAAACTGACCTCGCAAGTGATCTTCATCTATATGTTGTTTTAGAATAACAGCATGTGCCAATTTTCCATCTCTTCCAGCTCTTCCAGCTTCTTGATAATAACTTTCCAAGCTTTCGGGTAGATTGAAATGGATCACGGTTCTTACATTTGCCTTATCAATTCCCATTCCAAAGGCCGTGGTTGCCACTATAATCTCTATCTGTCCATTGGTCCACTGGTACAAACGTTCTTGCTTTTCTTTATTAGTAATGCCACCATGATAATAGGTGGATGAAAACCCTTTGGCATTCAGAAAATTATTGATATCCGTCGTTGCCCTTCTGTTTCTAACATATATTATAGACGAACCAGAATGCATTTTCAGTAGATGCTCGAGTTGAAATAATTTATCGTCGGTATGAATCACATGATATGCGATGTTTGGTCTTGCAAAAGAGGCCTTGAATATTTTTGGATTGATAAAATCGAGATTTTCAACGATATCATCAACCACATTATGTTTCGCCGTTGCTGTCAGTGCAATACAATTCACATGAGGATGCATCTGTCTTAAAACTGCAATGTTGTTATACGCGGGTCTAAAATCATTTCCCCATTGACTGATACAATGGGCTTCATCAACGGCAATTAAATTCACTTTCATTTGTTGAATCCGCTCTTGTACCAAAGTTTGTTGTAAGCGTTCTGGCGAGAGGTATAGAAACTTATAGTTGCCGTAAATACAATTGTCTAATTGTGTGTCTAAATCCTTGTAGGACATACCAGAAGTTAAGGCAATGGCTTTAATACCTTTTTCTTTTAAGGTATTCACTTGGTCTTTCATCAAGGCAATCAAAGGCGAAATAACAATACAAATCCCATCTTGTATCAACGCAGGAATTTGAAAACAAACCGATTTTCCACCTCCAGTTGGAAGTAGTGCAAAGGTATCCTCTTGGTTTAGTACCGAAGTGATAATCTCTTCTTGCAACGGTCTAAATGACGTGTGATGCCAATACCGTTCTAAAACTTCTATAGGATGCATTACTGCAAATTTAAGGACTCTAGAATAAAATCTGCCCTATTTTCAACACTACCAAAAGGAACATCGACTAAATTATAGCCAAATCGCTTATAAGTGTTCAGTAAATGTTGATGGATTTCAATAGCTTCTTCAAAATTTTCATAACGTTCACTATCACTTGTAAAAATCTCTTGCCAAGGTGCTAAAATGAGGATATTATCATATTTATGGGTGTTGCAGGCTTCAACAAAATGGTCTGGGTAGGTGTCGCCAATATAATCCATATAGGCTAAAACATCGGGAATGCCTCTGTCTAGAAAAACAACGGATTCTGACTCCTGTTCAGCCGCTTTAAATTGTTGCGTTCTGCCTTCCAACAGTTTTTTACTAAACAATAAAGGTTCGGTTAAAAAAAGTTGCTCAATACCATCTTTTCTAGCTTGTAGCGTAATTTGTCGTGAGATTTCATCATAGCAAACAAAACCACGTTTTTTCAACTCATTAATGATGGTAGTTTTTCCGGTGCCTGGACCACCTGCGATAACGACTTTTTTTGGATTCAAATTGGGTTAATTTTTGATGTAAAATTCGTGATAAAAAATTAAACCAAAAAATATGAAGTAAAATGTATCTTTGTAGCTGAAAAAAAATACTATGGACAGTTCTAAAAAAACAGAAGAGTTTTACGAAAAACTAAAATCGCAATTATACGATACAGCCCTTTGGCCATCGGAATATTTATACAAATTCATTGTACTTTCAGAAGGCTCTGGTGTCAAGGATATAGAAGATCTTTTTAACGACCTTGGCGCTGTTATTACCACAAACGAATCTAAAAACGGAAAATACACCAGTGTGTCCATAAACGTTAGGTTGAAAAACCCTGAAGAAGTAATCGTCAAATATAAGGAGGTCGCTAAAAATGTTGAAGGTGTAATTTCTTTATAAATTTCGTTTAAGCTTCATAATTTTTTGTATTTTGCAACAAAACCTAAAAAGACTACGGGTTTAATTTATACACTACACATTTTTATTATACAATTTTGATTGACGATTTAGAATACAACACAGAACGCGAGCATTTAATTATACCGGAATATGGACGTCATCTGCAAAAGATGATTAATTATGCTAAGACTCGCGAAACAAAAGAGGAACGCAATAAAGTAGCCAAAGCGGTTATTTCCGTCATGGGAAATCTACAACCGCATCTTAGGGATGTGCCAGATTTTCAGCACAAACTATGGGATCAGTTGTTCATTATGTCAAATTTTGAAATCGATGTGGACGCCCCTTATGGCGAACCGTCGAAAGAAGAAATACAAGCACGACCAGAACCTTTAAAATATCCTCAAAACCATCCGAAATACCGTTTTTATGGTAATAACATAAAGACCATGATTGATGTTGCTGTAAGTTGGGAAGATGGAGAATTAAAGGAAGCTTTAATTTATACGATTGCCAACCATATGAAAAAGTGTTTCCTTAATTGGAATAAAGATACGGTTGAGGATGATGTTATTTACAATCATTTGTATGAGCTTTCTGATGGAAATATAAATTTGAAGAATACCGACGAAGATCTTACGGATGCTACAAGTTTAATGCGTACGAAGTCTAAATATGGCGGTAAAAGCAATTCCAATAAAAAGAGCAATAACTCTAGCAAGAAGAAATATTCTAATAACAGAAAACGTTACTAAAACGTATGAGTACATTTATTATTGAAGGTGGTCACCGACTAAAGGGTAAGATTCAGCCACAAGGCGCCAAAAACGAAGCTTTGCAAATTTTATGTGCCGTTCTCTTAACTGCTGAAGAAGTACAAATAGATAACATTCCAGATATTATTGATGTCAATAAGCTCATTGCATTACTAAAAAAGCTAGGCGTTAAAATCAATAAATTAGGCAAAGGTTCTTACACCTTTAAAGCAGACGATCTCAATCTTGGTTATTTAGAATCGGCAGAATTCAAAGAAGATGGCAAAGGACTTAGAGGTTCAATCATGATTGTTGGGCCGTTATTGGCACGTTTCGGTAAAGGATACATTCCAAAACCAGGAGGTGATAAAATTGGTCGTCGTCGTTTAGATACACACTTTGAAGGCTTTATTAATCTTGGGGCTAAATTTCGCTATAATAGGGAAGAATTATTTTATGGCGTAGAAGCGAAAAAGCTCAAAGGGACTTACATGCTTTTGGATGAGGCTTCCGTTACAGGAACGGCAAACATTGTTATGGCTGCTGTTTTAGCTGAAGGAAAAACGACGATCTACAATGCTGCTTGTGAACCTTATTTACAGCAATTGTGTAAAATGCTAAATCGCATGGGCGCAAAAATTTCTGGTGTTGGTTCTAATTTGTTAACCATTGAAGGTGTGGATTCCCTTGGAGGAACAGAACACAGGATGCTTCCAGATATGATTGAAATTGGTAGCTGGATTGGCTTGGCGGCAATGACAAAAAGTGAATTGACCATTACCAATGTGAGTTGGGATGATTTAGGCCAGATCCCAAACGTCTTCAGAAAAATAGGAATTACGGTTGAGCGTCAAGGCGATGATATCCATATTCCAGCGCATACAGATGGTTATGAAGTGCAAAGCTTTATTGATGGTTCTATTTTAACCATTGCAGATGCACCTTGGCCAGGGTTTACGCCAGATTTATTAAGTATTATTCTTACGGTTTTAACCCAAGCAAGAGGAAGTGCGATTGTGCATCAAAAGATGTTTGAAAGCCGTTTGTTTTTTGTTGATAAATTGATTGATATGGGAGCGAAGATTATTCTTTGTGACCCTCATAGAGCAACTGTCATTGGTCATGATTTTAAATCGACATTAAAAGCAACGACCATGACCTCTCCAGATATTAGAGCAGGTGTTTCTTTGTTAATTGCGGCGTTATCCGCAAAAGGGACATCAACCATTCATAATATTGAGCAAATTGATAGAGGCTACGAAAATATAGCCGAACGTTTAAGAGCGATTGGTGCAAAGATTGAACGTGTGCATGGGAATTAAGAGTTAATACTAAATTCGAAATTACAAGAAAACCTCATTTTTAATGGGGTTTTTTAGTTCAGTTATTTATATATAGTACCGTTTGGTACAAATGCTATATTGAATTTATGGTGCAACTAATCGATATAAAAGATGATTATGTCTTATTGATTTTGGGTTACATGTAATTAATTGTATCATTAATATAACAGATGTGAAATTTTAGCATCATGAACCCTATTTTCCCTCTAAAACCTTATTTACTACTTTGTCTGTTTTTGACGAGCCAGATGATTACTGCGCAATTGAGTGATTTTAATTTTTCGGTAATGACAACTGATGAGTCCTGCACTGGAAATGGTTCTATTTCTATGGCTGTTTCAGGAACTACAGCCAATGCATCAATCACTTACCTCCTTTTTTTATATCCAGATACGGCTACCCCAATAGCCCAAACTTCAGCAGCTAGCTTTACCAATTTAGAAAGTGGAACCTATTTGGTGCAGGCCATACAAACCTTAGGTGAATTACAAAACTCTCAAAGTGCCGATGCTACGATTAATGATGTCATTTCTGTTTTAGATTTTGAAGTCGGTCAAGGGTTTTCTGGTAATTGTAATGAGATTGACCTTATCGTAACCGTTTTATCAGGAAATGCACAGTCCTTTGAAATAATTTCAGGTCCTATAACGGTTCCATTACAAACCAATAGTAATTTTAGTGGTCTTCCCCAAGGGACTTATATAATTCGCGTTTTCGACGATTGTGGTAACGCCTTAACTAAAACTTATACGTTACTGCTTGGTAATGATACATTTACGGTTTCTGCCGTTGAACAACCTAATATTCTTAACAGTTGCGAAGAGACTACAATAAACCATATAATAACTGCTATTGGAGGAACAGGATTGTCTTATCCACTAACTGTAAATTATACCATAAGTCTGTTGGATGGAAGTGAGTCCACAAGCTTTAGTCAAACCTATCAAAACGGACCAGAAACCCAAATTGAATTATCTGAAACAGTAGCAAATTACAACGATCAGGTCTTTAGAATTGAAATTGAGGTGCAAGATGATTGTGGTAATATTGTGAATAATTCAACAGTCATAGATCCTAACCCTCAAGTTAGTATAACACCTACACCTAATGTTTGTGGTAGCGATTTAATTGTAATAGCGACTAATTTAGTACTGCCTTACACACTAGAGTTTCTTGAAGCTCCTAGTGAGTTTGACCAATCAGATTATAATGATAATGAAGGGGTTTATACGGATTTTGTAATTGTATTTGAACAAGAAGATTTGGGTGTGCCTTATGGCACCTACACGGTTAGAGTTGTTGACGCCTGCAATAGAATTGCCCAATCTACATATGAGCTAATTGAGGAACCAAAAGAACCTAATATAGCTTCATCAAATGGCGGTTGTGATCCTCTTTTTGGTGAGCTGTTTGTAAGTATTCCCGATAGAGAAATTGTATCCGCTATATTCACAGAAGCTCCAATAGATTACTCAAATGAAATACCTCACGATATCTCTGATTTTATTTCAGCTAATGGTTCCTTAGAACTAAATGAGCTTCTCAAGGGCACCTACATTTTGGAAATTACAGACAATTGTGGGGCAGTATATATTGAAGAAATAGTAATCCCTGAACTTGCGGATTTGCCGATTAACGTTGTAACATCACCTAGTTGTATCTCTCAGGCAGGCAGTCTAAGAATTGATGGCGCTTATGGCGAAATTACTTCCGTTTTTATTACCGAAGCACCTGCTGCATTTTCTCAAATAGTGCCTTTTGATTACAGTTTCGCTATTTCACCGGAAGGCTTTTTCTATGTAGATGATATTCCGGCAGGAAATTATAGTGTAGAGTTTACGGACTCTTGTGGAAATGAATTTACGTTTAATGAAATCATAGAAAGCTACAATTACAGCAATGAAGCCATTTATAATTTACACTTAAATTGTGGGTCATTTGATTTAAGTATTTTAGATGATGATAGTTCAGTTGCCAATCGATCCTATTGGTTTCAAAAGTACTATCCAGATAGTGATAGTTGGGGGCATCCTGCTACAGGTGTACTCTACACTGAAGGTGAGTTACCGAATACTTCAAATTCTATTTCTATTGAAAACGGTGAGACCCTCCTCAATATTTTCTTTACAGGAGCCTTTAGGCTAATCAAGGCATTTCAATCTTTTAATACCCCTAATACTGATGAATATTGCTTTGATTTCTTTGCCGAATTTGAAGTAGGTTCGAATTTAGTAATACAGGATGTGTTTAATCTTAATTGCGATGGTGGCTCGGGACCGTCTGATATTTTAGTGGATGTGAGCGGTGTTCCGCCTTATAATTTTTCTATTGTATCGCCTATAGTTATCGATAATGAAGAAAATAATATTTTCACTGATTTAACTCCTGGTTTATATGAAATTAGGGTAGAGGACGTGTGTGGAAGCATTGAAACCATTATGGTTAATACATTAGACTTGGTTCCAGTAGTGAACATTTTTACTCCGACAGATTTAGTAATTTGTAATGAAGGGATGGCTAACCAAGCCGTTTTCGACCTATCACAGCAAAATGCTCAAGTGTTGGGAAATCAAAATCCTGACAATTTAACCATTACCTATCATTTGAATCAAAGTGATGCGGATTCTGGTAATAATCCTATTTCAGAAACCTATCAAAACATTATAAATCCACAGACGATTTATGTTCGAATGATTCATAACACTTTAGATATTTGTTATGAAATAGCTTCATTTCAGCTTGTAGTTGGATCGACCCCTCAGTTGGGACCAGATGAATTTATTACGATTTGTGATGACGAATCTTTGTTACTTTCGGCAGATTCAGGGTATTCCCGTTATCTATGGTCATCAGGTGAAACCACTCGAAGTATAGTGGTTGATACCTCTGGCATATATGCTGTAACAGTTTCAAATGACTATGGTGGTTTTTCCTGTGAGGCTACAAAGACCTATACTGTTGATGGTTCTGGTATTGCCAATATTGATTCCATTGTAACAGAAGATTTTACAGCTAATAGTAATGCTATTGCTATCAATGTGTCAGGTGTTGGTGAGTATGAATATTCTTTAGATGGTATAAATTATCAGCCCGAAAGTTTATTTGCTAATTTGGAAGCTGGAGATTATACTGTTTTTGTAAGAGATATTAATGGTTGTGGCGTTACAACAGAAACTATTTCACTGCTCAATTACAGAAGATTTTTTACACCTAATGGAGACGATGTTAATGAATATTGGCAAATTTCAGGGTCTCAATTTGAACCCGATTTACTAGTGTATATTTTTAATCGGTACGGAAAGTTGTTGACTAGTTTTTATGGTGACCAAATAGGTTGGGACGGTCGTTATAATGGCGAACTAATGCCTACAAGTGATTATTGGTTTGTGGTAAAACGAAATAATGGAAAAACTTATACAGGGCATTTTACTCTAAAGCGATAGTAGTTTGCTTAAAGTCAGAAAAACAAATGATAATTTATAGTCTAATTTTTTAGGGTAAAATGAGATTTGAATACTTTGTTTTCTTCATAGTAAACTATAAACCAATAATCGCTTGTTGGTAGTTTACGTGAATTTAAAGTACCATCCCATTGCTCTGTATTCTTTAGTTTCGTAATTAGCTTTCCATAGCGGTTAAAGATTTCAATGGTTATAGGTTGCTGCGTTTCAATTCCCCAAAAATCATTTTTGCCATCATCGTTAGGTGTGAAAAATTTGGGATATTGCCATAGCGATATTAATTCTGAAATTTCATAACAAGCATTACTATCCTTTATCTTAACGAGGACTTCATTAGCATTTAAGGACACATATTCTGGGCTGTTTTGAAAAGGTAATCCATTAAAACTGTAAACATAAGAGCCACTACCTCCTGTAGTTTCTATCATCAAACTTTGGTTTGCATTAAAATCTTCTCCGACTTCATAGGTAATTGAAAGCGGTTCTAATACTGTAACTGAAAAATTGAATTCTTGCGTACAACCTTCAGTATATGGTGTCGCAATTGCAGTGTACTCGCCAGGATTAATTACCGCTAGTTCTGATAAGGTATTAGGTAGAGGTTGATTGTCTAAAAACCATTCAAATGAAAAATCATTAGTAATTAAATCTGTATTTAGAGTAGTGGGTAGGTAAATACTACCATTTTCCGATTTGCAAATATATAAATCTATAGCACTTGTTATTTTAGGTTGAATCTCTATGTTAAGTGTCAGTGGAGCAGAGCACTCACTAGAGCTTGGAGTGAACGTATAGGACGCACTGGTTTGGTTATTAATATTACTAGGTGACCAACTACCAGAAATTCCATTGTTGGAAGTACTTGGTAAATTAGGAACGGGTTCTCCTTCACAAAACGTAGTTTGAAATGAAAACATGGGTATGTCATTTGCGAGCACCGTAAGCTGTAATATTAATAGTAACGCGCATTGATCAGAATCTGGAGTGAACACATAGGTGCCATTAGATTGGTTATTTATACTATTTGGAGACCAAGAACCGGATATACCATTATCTGAAACTAGGGGTAAGCTAGGAGGAGTTTCACCTTGGCAAATTGAAATAGGTATTGAAAATGAAGGATCAATATTAGGCAAAATAGTAATGTCCACAGAAACTGGCAATGCACAGTCACCTGCATCAGGTGTAAAAAAATAAGTGTCACTAACTTGATTATTTATAGAAACTGAAGACCAACTACCAGAAATTCCATTGTCGGAAGTACTTGGTAAATTAGGAACGGATTCTCCTTCGCAAAAGGTGGTTTGAAATGAAAACATGGGTAAGTCATTGGCGAGAACCGTAAGCTGTAATGTTAATAGTAACGCGCATTGATCAGAATCTGGAGTGAACACATAGGTGCCATTAGATTGATTATTTATACTATTTGGAGACCAAGAACCAGATATACCATTATCTGAAACTAGGGGTAAGCTAGGAGGAGTTTCACCTTGGCAAATTGAAATAGGTATTGAAAATGAAGGATTAATATTAGGCAAAATAGTAATGTCCACAGAAACTGGCAATGCACAGTCACCTGAATCAGGTGTAAAAAAATAAGTATCGCTAACTTGATTATTTATAGAAACTGAAGACCAACTGCCAGAAATTCCATTATCGGAAGTACTTGGTAAATTAGGAACGGATTCTCCTTCACAAAACGTAGTTTGAAATGAAAATATAGGTGAGTTATTTGGTAAGACTGTAACCTCTAACGTTAAGGGTAATGCGCATTGATCAGAATCTGGAGTGAACACATAGATGCCATTAGATTGGTTGTCAATATTATTTGGTGACCAATTTCCAGATATATTATTATCAGATATTACAGGTAGATTAGGAACAGATGAATTTTCGCAATACGTATTTGGAATTGTAAATATTGGTATAATATCACTATCATTTTGCAACGTTATAGTCAGCGAGTCTTCATTGTTATTCTCATTGCTTTCAGAAAAATTAGAGGTATCTGGACCATTATTATCTACTATAACGGTCAATGTAAATACGTCAGGTATGCTTATAGGAATGTCCAAAGTGGTTTGTAAATTTAAAACTCCGTCAATGGCAATAGGAGTTAAGGTATTTACCGTTTGTATTAGTGTGTTGTTGGCATAAAATGATACTGGCACATTTGCCGGTAACATGGCATTGCTATTTACATTTTGAATTGTATAATCAACTAATAAATTTCTATCATTACAAATCTCTTGTCCAGAAACTTGGATGAGTTGAGCTGTGGCATCAGGTAATTCTGATTGAATAGAAGTGACAAGGGTTTGCATGAAATGAAGCCAGTTTGCATTTACTGAAAAACTCGCTTCCGTATCTCCAACGGCAATAAAAGATGAAATATCGAAAGTGTCAATATCTTGATTCCAATTAGAGGTGCTACCTGTAAATCCATTGGTACTATTAAAAGAATCGTTTGCAGGGTTTAAATCATTACTTAATATATTTCCGTTAAAAAATACCGAGTCTTCAAATGGGGTAGTAGGGTAACCATTAAGTGTAACATAGGTAAGTTCTGCATTTTGAGTATCAATAACATTTAAGTTATCTATAATGATAGGGTCTATGCCAATACTAAAAAAAGCGTTAATCATAAAAATACCATCATAGATATTTAATTGCACATTCGGTAAAGTCATTTGTTCATAAATCACAACAATGTGCCATCCACCATTATAAATACGAGACCCACAGTAAGGCGTGATAATTGAATTTAAATCAAGATCTGAAAATAAATAGTCCCCATTCGCTGTCGTTTGTACTTGTGTTGTAACATCAGTAAAGGAATTAAAATAAGAGAGTTCAACAACGTCAACTGAATTACCAACCCAAGTTTCACTAGCTTGGTAATTTATACCATTTAATTTTACTATAGGATTTGTAGTACCATCTCCAATGCCTCCCCAATAAAGATAGGCTGCAACAATATTTTGATCAGGTGATAAAGTTAATGTTGCACTCGATTGTGTAAGCATTTGGCAAGGAGGTGCAGGATTTTGTCTATTGTTAAATTCGTTAAGCGTGTTTCCTACAATAGTGTAGCCATATTTGCCATTAAATTGGGTTCGTAATGTTAGCGGAGTGTCAGCTTGCCCTAATAATAAATTACTAAAAACGAAGAGTATTAATAATGTCAATAGTTGTCTCATTCGGTATTTAATAGGTGACTCTTAAAGATAGGACAATAAGTGATATGCTCAAAGCTTTAAAGCTAATACATCATGTGCAGACTACAATTAATAATAGATTAATAGGAAAAGCTACCAAGTACTAATCAGGGCTTTTAAAATTGTTTATTGAAATGGCTCTGATATTTAAAACTTTGTTTGTCTTATAATGAGAGGCGTTATCAATTCTATAGTAAGCAGACTTAAATATTTTTAAAACCTACTGTTAATTCTAATTCAGTGCAGATTTATAAGTTTCCAAACAGCGTTCTCGTGCTTCCTTATGGTCAACCATTTTTTCTGGATAAGCATCAGTTCCATATTCTGAAACCCATTTTTTGATGTATTTTTTGTCTTTATCGAATTTATCAATCTGTGTTGTGGGATTAAAAATCCTAAAATAAGGCGCTGCATCGACACCACAACCGGCAACCCATTGCCAATTGCCAACATTACTCGACATTTCATAATCATGAAGTTTTTCTGCAAAGTAAGCTTCTCCCCATCTCCAGTCTATCAAGAGATGTTTACATAGAAAACTACCCACAAGCATGCGCACTCTGTTGTGCATAAATCCAGATTCATTGAGTTGACGCATTCCAGCATCTACTAAAGGATAACCGGTTTTGCCCTCGCACCATTTTTTAAATTCGTCTTCATTGTTTCGCCATTCAATTCTGTCATATTTTGATTTAAAGGCTTTATCTGGAGTCTCTGGAAAGTGCCAAAGGATAGCCATAAAAAATTCGCGCCAAATCAATTCTTGCCAAAAAATCTCGTTCTTTTCAGCTATGGCTTTTTTCATCATTTTCCGAACACTGACCGTTCCAAAGCGCAGATGTGGTCCTAATCTCGACGTTGTATCTTTAGCCGGGAAATTTCGGGTGTCTTCATAATTTTGAATCAAAGTTGGTGTCACTTCGTAAGGTGCGATTTCTTGACGCGATTTTACAAAGCCAATATCTGATAGGCTTAAATTAGATAACCGACTGTGTTCAATTAAATTATCTAAATAGGAATTGGTATAAAATATTTCTAAATCAACGTTCTTGAAATTCTCTTTCCAAGTGCGCATATAGGGCGTGTAAACTAAGTAAGGGTCTCCATCTTTTTTTACGACTTCGCTCTTTTCAAAAATGACTTGATCCTTAAAAGTTTTGAATTGGATATTATTCTTTTGTAAAAGTGATTTTATTTGGTTGTCCCGTTCTTTAGCATAAGGTTCGTAATCGTGATTGGTAAAAACGGTTTCAATGTCGTAATCTTTGATTAATTGCTGGTAAACAGTTTCCGGTTTTCCTTGAAATATAGCAATACTACTATCATGTTCGTCTTGTAATGTTTGCCTCATCGTTTGAAGCGTTTCATGAATAAAAGTCACGCGAGCATCATCCTTTGGTAGGCTTTCTAATATTTCAGTATCGAATATAAAAATAGGCATCACCGGAAAATCGCCTTTAAGCGCTTCAACAAAACCAAGGTTATCATCTAATCTTAAATCTCTTCTGAACCAGAATATATTTATTTTTTTAGTCATTGATAATTTTAATTTTATAACATTAACCGTAATTGGTATACTTTATTTTAATTCCCCTTTGTACTACGGACATTTCCCCTAATGGGAAAAGTTGACGGTAGTCAATTTATGGATTTCGTTTATTCAGTGGTTATTCTGACAACTTAATAATAAAAATAACTTTTTACCCATCATATTTCCCAAATAACTCTTCCAACTTCTCAGTTCTGTAATTAAAGATTTCTTCTAATTTTGGTTTTACTAAAATAGGGTGGACGAGTTGCCCTAAAAATCCCATGGGAACTTTATAGTCTATAATATCTTCCATTTCTATACCACCTTTAATTTCCTTTATAAAATGTTTATGGTGCCAAAGAGCGTAAGGTCCAAAACGTTGCTCATCTACAAAATATTCTTGGTCCTTGACATGAGTTATTTCTGTAACCCATTTTGTTTTGATACCCAAAACAGGCGTGACGATATATTGTATAATTTGCCCAGGAAACATCGGTCTATCTGCACCAGAGAGAATGTTGAAACCCATATAATCTGGTGTTATCGTTTTTAAGTTGGCAGGATTTGAGAGAAATTCCCAAGCCTGTTCAACTGACATAGGCAAATTTTGCTTTTTATGTAGTGTATAAATTTTCATGTACGTATTATCAATTTAGAATAAAGTCAATGGTTGAGAGTTGAGCGTAGTTAAAGCTAATTATTAAAAACAATATAACCGTTCAGCGATGTAGCAATACAAAGCCAGATGATATAGGGAAGGAGTAAATATTTTAAACTATGGAGTTTGTCATGTCTAAAAGTGATAAAGAAATAGATTATGACCAAGGTTAGTAAGATGATATTTACGAATCCCCAAGTTATGAAGTGTTGATTAAAAAATAGGAAGTTCCAACATACATTCAACAAAACGGCAATAGCATAAACGAACATGACAAATTTCGAATTTCGGACGGAGAACAAATAGGTCAAATAGATTGAAAAACAAAACATTATAACTGTCCAAGCGGCACCAAAAACCCAACCTGGCGGTGTCCATGGCGCTTTATTTAAGTTGTTGTACCAGTCGCTAGCAACAGCATCTCCCATAAACCAGTTTCCTAACGCAAGTCCACCAAAATTGATAATTAGGAACAGTATGAACAGATAGATTTTTTTCAACTTACTGCTCTTTTAATTTTTCAATTTTATCTATTACTAATTGTGCTTCTGCATATTTTTTATCACTTTCGGCTCTATTAGTAGAGGAAAGCTTATGCCAATCTGCCATTAATTTGTCGTACTTCTTTTGAAGTTTTTCTAATTCTGAGGGTTTTTTAAACAGTCCAAACATAGTTTTCTATTCTAGGTATTTAGTAATTCTTGAGCTTGTAGGACTTGTAATAGAGTAGTAGTAATTTAAAAATTCCCCATTTTCGTCTATTAAGTACTTCTGGAAATTCCACTTTACTTTAGAATCTTGCTTACCATTTATATATTCCTTTGTCAGCCAAGAATATAAGGGATGTTGATTTTCTCCCTTCACTTCAATTTTCTCGGTGATTAAAAAATTTACACCGTAATTCTTCTCGCAAAATTGTTGAATTTCTTCTGAGCTACCTGGCTCTTGCGAACCAAACTGATTACATGGTACTCCTAAAATTGCGAGTTGATCTTTGTAATCGTCTTGCAACGACTGCAAATCTCTATACTGCGGTGTAAATCCACATTTAGAAGCGACATTGACGATAAGTAATTTTTTGCCTTTAAATTGATGTAAATCTATAGGTTCTCCAGATAAACTATTGATTTGAATATCATAAAATGGTATTGTTGCTTTGTTCTTCACATCTTTGTCTGTTACATTAATAGTACTGATAAAGGCTTTAAATGGATTCATCTTTACAATTTGAAACTCACAATACCACAATCCATTTCAAATATTTGACCAGATAGAGAAGCTGCTTTTTCTGACAATAAAAAAGCGGCCATATCAGCAACTTCTTGAGGTTGTAAATATTTTTTAAGTGGGTGGCGCTCATTCATATTTTCGATCATGCGCTCATTACGCAATAACTTTGAAGCCAATTCGGTATCAGTTACCGTAGGTGCAATAGCATTGACTCTTATCGTTGGAGCCAATTCTGCACCAAGTGATTTTGTTAAACCTTCAATAGCTGATTTTGAAGCTGCCACACTTGCATGATAGGGCATACCAAGTTTGGCTGCAACGGTACTAAACAAAACAATTGATGGTTTATTACCATTTTTTAACGCTTTCAAATACTGTTGTATGGCCTTAACGGCTCCAATAACATTAATCTCAAAGTCGTTTTTAAAATCGTCAACACTTAATCGGTCAATCGGTTTTAAGTTGATGCTTCCAGGGCAATATACTAAACCATCTGCCTCATCAATATCTGGTAATTCGTCAGTGGTAATATCACAACTAAAATGTTTTAATTTAGGATGTGATTCTTCCGGTGCCGTTCTGCTTATATTGATAATCTCATCATAAGAAGAAAGCAAAGTTTCAACAATAGCTTTGCCAATACCTTTGCTTCCTCCAATAACTATTAATCTACTCATATAAATTTATGATGCTGTTAAAGGACGTCCTTTTAAACGCTTTTCGATTTTTTGCTTAATCGCCGTCAAACGCTTCATTAAATCCATAAGTTTTGAATCTTTCTTTTCCTTGTAAAGTTCATTGACCTCTAGTATAATATCCTTAGCTTCTCTAGCTGCCAAAATTCTATCACTCGTTGTTTTAAATGAAAACTTTCTGTTTTCAAATTCTATAGCTTTTTCTATTGTCCCCATAGTTTAATTATTTATATAGTTTTGTAATTCTACAATTTTTGAAGCATTATTAAATTCGCCTCCATAATATGTGGTTACTGTTGCAGAAGTATCGTCTTGCACACCTCTAGATGAAACACACAAGTGCTTGGCATCTATAATTACAGCAACATCTTCGGTTTCTAAAACCGTTTTAAGTTCGTTAGCAATCTGATTGGTTAAACGTTCCTGTACTTGCGGACGTTTAGCGTAATATTGAACTATTCGGTTTAACTTTGAAAGTCCAATAACTTTACCAGATGATTTATAAGCCACATGCGCTCTTCCTATAATAGGCACAAAATGATGCTCACAATTGGAATAGAAAGTTATATTTTTTTCTACTAACATCTGATTATATTGATATTTATTTTCGAACAAGGCCACTTTTGGTTTGTTTTTTGGGTCTAAGCCCGAAAATATTTCTTCAATATACATTTTTGCAACACGGTCTGGCGTGCCACTTAAAGAATCATCATTTAAATCAAGACCAATAACATCCATTATTTCTGAAAAAAGTAACGCAATGCGTTTTTTCTTTTCCTCATTTGTCATTTTGAAAGCATCTGCTTTCATCGGTGTATCTAAATTTGTGAATAAATGATCGTCTCCAATATCTTCAGCACTAAAGCCGTTTAAATTGTGACCATTTTTTTTGGAAATAGTTTCTGTAGTCATAGAATCTTTTTAATGTGCTGTCTCTAAGTACTCCAAGCTTAAATCAAAGCACGAGTTAACGTTTTGAAATAGAGTTATTAGTTATTGTTCTTTGTCGTGAGCATTTAAATCTGCCTTTGTCAAATGTTCTTTTCTTTTGGTGTTTAGTAGCTCTTCCTTGCACACGTGCTCTCCATAATCTGAAGCTACTTGGTTTTAATTCTCTTCGCATTACATTAATCACGTCTTGCTCTTTCAAACCAAATTGAAATGTAATGGCCTCAAAAGGTGTGCGATCTTCCCATGCCATTTCTATAATACGATCAGTTTCTCGTTCTCCCATATTCATATCAGATCTTGAGGCATTGCATACTGCATATCATATTTTACTTTTTCGTTCAAAAGCTTATCAAAGAATTTTTTGTTCTCTTTAAATGTCTTACTATTTCTAAACCGAACAAACCGACCTTGTGCATGGATACTAGAACCATTTGTTTTATAAATTACCAATTGATAGTAAGGAATAACCCACGTAAAATTCTTTAAACCTTTATTTATCATTACAAGAATCCCATTTGGTCGCATCTCTATATTTGCATAATTTACATCTGAAACTTTGTTCATCATCGATTTCATATTCGGGCTTACATCATCAATAATCATGCGTTTAGAGCCTACGCCTCTTAATTTCAATTTCTGTACCAAACTAAAGGAACTGCCAATTATGTCTTGTATAATTTGCTCGTGTTTAGGGTCGTGGTATGTAGTTTCTAATAACATAGTTACTCAAAGTTACAAAACGTTTAATCTTTAACACAGAAAGTTAAACAAATTTAACAGATAATTAGGATTGGCAAGTTTTACCCAACAATGCTGTATTTTTATTCGTCTTTAAGTAAGCGATTTCGTTCACTTATAGTATGTCGTTTTAGAATCCTAAAACTTTCACGTCGTACGTCCGGATCGTCTTTCATATTCCATAAAATGTCACTAGCCCTTTTTCGGTTTACTTTAATATCTACTATGGGTTCTGGGTAATCTTCACCCAGTTTGAAATTATAGAACGCCTGTTCCATTTCTGTCATTAGATAAGGTTCGTGCACAAATAAGGTATCGAGTTTGTCAAGTTCTGGTACCCATTTTTTGATAAAAACGGCATCAGGATCGTACTTCAAACTATTCACTGTGGGATTGTAGATCCTAAGATTGTTGATGCCTGTTTCTCCTGCTTGCATTTGCAACTGCGGAAAATGTATACCTGGCTCAAAATCCAAAAATTGTTGAGAAAGGTGTGTTGTTGCATCCTGCCAAGGTTGCCAAAGAATATGGGTGAAAAAAGAAGCCAACATGGCGCGCATCCTAAAATTGACATAACCAGTTTGAACAAGGCATCGCATACTCGCATCCACTAAAGGAAATCCGGTTAAACCTTCTTTCCATGCTTTTTGGTAGCTTTCTGAAATTGTTTTTTTAAGCTTGTGATAGCCTTTATTTACACTTGCTTCTTCCATGGTATGTTCCATTTCAAACTTCTGAATAAAATGGGCTTGCCAACGTAAACGCGATTTAAATGCGGCAATGTGGCGTTTGTCCTTAGCATTTGTTTTCAATTCTTTGGCTTTTTGAAAGACTTGCCTAATCGATAGATTTCCCCACGCGATGTAAGGCGAAATACGACTGCAACTCTGTCTTGATGCTTCTGGTTTGGAAATATTGAGCATGTAATTTTCATGCCGACTTTGAAAAAAGGTGTTGGCATATTTCCATCCTGTCGAGCTACCGCCTTTTTGAAAAATTGTATTTGCTGGCGTTTCTAAATTGGCAACTTTAAAAACGCTTTCCAGGCTTTCAATAGCTTTATGATCCAACAATTGGTTTTCATTAGGTTCAAAAACTTCAATAGCGCTATTCATATAGGTTTCCCAGTTTTCAAACCACTGATCTCTGTTTTTTAAACCACGTCGCACACCATTGTTTTCGCTTTCTATCCAATCGATAAAATTATTTCTGCAATAACGTTTGAATTCTTTGTCTCTATTGTAGGTTACCAATAAACCTGTTTCCATATGAGAAAACACTGCGTCTATGCTATAAAATTCTTGTATTTGGTTAAATGCGCTGGTAACATCGCTGACGACAGCTAAAATTTTTGTATTGTATGTTTCTAATTGTGCGTTAAGGTCGCATATGGATTCTTTGATGAAATTAAAATGACGCGTGCTGTAATGTTCGTCATTGAGTAGGATATGTTCAAAAACATAGAGTAGAAGGGTAGGTTTGTCGGTTTTTAGAGCGTTGGAAATCGCTTCATTATCCTGAAGTCTTAAATCACGTTTTAACCAAACTACATTAATGTGTTCTCTATTGCTCATCCTCTAAATTTTCAAAAAATGCTCTTGCCTTCTCAAAGTGCTTTTCTTTAGTTGCTGTGTCCATCTTGTCAAATGTTCCTATGAGCATCCCTAATCTTGGATTGCTCAAAAAGAAATCTCTATGCTTATCCATAAATGTCCAGAACAAACCATCCCATACAGGTTGCCAATCCCCTTTTTTATAGTCGCTCATTTTCATAATGTAATTGCTACTACTTAAATAAGGCTTTGTGGACATTAATCCACCATCCGCAAACAGGCTCATACCATATACATTTGGTACCATAACCCAATCGTAAGCGTCAATGAATAGCTCCATAAACCATTGGTAAACCTCGTCTGGATCGAATTCACACAACACCATAAAATTCCCTAATAGCATTAAGCGTTCAATATGGTGGGCGTAACCCGTTTTCAATACTTTTTTAATGACATCGTCAATAGGTTGAATTCCTGTAGAGCCCTTATAAAATGAATTTGGAATTTTACGCTTGAATCCCCAAAAATTTCTATTGCGTTCTTCAGTGCCTTTGACTTCGTAAACACCACGTATAAACTCTCGCCATCCCATTATTTGCCTAACAAAGCCTTCGGTGGAGTTAACGGGAATGTCATTTGCTTTGGCATACTCAATTGCTTGTTGTATAACGTCTTCCGGTTGAAGCAAACCAACATTGATCAAAGGCGACAAAACGCTGTGGTTAAGTATATGTTCTTGACGTACAATGGCATCTTCATAGATTCCAAATTCATGGAATCTGATATCTAAAAATTGTTGAAACCAAGCTTCTGAAGTCTCAAAGTCAATGGGATAAAGTGCGAACTCCGTTAACTGACCGTAATGATTTTTGAAATGATTATTCACATAAGTTTCCGCTTCTTTATGATAGTTGGTCTTATCTGGAAACTGAATGTTTGGTGGTGTTTTGTCTTTCGGGTATTTTTTTCTGTTTTCTGAATCGTAAGTCCATTTCCCACCTTCAGGCTCCTTCGCAACCATCAGAATATCACGTTTTTTTCGTTGCTCTTTATAAAATGAGGTTTGAAAGAATTTCTTTTTATTAGGCTTAAAGAATGAACTTAAGTCTTTCTTTGTATTAATGAATAATGGATTTTCATACCATTCAATTGTTATTTCTTTAGCAACTGAGTTAATATGTTTTTCGAGCCAATTGTCTGTTGGATCCGTGATATGAAGTGTTTCAATTCCATCTTCAATAAGTTTTGGAATTAATTCTCTAACATCTGATCGCTTTTCGGTCGCTTCAATATAGTGAACGGTTCTATCTTTTGATTTTAAATACGCTTCATAGCATTTCATGGTAGCCCGATGAAATGCTATTTTTTGTTTGTGGAATTTATAATGTTTAAAAAATAGAAATTCCTCAACCAAATAAATAGCGCAGTCTGTATCTAAAATCGCTGCGTTCTTAAATAGTTGATGAGGGAAAATTATTATAATTTCTTTGTCTTTCAATTTTTATTTTTTTTTCGTTTATGTGTTTAAAATAAAGTGGGTTGTAACCACAGTTTTCTGAATTTTCCGTTTTCATCGTAACGAGCAGCCTGCAATTCCACATTAAATTTCCGATCTCTAGGATCGTTGCCAACTCCTGCGACATACATCCAATTTCCATAATTGCTGTGTACGTCATAATCAATTAACAGGGATTCAAAATAAGCTGCACCAATGCGCCAATCCAGTTGTAATTCTTTGGCGAAATAAGAGGCTACGTTTTGGCGACCTCTATTACTCATCCAACCGGTTTTTTTAATTTCTAGCATGTTGGCATTTACAAAGTCGGAATTTGTTTTTCCTTGGATCCATTTTTCAATTTGAACTTTGTCGGTACTCCAATTGTAATTTTTATTCAGAATGCCATCAAGCTTAAAGATTTGATTGCCATGTTTTAATGACACATATTTAAAATAGTCACGCCAAATAAGTTCGAAAACAAGCCAATAGGTAGATTGGTTTTTGTAGTGCTCAGCTTCAAATTGTTTCACTTTCCAATATATAGTTCTAGCGGAAATGGAACCATTTGCTAACCATGCTGAAAATTTTGAACTGTAGTTAGTTCCAACTAATCCATTTCGCGTTTTTTTGTAAAACCCTAATTTTTTAGTAGTAAAAAAATAATCATTTAGGCGGTTTAATGCTTCGGATTCGCCTCCTTTAAAGGGAAATGCAGAACTAGGGTGCGTTTCAAAATCTTCAAGCCCTAACTCTTTTAAGGTTGGAATTGTAGTCGTGTTCTCAATGCGATTCTCCTCAGCACATTTGCTAATTTTTAATTCTTGTCGAATGTCAACATGCTTTTCAAGTTTTTTTCTAAAGACGGTAAAAACTTGTGGTGTTTCAGAAAGCTCAAAATTGATATCATCAGGATGATACAAAAATTGATTATAAAAGGAATGAAACTCAACGTTGGCGAGTTTTGATTTTAGATCGTTTTCGACGATGACTTCTTCCTGCGTCCATTCCTTTTGGAAATATATTTTATTGATGTTGTAATGTTCACAAATTTCTGGAATTATAACTTCAGGTAAAGCGTAATTAATCAATAAATCAATATTAAGTTTCTTTAGCTGTAATTTTAAGTCGGTAACGGTTTCAATTAAAAATTGTGCTCTATATTTTTCTGTTTTTTTAAACCCGAATCGATCATAAGCGAATTGCCTTGGGTCAAAGCAATAAACAGCAATGATTTGGTCACAGTTTTTTTGAGCTTCATATAAAACCCTGTTATCAATGGTTCTTAAATCATTTCTAAACCAAACTAAATTAATGTTGTTTTTTCTCTCCTGCATTTTTCACTACAATATTTTACGTTGTCCCAATCTTTTTTCCATTTCTTCCGCCATATAAAAGGCCTGCTACAAACTGGACAAATTTTCGATGGAAGATTTGATTTTTTTACAGTTTTCATTTATTGACCAGAGCATTTATCATTCCGCTAAAAACAAACGCATGAAACGGTAATACGGAATACCAATATAGCCGTCCCCAAACGCCTTTAGGTCTAAAAACAGCACGTTGGTAGAGTTGGCCTTTTACAATTTTAAACTCCAGCCAAGCTTCACCAGGTAAACGCATTTCTGCAAAAAGTAATAGTCTTTTTTCATCTTTATTGGCATATAAAACACGCCAAAAATCTAAAGCATCGCCTGCTTCTAAATAGGTGTCACTTGTTCGTCCGCGTCTTAAGCCCACGCCTCCAAAAAGTTTATCCATATAGCCTCTTAGTTTCCATAATCCGTTAAAACTATACCAACCCGTTCTGCCACCAATGGCCCAAATTTTGTTTAGGGTATACGTTTCATCAGTTACTTTTCTGTGCCTTACGTCTTTAAAACAACCGTATTGTGGTATTTCAATATGCTTTGATAATTGATCTTTAAACCGTCCACTGCTTACCGCATCTTTCCAGCTCGATACAACGGTATTTTGTTCTATTCTCTGAAATGCTAAATTCACGGCTGTTTTGTAATCCATAGGTTCGATTCCAATGATTTTATTGATATCACTTGGCTTACCAATCACTTCTACCTTCATGCTATCTACTAGGGCAGAAGCCAATTGAAAGGATGTTGATGTCACAAAATACAACCAATAAGAGGACAGTTTTGGGGTTAAAACAGGCAGCGTAACAATATATCGTTTTAGGCCTCTTACTTCTGCAAATTGCAATAGCATTTGTTTGTAAGTCAAAACTTCTGGCCCATAAATATCGAAGGCTTTATTGTACAATTCCTTTTTGCCCAAGCCACCAGATAAGAATGTAAGAACATCCCTAATTCCAAGAGGCTGTGTTTTTGTGTTTAACCATTTGGGAGTGACCATAAAGGGCAATTTCTCTACGATATCCCTTATAATTTCGAAAGACGCGCTTCCGCTACCTACTATAATTCCGGCTCTGAAAGTTGTTAAAGCGTAGCGTTCGGATTTTAAGGTGTTTTCTACCTGTAATCTCGATTTAAGGTGTTTTGAAAGCGACTTATCATTTACAATGCCACTAAGATAAATGACCTGTTCACAATGAGTTGCCTCAACAAGATTTTTGAAATTCTGTGCGCATTGTCGTTCTAAATCCTCAAAATCATCCGAATTTGTGGACATGGAATGAATTAAGTAATACGCAGCATCAATGTCTTTTGGGATTTTACCGGGTTCAGGGTCTAGAAAATCGAGTTTAATAAAACTACAACGTGGATTGTCTTCGATTTCATCGGGAATACGATTTAAATCACGTACACAGCAAATGAGCTCATGCTCGTCTTCGAGCAGTTGTAATGCTAATCTTCTGGCAATATAGCCTGTTGTCCCTGTGATTAAAATGCGCATTAGTCATTGGTGTTTACAAATTCTGGTTTTGGTCGTTGGTAATCAAAACGTTCCTTTAATACTGGTATAGCGTAACCATCAAGTCCGTTTATCGTAGCTACTTTTCCTTTAGATAAATTGACGAATCCATCGTTCTCCATTAATGGATCTTCAATGTAAAGTTTTTGAATTTTCCCTATAACTAATAGGGTATCATTAGCTGCAATTGGATATTCTTCAACAAATTGCATTGCAATTTGAACAGGACAACCCTTTACAAATGGAGCAGAAAATCCATCTTTATAGTCTTCGATCAGCTTTGTAACGTCGAATTCAGAGATATGACCATCATATTTAGCGGAAGTATGATGAGCGTCCTCTAAAATAGTGTTGTGAATATGATTAATAGTGTATTTTCCTGTTGCTTTTATATTGTGATAGGTGTTTCGCATCACCGTAGTTGGTCTTAAAAAGAAGCCCAATAAAGCAGGATTGGAACCCAAATGTGTTATGGAACTAAATACAGCAACGTTGCTAATATCATCTTTGCTTTTAGTGCCTATTAAATTTGCAGATTTATAACCAGAACAGCTATTAATTAAGTTGATTCTGTACACATGATGCATCTGATCTAAATCGTCACTGCTGAATTCTGCCATCTATAGATTTATAAAATTGTTGATTTTTACGTTTTGCGCTTTCAAATCGAACATTAAATTATACAATCCAAAGAAGGTTCTGTTGATATAAATGAAATGTTTAGAACCTCGATTTCCGTTCATGTTTCTTAATTCGGTACTTTTAGAATACCGTTGTTCCATTTCTGTGATTTGGTTAAAAAATTCAGGATTTGAAAAATCAAATTCTTCAGAATGTAATGGTTTTGTAAATAGACTTAATAGTTCATGAAACATAGCGCTAAAGAATTCAATTTCTTCCTTGGAATCATCTGTTCTAAGAATTTCCAATTCGTACATTTTTTCTGAGAATTTTTCAGGATTGTTGATGCAGTCTTTTTTGGCTAATTCGAAATAAGGCACATAAAAATCTTCTGGAATGGTTTTCATACAGCCAAAATCCAGTGCAATTAAATCGCCCGCATCTGATACCAAAAAATTTCCAGGATGCGGATCTGCATGGACTTTTCTTAACTTATGAATTTGAAACATATAAAAATCCCAAAGGGCTTGACCAAGTTTATTCGATAGTTCTTGGTTGGTATTATGGGCTACAAATTCCGAAAGGTGTTCACCTTTCATGTAATCCATGGTGATGATGCGTTCAGAAGAGAATTCTTCGTAATAGTTTGGAAACTTTAAATTTGGTATGTGTTGGCATGCTTCAACTACAGTTTTGCTTTGCTCAATTTCCAATATATAATTGGTTTCCTCTGTGAGTTTATTTTCAACTTCCTTAAAATATTTATCAGAATCTTTTCCTTTAAAATTAAACATTTTTATAGCAATTGGTTTAACCAAGGCTAAGTCGGAAGCAATACTTTCCGCAACTCCAGGATATTGGATTTTCACAGCAAATTTTTTCCCATCCTTCTCTGCCAGATGGACTTGACCAATACTGGCAGCATTTACTGAAGTTGCGTTGAAAGTATCAAATAGTTCTTCGGGATGTTTCCCAAAATATTTTTTAAATGTTTTTATGACTAAAGGTGGTGATAATGGCGGTACAGAAAATTGTGACAATGAAAATTTTTCAACATAGGCTTGTGGCAATATGCTTTTTTCCATGCTCAACATTTGTGCGACTTTTAGTGCACTTCCTTTTAGCTTTTTTAGGCTATCATAAATATCCTCTGCATTGTTTTCATTAAGTCTATTTTTGGCATCTTCTTTAGAATTCACCATTTTATCGCCATAATACTTTAAGTAATTGACACCAACTTTTGCGCCAGTAGAAACTAATTTAGTGGCTCGCGATATTTTAGTAATTGGAATGCTATCTATGGTTTTCATATAGTTGAATGAGCTTCAGTATGTGTTTAGTTAAAGTGCATTTTTTCCTTGTACAAAAATTTACCAAAATCTATGATGCTTTTTATAGGTGTGGTGTCTATTAAATCAAAACCTGTTTTAAGGGATTTCTCGATAAAAATATCTGTCTTTTCAAAAGAAGCAGAGGTGTCATCCAACCAAAATTTCATAGTGACCAATAACTGAAGCCAAGCGGATTCTTTTAAGGTGCGTTTCTGGAACTTCTCCAGTTGCTCTTGTTTCAAATCGATAGTCTCTATACCTAACATTCCGACGTAATTGGTGAAACTTTTCTTTAAGTGCTTTAACACTTTTAAGGATTCCATTTTGTTTTTGTCAGCGTCCAAAACATGGACAACATAACTTCTGTTAGCAGTTAAAATCTCGAAAAATGTATAATAAAAACTTAACATCTTATTTCTGGCATCAAAAGAATGGTAATCGTCACTCTTCTCTAAAGCCGCTATCGTATGATCAAAGAAAATTTTAAAAATGGATTGCTCCAATGCTTCGAAAGTGCCATAAAACTCATAAAATTTTTGCTCCTCAAAATTATTGTCTTTTGCAAATGCATACACCGATTTTGGTTTATGGTTATGTGTCAGAATATAATCCATGTAAAAATCTATAAGATCGGACTGTTTGATTGCTTTTTTCTTAGCCATTACTAATTGTTTTTAATTTGAAGGAAAGATACAAAATGTTTAACTTATATTAATTATAGTTAAACAAAAATTAACAAGAATTTATTGGTTGTAACTGATTTGATGTGATTGAAATTATCCTAACAACTTAGTTAGGAAGTTTATGATAGGTTTTATACCTGCCATCATCTATTTTGATCGCTAATGAGGTAGATCGTCTTTTTAAGTATTCCTTAACATTTAAAGGGTCGCTTTAGTCGTAATTTTACAACAATAAAAACAACTATAAACACTATAAAAATGAAAAAACTAGTACTATTTACTTTTGCCTTAACATTAATGTTTTCGGTAAATGCACAAATTGAAACACCTGCACCTAGTCCTTTTACCAAGGTTGAGCAAAAAGTAGGGTTAACAGATGTAACGTTAGAATACTCTCGACCAAGCATGCGTGGTAGAGAAGTTTTTGGAAATTTAGTGCCCTACGATAAAATGTGGAGAGCAGGAGCTAATAAAAATACCATTGTTACTTTCAGCAATCCAGTTACTGTAGGAGGGAACGAATTGAAAGCAGGTTCTTACGCTGTATTTATTAAACCTTCAGAGAAAACCTGGGATGTTTATTTTTATTCGGATACTGAAAATTGGGGAACACCGCAAAATTGGGATGACTCTAAAGTTGCTGCCAAAGCCACTGTTGACGTCATGGAAATTCCTGCAAATGTTGAAACATGGACTATTAGTATTGATGATTTAACTAATGATTCCGCTCATTTAGGTATGATGTGGGCTGATACTTATGCGGCTGTAAAATTTGAGGTTCCGACTGATAAAGCAGTAACTTCTGCTATTGAAAAAACGATGGCTGGTCCTTCAGCTAATGACTATTATGCTTCTGCTGTATATTATATGAATGCTGATAAGGATTTGGACAAAGCTAAAGAATGGATGGACAAAGCCATGTCTATGGTTAAAGAACCAAGATTTTGGCAACTAAGACAACAATCTTTATTATATGCCAAAATGGGAGATACTAAAAATGCCATTGCGACTGCCAAAAAATCGCTTGCTAAGGCAGAGGAAGAAGGAAATGCTGATTATGTAAAAATGAACAAAGACTCTTTAAAAGAATGGGGAGCGAAATAATCATTTAGAACTAAGAGCGCTTCGCTTCTAGAATTTAGAATCAAGACAAAAAACGCAACTTAAATGAGTTGCGTTTTTTTTATTGATAGTTTAGACCAATTAAGCTTCTGATCTCATCTAAAGTTTTAATAAGTTGCCGGCTTCTTTCGAACGTCATGATATCACTCTCGATTTTGCCATCACGCAATAATTGATTAAAATGTTCAATTTCATAACTATAACCAATGGTGCTGTAGTTGAAATCCTTTAATTCTGAATTACCATGTTCATCAATTAAGGTAACCGTTGAAGGTTGGTGAAACTGACCGTTGATTTTTATGGTACCGTTTTCGCAATGAAAAATGGCTTCTGTATTCGTTTTTCCCAATAAAGTACTTTTTAAAATGGCCTTCGCGATTTCATACTGAAAAACCATGTTGCATTCTGAATCCGCTCCAGATTTAAAAAATGTTGCATCAGCTTCAATCTTGTTAGGTTTTCCTAAGGTGGAACGCGCAGCAAACACAGGATAAATTCCGATATCCAACAAGCTGCCACCACCAACGGATTTGTCGAAAAGCCTAGAGCTTTCATCATAAGGAGTAAAAAACCCAAAATCGGCTTCAAGTTTTATAATTTTGCCAAAATGATTTTCGTTAAGTAGATTTTCCACATATTGAAAATGTGGCAGAAAAGCTGTCCATAAGGCTTCCATTAAGAGCGTGTTGTTTGCTTTGGAAACCTTAATCATCTCATCCACTTCATCCAAATCCATAGCAAATGGCTTTTCGCACAATACCGCTTTCTTATGGTTTAGACATAAAATGCTGTGGGTCTTATGGAAACTATGCGGTGTTGCAATGTAAATAGCGTCAATATTTGGATCTGAAGCTAAGGCTTCATAGCTTCCGAAAGCTTTGTCCGCATCAAATTCATTTGCAAAATCCTCTGCTTTTTCCAAGCTTCTTGAAGCGATACCAAACAAATTACAATTAGGAATTGTATTCAAATCTGTAGCAAATTTTGAAGCTATTTTACCAGCTCCAATAATGCCCCAATTAATCATTTTAGAATTCATTATATTGTTTTTTTAGGTAATAAAGGTTGCAGCATATGAGCGATAAGAATAACAAGAATGCACCCAAACAAATTCAGCCATAAATAAGGCATCCATTCTAACCACCAGCCAATTACCACAATGGCTTGTGTTATTAATGCTCCGGTAAATACGGCATTTCCTTTGATATATTTAAAGAAGAAAGCGAGTAAAAATATACCCAAAACATTGCCGTAAAAAATAGAACCTATAATATTTACTAGTTGGATTAAATTCTCCGCTAAATCTGCAAAACACGCAATAATTATAGCTACTATTCCCCAACCCAAGGTGAACCATTTCGTCATCTTCACCATATGGTCCTCACCTTTATCTTCTTTAAGATTTCTGCCGTATAAATCCATGGATGTTATGGTAGCCAATGCATTGATTTCAGAGGCTGTTGACGACATGGATGCCGATAGAATAACGGCTAGAAGTAAACCAATCAATCCAATAGGAAGATGGTTTAGTATGAACCGAATAAACATGTAATCCCTGTCATTGGTCTGTGTGTCTTTTGCTGCGTCGTTGTATAAAGCATCTAACTCGGCGAACTTTTCGTTGTAAGCTTCGCTTTCTGGGTTGGATTCTAAATTATTGACTTCGGTTTGAAGCTTATCATAAGCCGTTGCATAATCTGGGTCAATCGCTTTTTTAATCAAAAATTTAGAACGTAAACGATAGGATTTTTCTAATATATTTAAAGCTGCCAATCGTTTTCTCGACGATTTATCATCGCCTTCGGATTTGGACAATTGTAAGGAAACTTCATTTTTTAAATCAAAAAGTTCTGCTTGTTGTGCTTGAAGCGCTCTGTAGTCTTCTCCATAGTCAGAGGCTAAAACGGTCTCTGTGGATTTATCGATAAAATTTAAAGGCGAAGGATTAAATTGATAAAAAACAAAGACCATGACACCAACGAGTAATATGAAAAATTGCATGGGCACTTTAAGC
This sequence comes from Winogradskyella forsetii, assembly GCF_013394595.1. Classification (GTDB taxonomy): domain Bacteria; phylum Bacteroidota; class Bacteroidia; order Flavobacteriales; family Flavobacteriaceae; genus Winogradskyella; species Winogradskyella forsetii. The sequence goes on from NZ_CP053348.1 coordinate 1,634,822, forward strand.
ATACCATTGAACATTAGTCCCATTTGCATTTCCTTCACTGATTTCCCGGAAAGGTAACGCTGTACTTGGCTTTGGTCCGTGCCAAAATAGGAAAGCATTAAGAACGTTCCACCTATTAGACCTGTCCAAACGGTATATCTGTTTTCTAAATCAAACGAAAAATCCAAGACCTGCATTTTGCCAGTTGCACCAGCAATATCAATAGCATTCTTAAAAGAAACTTCTTCAGGAATTAAGTTGATAATGATAATCAAAGCGGCTACCATTCCTGCAAAAATTACAAACATTTGTTGCTTTTGTGTCACTGTAACGGCTTTGGTACCACCAGAAACGGTGTAGATAATGACTAAAACACCTATAATAATATTTAAGGTAACGATATTCCATCCTAAAACCACTGATAGGATAATTGCAGGTGCAAAAATGGTAATTCCTGCAGCTAAGCCACGTTGGATTAAAAAGAGAATAGCGGTTAAACTTCGGGTTTTGAGATCGAATCGATTTTCGAGAAACTCGTAAGCCGTGTAAACTTTAAGCCGATGGTAAAGTGGAATAAATACCAAGCAGATAATGACCATGGCAATTGGAATTCCAAAATAAAATTGGACAAATCCCATACCATCAGAAAATGCTTGACCTGTAGTAGAAAGGAATGTGATGGCACTAGCTTGGGTTGCCATTACAGAAAGCCCAATGGTCCACCATGGTGTGGTGTTTCCACCTTTTATGTAATCTTCGGCATTTTTTTGACCTCTGGTTTTCCAAGTACCATAACCAACAATTGTGGCTAAAGTAGCAATCAAAACCGTCCAGTCAATCCAATCTAAAGTTTGAGGCATTATATTTTTTTAGTCAAATGAGGCTGTTATAAAGTAAAACAACACAATATAAAGTGCATTGGCGATTAAAACTGCCGTGTACATTTTACTCCATTTTTGTTTTGGTTGTTCTTGGTTTTGGTTATGCATGTTGTTAGCTTTTAGTTAGTTGTTGTCGGTTATTTTAAGTAGTTAGTGAATAAAAGGTCAATTTTTGAATGACCGTTTATCGGCTTTTTCTGCGGATAGTAAGTTAGTAAATAATCTGTAAGCACCTGACACTCCAGCAGGAAATTCTCTAAAAAAACTTAATCCTGTATAAATATAATTTCCTTTTCCGTATTTCGCTACCAACAAACCGCCTTTTTTTGAAGACTCCCCTTGGTCGTTTGAAGCTAATAATGGCGTAAATTCTTCAGACCAATTATCTGGAAAATACAAACCGCGTTCCTGTACCCAACCTTCAAAATCAGCATTGGTAATTTTATTCGGAAAATTTAAAATCGGATGATTCGGTTCCAAGATTTTTATTTCGGCATTTTCGTCTGTAACTCGATCTCGAGATAACTCTAAATTATAAGGTGCTATATTATCCACTTTGATTCCACGACTGGTATTGTATTGAACGATTAAATTTCCACCATCATTCACATAATCCAACAAGAATTTTTGCTTGAATTTCAAGTCATCCACAATATTGTAAGCTCTTATGCCAACCACAATTGCATCGAAATTTGAGAGATTTTCAGGTAGAATCTGTTCAGGTTTGATGATAGTAACGTTATAGCCAATTTGTCTTAAACTTTCAGGGACCACATCGCCTGCGCCTTCTATATAACCAATATTAGTACCTCTTTTTTCGATATCCAATCGTACCACTTTGCTTTCACTAGGCATTAAAACTGTTTGGAATGGAATATGTGCATAATCGATTTCTATGAGTTCGTCAGTATAAAATTCGCCATTAATATTTACCATGGGTGTAATTAAACCTTCACTCTGATTTTTTGGCGGAATCACCGTAAAAACCACCTTTTGGACATCACCTTTATTAACAATTTCAATTTTTTGCTTTTCAGGATAGACTTCCCAATCCTTAGGGTAAGCCATTTGTACATAACCTTCAATGATATCTTTGCCAGCTTTTACGGTCACTTCGATTTCTTTTTGTTGGTCGTTTTCAAAAATATAAACGGCATCACTTAGACGAGCCGAAACCACAGGTATAATTTCAAAAGGACGGTATAATTCGCCTTTTTCTGGTTTCGAATAGCGATGGATGACTGGTTTTCTAATGTTGATTGGTGTGCCTTCAATCATTAAATTAAAATCTACAAAAACGGCTCTTGGTGTTTCAGGCAGGCCTATCAATTTTTGGTCTTTTACGCTGTACATGCCTAAAGTACTCTGCTTATTTAACCAATACGGAGTAGTATAATTGCTGTTATTTGGAATTGTAATAGCTTCTTCAAAATTTAACTTTTGGTTAGACGGTAAGGTCATGTTTTTCGAAATGCCACTTTTTAATGTAGGTAATTGATAAGATACCAAATCAATGTTCGCTTCGCTTCGGTTTAAAACTTCCATGTCTAAAGTAACCTCAGAGTTTGGAGCGGCATTTGGACTTTTGGCGGAAACTTCCAAATACAAACCTGCGCAGGCTTCAATGATGGTTTTTAATTCATTTGTTTTTACGGTTTTCCAATGCTCATCTTTAATATTTTGAAGTAATTTATAAGCTTCTAAAAGTTGTGGTAAATGTGATGCTGGATTTTTAAAGTTGAAATTTTTCTCAACGGATTTCAAAATAGTTCCGATAGCTTTTCCACCTTCAACACGATCCCAAGACGTATCAATACCATAAAATATATCGTTGTTGTCATCCAAAGGTTCGCCTTTTAAAAACTCAATATATTCTTGTTGGGAACCACGTTGTGATAAACGTCCAAAACCTTGACTTAAATGTTGGCTACTGGCTAAAGAAGCGACTTCATTGTTAGACATGCCTTTGCTTGGGTAATATTCGCCAATATCAAAATTAAGCATGTTACTTTTATCCAGTTTATCGAATTCCTCTTGACTTCCATAGCGCCACCAAGAGGTGTTGTAAAACAAGCGTTTTGGTTGCCATGTTTGGGTAAATTCTAACTGTGAGGGATATTTTGAAGAATCATTGGCCAAATCAAAAGCTTCTAAACTCAACATCGCAGAAGCTGTGTGATGGCCATGGGTTTCTCCAGCTCTTCTATGGTCAAAACGGTTGATTATGACATCGGGTTTAAATTCTCGGATGGCCCAAACGACATCTGAAAGTACCTCGTCTTTATTCCAAATTTCTAAAGTTTCGTCAGGATGTTTTGAATACCCAAAATCGTTGGCTCTCGTGAAACGTTGTTCGCCACCATCGACACGTCTTGCAGCTAATAATTCCTGTGTTCTTATCACCCCTAAAAGTTCCCTGATTTCTGGGCCAATAAGGTTTTGGCCACCATCGCCACGTGTTAGGGATAAATAGGCGGTACGTGCTTTGACTTCGTTGGACATGTAAGAAATGAGTCGTGTGTTTTCATCATCAGGATGTGCGGCAATGTAAAGAACCGAACCCAAAACATTGAGTTTTTGAACCGCTTCATAAATCTCTGAAGCATTGTATTTTTTTGGTTGTTGAGCTGGTATTGAAAGTATGGAGCTTATAAAAAGCAGAAGACAGAGTCTCATGTGGTGCATGTGGAAAATAGTTAGTTGTGCTTCAAATATAGGAAAGTTGGTTGTTTTTTGTCTTTTTTTAGGTTTAGTTTAACGGTTGGGTTTATGTAAAATGCCTTTAAACCTTAGGTATCACAGGTCACGTCGTCCCAATCTGCATTCATGTAATTTATAAGCCAATTTAGAGCGTAGTGTCGTTCATAAACTACACCGCTATTTACTTCGGTGATTTGTCTGTTATTTAATCTTGCATCAACACAAGCCCAATCCAAACGGTAATATAAATCGTTGACATTAAGAAGATCTGATTTAGTTCTAACGGTTTTTTGGGCGTTAATAAAATCGTTTGGGTCTTTATCTTTGCCTATTGGATATTTTTTGAGAGGTATGTTATTTAAGTCTGCCATTTCATTTGGAAATCCAAGGTCGTCAACTATTTTTAAAGCCCACATTAATGTCCAAATGCCTTCGCATTTCCAAGTTTCTTGACTCTTTTGTTGGTCGGTCGGATTTTCTAAAAAAGATTTTTCATTTGGTGTAACCAAATCCATTAAATTGAATTTATTCAGCATATCTATGGCTTCTTCGCCTGAAATATTACTAAAAGCGACGAGATTGGTAATGGTCAACACAGTAACGCGTTCTGCAATTTCCTTTGCCGTTCTTATTGTGATGTCGTTCTCACTTTCGATATAAGGAAGGTTATTATTGATTTTTACGTTGTGTTTCTTTAAAATAATCTCACTTTCAGTTTTTCTTGATTTTTGGTCTTCGGTAATTTCTATAGAGTTGGTATCATAGTATTTTGCATCAATAGAAACGCTTAACTCGTCAATTTCACAATTTCCATTTGGGTCGATAATTAAGTCTAGGTTTTTGTCCAAAAAATGTTGGTTTTCCGATTTAGAGATGACTGTATTTGGTTGTGCAAAAATAATAGCATCGAAAGCATTTGCTAATTTAAAAATTATATCTCCTAGGTTTTTTGTAGTTCCCTTCTCTTGAAAAATAGAGCATTCAGAATTTAAAGTTTGAATCTTATGTAAAAACAAACTTTTTATTTTTTCATTGTTTGAAGGAAGTGAAGTGACAAAGCCATAAAGTCCTTTAAGATTCTCATTAAAAGGACAATCTTCTTTTTCGCTAATTTGATAACTAGGTTGAATTCTTTCTCTGTAAGAAACTTTTAGTTTTATATCTGAAGAGAAAAAACTTCCTTTTGTTTTGATTTCAACAATGTTGAAACCATCAAGTTCAGAAAAGTTAAATTGTCCTTTAGGAATGTTGCTTTTTAAAATTTGAACAATTTTATCAAAACCTAATTGGTGAGCATATAGTGTGCAAATCATTATTCTTGTAAAAATTTTGTTTGTTCGTAACGTTTCTTATATAAAATCATTATTTATTTCCGAGATATGTTTTTCTATATCTGAAATCCAATGCTGTTCTATCCATAAATCTTTGCCAAATTCTTTGAGCTGATATAATGTGAATTCAGGTTTAAGCGCTTTTAAGAAGTTCAGACCATCATCAATTGCTATATCCAAAATCGGTCGAATATGTTCCAGAGCTTGTTCTTTGGTTAAATTATCAAATTCAAGTGGAATTGTGTTATGGTCTGTAATGCCAGTTATTTTTTCATAATCATATTCGTAATCATTTATGCCTTTTTTATTCTTAATTAAATATTGCAATTCAGTTGGATTGAATACAAATGGTGAAATTTGCGGAATCATAATTTTGTCTGGATATTCTCCGTCAAGGTTTTTCATAAATGTGTGACAGAAAACAAATGTAAACCCAAGAAATAAATTCCTTTTGGTATTCTTATAAATTATAAAAAATTCGGTCTCATTCTGTTTTATGTAATGACTATTTTGCCTCCAAAATCCGTGTTTTCGTAAAGTTTTGTCAGCCTCATTAAAGTAGGTTTCGTTAAATTCGGTGTGCTTCATTTTAAATGTTTGCTAACCTTTTTATGACTGGTCGCGTGATTGAGTGCGTAAAATAGCAAATAAAAACCGAATAGAAATCCGTATGGATTTGTGTAAGTAGGCTAGTGCTAGTAATTGATAATACATGTCTTGTTGAAAACCGTTATTTTCTTGCTCAATTCATTTTTTCATTTTAATTTTTTTTTCAAGGTAAAATTGGACTTCATCTTATTGGTTTGTGCTGTCTTGTCTTGCGATTGCTTTCGTAAGTTTCTCTATTCTAAAATTCAAAGAATGAAAAACCTTATAAAAGTAGAACGGGCAAGAAATGATTTGTCACAAGCTGCATTAGCGGAAAAAGTAAATGTTACACGTCCAACTATTCATGCTATTTAGAAAGGGCGTTTTGTTCCATCTACAGCTTTAGTTTTTAAAATTGCATCAATTTTTAATATCAAAGTTGACGAGTTGTTTGAGTTGGAAGAATCGGATTGGGATTGATATGTTTGAAGAATTCAAAGTGATGGTCACTAACCCTTGATTTATGAATTAAAATAAAACAATTTTTTAACTCAAATAGTTTCTAAATTATTACATAACTATTCTATAAAATATCAATTTCACCTGTAAATTTACTTTCTAATATCTAAAATATTAGGGACGTCATTTAACTCTATTACTTTTCCATTATTTTCCGCAGATTCATATATTTTTTCAATGAGGTAATTATCGCGCAGCCCCATTTCACCAGGAACCAAAGTTGGTGTGTTTTTCAAGATATTTAGAGCAAAAGCATCCATTTGTAACGCTTGTTGATTTACAGGTTTAAAGGAGATGTCACCATCTGGTGTTGTACCTTTAATACCGTTATAGTAGAATGCATTTTGCAGTTTTACTTGACCTTCGTTGTCTAAATTGTGGGTTAGCCTTGCTGTGATTGATTTTTCATAGCTGGTTGTACAATTAGCCTTTCCTGAAGGGAATGTCAATTCCCAATCAAGACTGCCTTCAATATCCTTAAAGAATTCACTGTCTTTTGTGGTGTTTGTAGCCGATACTGACGTTGGTAGTTCTCCAAAGGAATAAATCGATGCCTGTAGTGCATAAATGCCCAAATCCATCAAAGGGCCACCACCAGCTAAACTTTTTTTAGTACGCCAGCTATTTGGGTCTTTTAGCATGAATGAAAATTCGGCTTCCACATCCATTGGTCCATAAACTTTGTTTTGTCCAATACGCATGATTTTATCATGATAGGGATCAAAATGTAAACGATAGCCGATTGAAAGCATTTTATTAGCTTTTTTGCAGGCTGCAATCATTTTTTTACAATCTTCAACAGATGTAGCCATTGGTTTTTCGCATATAACATGTTTCCCTGCATTGGCGGCTCTTATAGTAAACTCGGCATGCATACTATTTGGTAAAACCACATAAATAATATCGATATCATCATTATGGATGATGTCATCGTAATTATAGATGTTTTCTTTTTTGATATTGTATTTTTCGGCCCAAATAGATTCTTTTTCTTTTGTACCGGTTACAATACCAGCCAAATAACAATGTTTAGTTTCTAAAAGAGCTGGTGCTAATTGTCCTTTAGAATAACTTCCTAATCCAACAAGTGCTATTCCTAATTTTTCATCATTACGATTTGAATTGTTGCCAAAAAGGAGGGATGACTGTGAGGCTAGGTAAATTCCGCCAGTTGTTTGAAATAATTTTTTTATAAAAGGACGTCTGTTCATATCACGAAGTTAAATTGCACATGCTCTAAATTACTGTATTTATGTCATTAAATCAAGGACATCAATTTTACTAGAATTATTTATGAGCAGAACACTTAAAAACTCTCGTTTGAAGCCTCAGTTATGAATTATTTTAATTTTAGGCGTCTTATTGGTTATCTTTTAAACGTTCTAAAACTTTGCTAGCTCGTGTTTTAGAAATATAAAATTGATCAGATTCTAATATTGATTTATGCGTAGAATGGTTTTCAATAAATGGGAAGACAGTTAATTTTAGTTTTATCATCCAATCATCAACTGATACGTTGAGTTCCTCCGAATTCTGTCCACTAAAGCTTAAATTCATACCATTTACCAAGGCTAAGTAATTGTCGTCATAAACATTTCCAACTTCTTCGTCAAAGTATGCAATAGAAATACCGTAAGATTCAAAACGACTTTTATATTCAATAAAAACGAAAACAGAGAGTTTATTCCCTAAATTTTTAAATAATCTTTTCGAAGTTTTAGTATGTAAGTTAAAGCCATGTTCGTTGAATAAAGGAACGATTTTTTCTTTAAAGATTTTATCGAATATTTTTTTCCTTTCTTTGGTTGTAAAATTTTTGTTCATTGCTTGTGTTTTGCATATTCAATAATTAATCACAGCGTCTATGCAACTGTGGAGTTCTGTTGAGTGAAAAAAGAGAAATGTTATCATATTGAGAAATTGGGTTTAGTTGACTCTTATACGAAGTACTTGCTGGACGGTTTTGTATATGATTTGTGGCGTGCCAATTAGCGATAACGTTTAGATTGAGCACGAGCCGAATTTTTATCCCGACGCTTCGGGATACTATTTATTTTTTTTGGTAAATCGTCAAATTTAAAAATTTGACGACTTTCCAAGAATGCCCAAGTCTTTGTGTTAGCAACGACTTGCGCTATTTTTATATACAATATTGTTTGTCAATAATTTGCAATTTCATCATATTTCCAATTCGTGAACTCCATTTTTTAAATGAATTAAATACTCTTCGCTGTTTCGTTTCCAAAAAGACAACACCACAATGCGCACTTGTTCCATATAAAACTTGCCTTTTATAGTAAGTCCAGATTTCGGTATTCGAAATATTATCTTTTTTAAAAAGTTCAATAACTGAATTTGTCAATTCCGCATCTAATGGATTTTCAATTCAGGTTTCATTAACAAGCTAAAAAGACTGGCGTGATTTTTAATTCGAATTTGAGTGAGAATTCAGTTTTTCAATTTGTTCTTTAATTAATCTTATAAAGACTAAGGTGAAAAAAGTATATGATATTATTCCAGAAAATGGACCATTACTTAAATTTTCAAAATCCAGTTCACTAATACTTTTTATCAAAAGAATAATGCTAACTAATAATGCTAAATAACACAAAGTATTCCTCTTGCTTACTTTCGTTTTCATTCTGTTTAGAATTCGTTCCGCAATGAAAGCCAACCTGTTTGTAGTTGCTTTGTTGCTTGGTTCAGCAACTAAATTAGTAAACAAATACTTGCCAGAGAAAATTATGAAGGAATTTTCCAAATAGGCACTAACCAATGCAATTTGTTCATTTTATGTTAGAAACGAATTGTGACCGGGCTTTTCCGTCAATTTTTAGACCTCTAGTCTTACAGTATGTTTTTAACTTATCCAAATCGACCACATGATCATTGACAATCATCCCGTTGGAAGTTAAACTACGTTTTGCCTCTAAGTATGATTTGTGCCAATCTTCCCAAAAGTCATGCATTCGATCCCTATCGTCAATAATTTTTAAGAATTTTTGCCAGTCTTTTTTACGATAGTATGCTATATTAACTTCCATAATAAACTTTTATCTCATTTTTCAGGCATGAAGCACAACGTTGATGTATAAGATTAGTTGCCTTGCTTTGGCGCTAATTTAGCAAATACAAACTGAATAGAAAACTCACAAGAATTTTTGTAAGTAAGCTTGCACAAGCAATTGATTTTATAAGGTGTTGTACTTAGTGCTTTTTTAATATTTCAATTAATTTTGTGTTTACATACACACGTTCTCTTCCTATTTTTTGAGATTGTAATATACCTATTTTTTCCATTTTTTTTAAATATCGAGAGGCTGCTTTCCTTTCTACATTCAATTTTTCAACAACATACTCTATTTTAGAATAGGGTTGCTCAAAGAGTAATTCGATTAATTCTTTCCTATAAATTTTTGGTTCTTTTTCTTGCGCAAATAGTATAGTTTCATCTAATAATATTTTTATTGAATTTATTTTTTCAATAGTTCTGGTTGATGTTACTTCAACTGCCTTTAAAATATAAATTATATACTCAGACCATTCATCTTTATTATTGACGGTATTGAGTAAACGATAATAATCTGCTTTGTTTTCGTTTATGTATGAACTTAAATATAGAATAGGAATATCTAGAAGATCGTTTATAATTAGGTATAGGATGTTTAGAATTCTTCCTGCTCTTCCGTTTCCATCATAAAAAGGATGAATGCTTTCGAACTGATAGTGTAAAATAGCTAAGTTAATTAGTGGATTTAAATCGTTCTGTTTAACATTAAAATGCTCCAAGAAATTACCTAATAAATCTAAAATATCGTTTTTTTCTTGTGGTGGTTTATAGACAATTTCTCCAGTTTTATCGTTTTTTAATACAGTTCCTGCCATTGAACGAATTCCAGCATTATTTTCGATAATTGTTTTTTGAATTGTTTCAACATCTTTTAACTTTAAAAAACCTTGTTTTTTTATAAGTTCAAACCCAGAAAAAATAGCTCTTCTATAATTAATAACTTCTTTAACTTGAGTCGGTTGTTTAGTGTTTGTTGCTAATGCTCTATATAATTCATCTTGAGTTGTAATAATATTTTCTATTTCTGAACTATCTTTAGCTTCTTGTAAAACGACTGCATTAACCAACATTTCTTGATTTGGAATAGTTTTAGCAATTCCTTTAAGTTCACCCAATGAATTTGAAGATTTACTCAATTGACGAAGAATTTCAATTGTTTCTACTTTTTCTCTTTGTGGTGGAAGTTTTGCAAGTTTATTTATTTGGGACATTTTAGCTCTTATAATTTTAATACGTACCAAAAATACAGAAAATAGTTCAAATGAAAAAAATATGTGACTTTTTGTCTCGCATGTGTACAACGTGTTTGTATATGGTTCGTTGCGTCGTGGTTTAGCACGTAACTTAGCAAATAAAAACCGAATAGAAAATCCGCGAGTCCCGACACTTCGGGATTCGTAAGTATGCTAGAACTAGCAATAAATTATATACGTTGTGTGTTCGTACTTTTTCATCTAATTGTATTTCGTATTCCAGGATACATTTTTCCATTAAATCGAGTACTCTCTTCTTCTGGATGGAAATAATATATCTTCTTTTTATTCGAGTCCTTTACTGCATAACAATTATCAAAAAGTATTATTCCAGAGTCTATATTCCTCCAGTATTCTATTTTTGGAAACCATTCAGGAAAGATATCTTCCACTAATTCAACTTGCGAGTGGAAAATTCCAATGTAGGTTTTGTCAATATGATTTTCTTTATCAAAGATTGAGTTATAAAGTTCCTCATTTTCGTATTCAAAAACTCCAAATACACATTTTGTACTTAAATAAGATATGTTTTTTATATTCTGCGCGTCAGATTTTATTAATTCGACAGGAAACCAACCTGTTAATCTTTGGTTTTCAACTTTGCTGAATTCATCGTAATTTTCAAATTCTTGCAAATAATCTCCATTATTACAAGACACAAAAAGCATTAGAACTAATATTCCAAAAAAGGATAAATTCAAATTTATATTCTTTAATTTCATTCAGTTTTTACGGTTTTTTTGGTATGACACACAACGTGTTTGTATATGGCTCGTAGCGTGCAAATTAGAAAATTATTTTCGGATAAAGCACGAGGCGAATTTTTTAATTTTTCTTATTATCTTTTCTCAATAAGCCAAATTAAAAAATTTGGCGGATTTGCAAATATGCCTTAACTTCGATCAGGCAACTAATTAGCTATGAGATATATACGGTGTTGTGGTTAGTTTTTTTCAGTTATAGGAATTCCATAAGGACCATTTTCAGATGTTGATTTTGAGTAAGATTTTCGGTTTTTTAAATCCATAATCAGAAAATCAATTCCGTTTAGTTTTATACTTATTTCGTTTCCGTTCCAATCGATTTCTATGTCCTTATTTTCAATTTCTCGTTGGATTGAGAATTCATTCGAATACCTTTTCATTAATGGTGCAGAAATAGCATTATTGATATAATCTTTTATTTCTTTACTTGACTCAACAAGAGTTCCACGAGAACATATAAATCCGTCAAATTCAATTCCGATACTTTTCTCGGAATGTTTCAAGACATAAGCCCAAACAGAATGGTCATCTCCTTCGACAATGACCTCTCGATTTTGTTCTTCATTTAATTTAGATAAATAGATTTCGTTCATTTAAGACTTCTTGATTTGTTTTACCATAAATGTGGTTTTGCAAAATAAAGCCAACTACACCATAAAGTCCATAAGCAACTGAATAAAATTCCGACTATGAAAAATACCATTCTGAACCTTTTAATTCCGACTTTGTTTTTTAGGTAATACCAGTCAAATAATTCCAATAATATTCCTAATGAATAAAAAATATTTGCTCCAATTCCCCAAATAATAATTCCAATTGTGTCGTCTATTGTCCAAGAGTATTCTCCTCTTGAAAGTCCATCGTAAATTCCAAAAATTCCGAAAAGTCCAACAGCAATATTATAAATCCATCTTTTGGATTCCCACCATTTTATGTTCGATTTTAATTGTTCTATCGTCATTTTCTTAAATTAACCACAACGTTTTGTGTATGATTAGTTGCGTGGTTCAGCAACTAATTTAGTAAACAAAAACTTGCCAGAGAAAATTCCGAAGGAATTTTCCAGATAAACACTTGCCAAAGCAATTAATTATACACGGTGTTAGCAACTGGCTTTTTATCCGGTTTATATTTCTTTCCAAATGATTTTATAATTCGGAAATTGGCTTTCAAATCGTTGTTTTAATTCCGCTAATTCTTCTGAATCGAGATTCTGATGCTCAATTTCAATTCCGATTAAATGGTCACTTAAACACCAACCTTTGCAAATTAATTTTTGCTCACTTTTGGCTGAATTCAAGGTGATTTCTTGTCCGTGTTCAGTTCCGTAACTCATTAAGTTGACTTTGCTCAATATTTTTTGAATTTTGAGTTTAATCCACTTTTCATTCGGTAAATTAATATTTTCAGGATTTATTTCCTCCGTTTTCAGAAACTTAAAATCCGAGCTTTTAACTGCATTAATAACTTCTGTAGGATATTCTTTCGACCAAGTATAATTTCTGTCGTATGTCATAAATTTATAAAACAGAAAAAATCCTAATATTAATAGGATTGGATAAAATATCAATTTATTTCTTTTCGCTTTGTTCAAAAGTTCGATTTTCAGCTTGTTGCTAACGTTGTTGTATATGGTTTGTTGCGTGGTTTAAGCACCTAATTTAGCAAATAAAAACTGAATAGAAAATCCGCGAGGATTTTCGTAAGTAGGCTAGAACTAGCAATAAATTATATACGTTGTTGTGTGCAGTTTTTTAATTTCTACTTATTATCAAATTGGAAGAGTCAGAGCATGGACTACTAGTATAATCTATTGTCCCAATAAAATCAGAAGTATTTGAATCATAATTTGCTGTAATATTTGCAGCATCAAAGTTTGAAAGAATATTAATATTGAGCTCTCCATCAATTAATGTGTAATTATATGTTGAATAAATACTTGGCATGTCTAAAGCCGCTAATTGTATAGTTCCGTCACTATTAAATTTAATACCAATATTCGATATACAAGCGTTGTTTTGTGGGATTAGACTCCAATTTCCCGATAAATCTATTTCTCCGCACTCAACAATTTCATTTTCGTTTCTTTCAAAACAAAATTGGATTTCAGAATCATATTGAGCAATGTCTACAACGTTGAAAAATAGTAGAACACCATTCTCAAAATTACCAATTAAAGACAGTGCTCCTAAAATCTTACCAAAACCTCCTAACTCTGTTAATGCGTATTGAGAACATTCCGCTGTTATTTCTTTTAATTCACTTGTTCTTGATAGTAAAAACGTGTTTAATTGATTAGCGGCTTGAGATGCAGTCATTTGTCCGCTCGATAAAGTTTGTACTATATCGATTGCACCATTAGCAAAAAAAGTTCCGACAGGCAAAGCGCAATCTGCTCCCTTTAAAATTGTTCCAAGGGTCGTAGAAACAATGCCGACTATTGACGATGCTAAATTTGCTCCATTTTGCCAAAAAGCTTTTCCAGACCATCTGTCAGCTTTCAAATTATATTGTTGATTTACGTTAGGAATTGGAAATTGTACATCAGTAGGTTGAAATAAATCAAAATTACCTCCTAGTATATTCAAAACATTGCTCCAAGATAGTATCTCTTTATTAATTCCATCTACTATATAATCTTCTCCAATTGGTTGATTGTTTTCATCAAATAATTGAAGGTTATATGCCATACTGCTTTTTTTATTCGTGAGGTTTACTGTGCTGTTTTCTGCGACCATTAAAAGTGGCAAGGTTTCAATTTCTACTCTATTTAATAAAGTATTCTGAAAGCTATCTATAGCTTGCAAAATAGTAGAAGAAGCCAATGGATTTATTTCTCCAGAATTAATACCTTGAATAACTTGATTATGGTAGTTAGTAAATTCAGGCATAAGTGCTATTTCTTGAAATGCTTCTTGTCTAGCTTGAACAGAGAGATTCATCGTCCAAGGGTGTAACATTGCTAAACTTTGTGCAGTAGTTTTAGAATTCAATTCTATTGCATTTCCATCGGCTGGATTAAAATAACTCATTAAAATTAAATTACCACTACTGTTTGTGGCATATACTAATTCAATAGCATTATTATCAAATATTTCCACATTACCAGTCCCATTATTTACTTGACCATCTTCTGTGAAAATTGTGGAAATTGTAAGGTCGTCAGAATTGATATTTGAATTTTCAGGTAATTCTAAAACAACTGTGATTTCTTTTGTTCCGAAAACTTCTTGTTGATTGTCATTCGAATTAGAATCGTCATACGAGCAACCGAAAAAGATGAAAAGTATAAATAGTAATGATAGTTTTTTCATTATTTAGAAAGATATTGATTAATAGCTTGTTAAAAGTAGGGAAAATATTAATAATAGAAATACCTTATTCTGGGTATTTAGTTTCTTAAATTGCACACAACGCTCAGTGTATGGTTTGTTGCGTGATTAAGTTACTAATTTAGCAAACTTTTACGAGCCTGAGAAAATTCCGAAGGAATTTTACGGATAAGCACCTGGTAAGCAATGAACTATACACAATGTTGTATGCCGTGTTTTATTTTGGTTTGTTGTTCCGCTCTGATTTTTAAGTCCAGCTTGTCATTCCGAAGTTGTTCGCAGAATTACAGGACTTTTGGGTTTAGAAAACCAGCTTCGCAAAAATTTTCTATCGTCATTTTCCGAACGGCTTGTCAGTCCGACGTTGTTGGGTTTCTTTTTTTACGTTTTGCTTGATAGTCCGATTTTAGTTTTTTTATTTTTTCTTTTACGTATGAGAGTCCAGTCCGACGTTTTGTTTTTAAAAATCAGATTTTTTCTTAAAATTCCGAACTTGTTTTTTTTGATTTCGTAACTTTTGTATGCCGCTCGTAACTCTTTGACCACATGGCATACAACGTTGAGGGTATGCAGCGTGCGGGTTTTCGTGTTCACATCATTATCCACAGTTACTGCCCTTGCCAGCGAGCGATGAACTTGCAATTTGCTCTGAAACCCGCATGATGTATACCCTGTGTTACCAGCTGGGCTTTTTTTATATCTATCTAAGTTTAATTCCACTTTTTTCCAGTAAATCAGCTCCTTTTAAAACTCCTAAACTTTCAATCTTTCGTATTGACAGTTTGTTATGTATATAATTTTTAAGCATTCTCGATGTTGATTGTATTTCAGTCCAATCCCAAGAATCAACCTTACCATTAAAAGTAGTAATATTTTCGTTTTTCAATGCTCCCTTCTCATTAAAGTGTCCGATGTGAGATTGGTTAAGCTCGCTGTTTTTAAGTCCACCGAAATATAATTGAATCAATCCCCAACCATCTGTCGAATATCGAAAAGTATGTCCATTGCAGCGTTTAGGGTCAAGAGCGATTTTCCTAAATATTGGTTTGCCTTTGTGTCTTGGAGTCCAGAGTTGAAAAGTCACAGCAAATTTATCTCCATTGTCAAGGTCAAACTTTGAATCAATGTCGCTTACTGATTTGTATTCGCAAATCTCCAATCCATATTGTGAACTTAAATCATAAAACTTTAAGTCAGTTTCCTTAAATATAAAATCAAGGATTTCCAATTTATCAGTCTTATTTGCAAAAAAGTCGTATGTCATTGTTCGAAGTTGTCTGTTTTTTAGCCTTGCTGGTAACGTGTTTGTGTATGGTTAGTTGCGTGGTTAAGCAACTAAGTTAGTAAACATTTACGAACCCGTGAAAATTCCGCAGGAATTTTCGCAAGTAGGCAAGAACCAAGCAATTAATTATACACGGTGTTGGCAATAGTATTTTAATCTTTAGTATTTCCTTTCTCGTCCCATCTTTCCGATTCTCCAGTGGAAAAATTCTTTACTGATTCGATTTGTCCATTTGAATAATATCTTTTCCTTATTCCAATCTCTTTGCCTAGTTTAAATTCAACTTCAAATTCTATATTCCGATTTCCATATTTACTATGAGATTTACCATCTGGTAAACCATCGATAAAATTTTGAGTAAATGAAATTTCACCATCTGAAAACTCACTTTCTATTTTACCATTAAAAGGGACACCATTTTTGTGTAAAATTAAATTTACGTCAGATGTTCCTTTAAAATTTGATTTACCATTTTCACTAAAAAATTCAACTTTAGTTAAACTATCTGAAAGTTTTATGAAACTTGTCTTCGTTTGACCATTTAAGTAATAATCTATGTAGACACTATCTGATCGTTTTAATCTAGGTTTGTCATTAGGAAAGAATTCGGTAAAACTACCGTCAGTAAAATCATCAATTTTTATTCTGTTTCCATTTTCGTCGTAATTTATACTTTGTTTTATTGAGTGACCTTTTTCATAATAACGTTTCCATTTTATAGTAGAGTTTTCAAACCAAGTAATGCATTCTCCATGAACTTGAGAATCTTTGACTGGGATTATGGATTTCTTTTTTCCAGATTCATAAAATGTAATTGTAATACGCTCATTATTTGATTTAATAAACTTTAATTTTTCTATAGAATTATTTTCAAAAAATGTTGTGTCTGTTTTTACAAAGTCTTCTGAGTTAATAGCTAAACTTTCTAATTCAGTTTCTATCAAAGATTTTTTTTGACAAGCAAATAAGGAAAGCAAAAGGAATGAGATAATTATTCTTGTGTACATTCTGTTCATCATATTATTGCCAACGGTCTTCTTTACTTTACAGCTGGTTATTTATAGTTGTTTAACTTTACTAAGAAACAAGAGGAGAACTAAAACGGTTTTTGGAATAGCAGTTCCTTTACACGTATCAGTCCTCTTGCTTTTCTTAGGTTGCTTAGGACCATTTGGAATACCAGGAATCACTTCCTATTAAAGGTAATAGTCATAGCAACATTTATTAATCATTCCTAAATAAATAGGATTAACATTTAAAAATATGAAAAAATATGATGATGTGGTCGGTATAGATGTATCTAAATTAACAATAGATGCTCATATGTACAAAAGATCGATCCACCAAGTGTTTTCAAACACTTCCAAGGGATATAAAGCTTTGGTAAAATGGTTAAATAAGAACCTGGAAGGGCAATGCTACTTTCTGTGTTTTGAGAATACCGGTCATTACTCTACAAATTTAAGTATCTACTTATCACAAAACGATATGGATTATGTAGAGGAAAGTCCATTAGCCATTAAGCGCTCAGCGGGAATTGTGAGAGGAAAAACAGATAGGCTTGATTCCGAAATGATTGCTAGATATGCTTGGTTGCACAAGGAGGAACTGGTTTTGAGTACCCCTAAGGAAAAAGATATTCAAGAGATAGGTAGATTACTGTCTTTAAGAGATCAGCTTGTTAGAGATCGCACAGGAAAGATGAGCACTCTTAAAGAAGCACAATCACTGCTCAAAAGCCCATCTACAGATAGTTGCTGCAAGATAGCAACAAAGACCATAGCCTACCTTACCAAGCAGATTGCTGCTCTTGAGGATAGGATTAAAATACTAATGCAAAGTGAGGAAGGACTTGATAAAAATTTCAAGCTTCTAAATACGATAAAAGGAGTAGGTTTGATATTAGCTAGTCAGCTTATCTATCATACCAATAACTTCCAGCGTTTTGATGGTTGGCGGCAGTTCTCAAGTTATTGTGGTGTAGCACCGTTTTCGCATAGCTCAGGCACCAGTATAAAACGAAGGAATAAAATCCATCATATAGGAGATAGAAAAATGAAGACACTATTGACAATGGCCAGTGTCAGTGCAATACAATGTGATAGTGAACTCAAGTTGTATTATCAAAGAAGATTAGCAGAAGGAAAGCCAAAACTAGTAGCATTGAACAACGTAAGAAACAAGATTTTGTCAAGGGCTTTTTCCGTAATTAAGAGAGGAACTCCATACGTTGAATTACAGCAGTTTGCGGCTTAAAAATACTTGCATTTTTATTAGGATTTGACCTTGGAATACGTATATGGCTCGTAGCGTGTAAATTAGAAAATTATTTTCGGATTAAGCACAAGCCAGATTTTTAAATTTTACTATTTATCTTTTTTACGGGAAATCGTCAAATTTAAAAATTTGTCGACTTTCCAAATATGCCTTAACTTCGTTTAAGCAACTAATTAGCTATGAGCTATATACGTTGTTGTGAGCAGTATTTATTCGCAATATTCTTTAAATCTAATATTTTTCAAAGCTTTAAAAAAGTCGGCTTGAGTTGAGTCAGCTAAATCATTTCCATAAAAACTTAATCGTATTTTATTTGAGTTCATTCCGCCACCTTTTAAGCTATCGATATAAATTCCACTTGCACCAAAGCCTTTAATTTTTGGTTGAATAAATTTCGCTTGAAAACAGTCGATGCTATCAAGTTCAAATTCGTATTTCAAGTAATTTTTCGGCTCGTAATCAGCAGAGGTGAAGTCCGCTACGATTAGATGTTTTTTTCCTTTTAGCTTTTCTTTCTGTTCTGTTGTCAATTCCGCATATTCAGATTCTTCAAAAACAAGTAATTCCGGATTTCTGGTCAAATCAGGCGAATAAGCTCCTAAATCAAAAATCAACGTATCGTTTCTGTCCGTAATCAATCCGCTAACATAACTATCAATTCCTTTTATTTCATATTCCGACCAACTTCTCGGAACAGTTATTTCAAACGCTCCGTAGTCAATCGTTTTGTTTTTTGACTTATCACACGATAAAATCAAGAGTAAAATTAGTATCGATAGCGTTTTTCTCATATTGCTCACAACGGTCGTGTATATGGCTCGTAGCGTGCAAATTATGAAATTATTTTCGGATTGAGCACGAGTCGAATTTTTTAATTATTCTTATTATCTTTTTTCTCAATAAGCCAAATTAAAAAATTTGGCGGACTAGCAAATATACCTTAACTTCGATTAAGCAATTAACTAGCTATGAGCTATATACGTTGTTGTGTGCAGTACTTATGCGTTCAGTTTGAATTTTTCTAAAACGTCAAATCCGAATTTCTGACAAAATAAAACTAACTCATTAAATTCCTGAAAGCTAAAAAGTATGCGTTGATTTTCCTTATAAACCTTTCTTTTAAGGATTTCGTTCATTTCCATTTTTGTCTCTGAATTTATTATGTCAAAACGCTCCAACTTCTTTTTCTCTCCATTTTGTAATAAGTTCACTTCATAAAACCACCATTTCAGTTCAAGTCCATTCTCAACGTTAAAATCTAAAGGACGAACTATTCCATTTCTATGGACTAAACATCGTCTAACTCTATTTATAGTTTTTACCTCTTCTATAAATTTTAGAGGTTCTTTTAATGATTCGCTTACTTTTTCTATAAGTCTCGGAAAATTATTTTGAGAATTGGCATCATTCGGTTCAAATATCAATTCCTTAAATTCTCCAAAAGTTGTTTTTCTTTTAGTTTTAATTTTTTCGTTCAAATCAATTATAAACGAAAAACTAATTAAAAGTTCGGTCAATGCAGAAATTAAATCCTCAAATCCCTTTTTTAAAATCCAGTTCTTAAAGTTTGTTTTACTTTCCTCAACAGTTAATTCTCCAATTGGTGTATGAGTAAATATTGAATTTTCTTCTAAACTCAAACTTTTTGGCAATTCAGTAGTTAATTCGAGCGAATTAATTCCGAAAAATACTGCGTTGCTACATTCAGATAACTTTTAATTTAAAGTTATTAATAAATCATTTGGGTTTAGTTTTAATGTTGCTGTTAAATTATCGCTCAATGTTTTTTTTGTATTGCACACAACGGTTGTGTATATGGCTCGTAGCGAGCAAATTAGAAAATTATTTTAGGATTAAGTACAA
Source organism: Winogradskyella forsetii (assembly GCF_013394595.1). GTDB lineage: Bacteria > Bacteroidota > Bacteroidia > Flavobacteriales > Flavobacteriaceae > Winogradskyella > Winogradskyella forsetii. The sequence continues at coordinate 1,654,664 of NZ_CP053348.1, forward strand.
GCCAGATTTTTAAATTTTACTATTTATCTTTTTTTATTGGAAATCGTCAAATTTAAAAATTTGGCGACTTTCCAGATACGCTTTTACTTCGATTAAACAAATAATAAGCTATGAGCTATATACGTTGTTGCCCACAGTATTTTATTCAGTTTCTAATTCAATCGTTATTTTTTCTCCTTGTTCAACCATAGGGCGAATATTTTCAACTTCATCCCAATTTTCTTTTGCACTTGGTATTTGTTCGGAATATAGATGATAAACTGCAAATATTTTTGCGTCAATAGTAATATTCTGTTCTTTAGCGTTTTTCAAAATCCAATAGGGTACAAAAGCTAAATCTATTTTTTCCATTTTACCAATAGTTTCAGGTTCCGTTGTGTCTCCTGATAAGTAGATTTTTTTATTGTGCCAAGTTATCAAATACGAGTAGTGACGAAATGAAATACCGAATACCGTATGGTCAGTTTTATTAGCCTTTATTTCAAAATTTTCTATGGATTCTCCCAATTTTTCTAATTCCGAAATGTTTGAAACACCATAAGTCTGTCCACCTTTGTCTTTCATCACTTTTTTTAGATTTTTTTTAGAGTAATGGTCAGAGTGTTTATGTGTAAAAATGAAAATAGAGTTTTCTTTAATACTATCTAATTCCGATTCTTTAAATTCCATATATCCGTGAGCTCCCGATTTGTATGGGAAATCAATGTAGAAATTTGTGATGCCATCAGTCATATGAAGTCCGCAATTCCCTATAAATTCGATTTGAATTTCTTTTGTTTGTGAAAATCCAAAAGTTATAATTAGGCAAAAAATCAGAGTAAAAATTTTGTTCATATTCGTGGTTTTATATTGTGGGCAACGTTTTGTGTATGATTAGTTGCGCGTGAAAGAAACTAATTTAGTAAACAAATACTTGTCAGTGAAATTTCTTAAGGAATTTTCCAGACGGCACTAGCCAAAGCAATTAATTATACACCGTGTTGTGTGTAGTTTATCTATTTTCTTCGATTAACGATTCGGTCTCTCCTTTTGCCAAAATTCTATTTTCGTCTAATAAATATCTTTCTCCAACATCCGACATTTCAAACAATATTGCTTTCAAATTTGAATTGTTTTCTGCCTTGGCTTTATTCCATTGGTTTGAAAGAAAACCACTTAACATTTTAACTTCGATTTGGTAGAATTCCTCACTTCCAACATCAATCCAAGACTCATTGTTATCATTTATAATTTCTTCCCATAATTCTTTAAAAATATCCTTAAGCTTTATGTTTTCGTCATCCGTTTCAATTTCCATCTCTGGAAAATCACTGTATCTTTCTGAACGGAGGTTTTGATTGGGTTCAATTAATATTCTAAAATATTGAGATATGTAATAGTAGACAGAGAATAAGCTGATTTTATCAGTAATTGACATTTGACTTTCGAATTCTTGATTATGGACTTTTTTGAATAGGTTCGAAATGTCATTTTTTATTGGTTCAAGAACAAATACTGGATAATGTCTTTTATATTCTTCTTCAAGAAACTTATATAGGGTTTCGTTTTTCCATCTACCAATTTCAGTGGTTCTGGATTTCATTTCAGAATTTATCTGATATGCTTTTTCGTAAGTTGAATTTATAAGCTGCCAATTATTTTTTATCAACTGTGACTGAATATCTGAATTGTTAATTGTATTCGGTTTTGTATTTAATCCAAAGAGTTCTTCAAATATTCCCATAAATTATAGTTTTAGTTCTATCGATGTTTCTTATGTGTGTTAAAATTACACACAACGCTCAGTGTATGGTTTGTTGCGTGATTAAGTTACTAATTTAGCAAACTTTGACGAGCCTGAGAAAATTCCGAAGGAATTTTCCAGATAAGCACTTGGCAAGCAATGAACTATACACAATGTTGTATGCCGTGTTTTATTTTGGTTTATTGTTCCGCTCTGATTTTTAAGTCCAGCTTGTCATTCCGACGTTGTTCTCAGAATTGCAGGACTTTTGGGTTTAGAAAACCAGCTTCGCAAAAATTTTCTATCGTCATTTTCCGAACGGCTTGTCAGTTCGACGTTGTTGGGTTTCTTTTTTTTACGTTTTGCTTGACAGTCCTGTTTTATCTGTTTTCTGTTTATTTTTTCTTTTACGTACGAGAGTTCAGTCCGACGTTTTGTTTTTTAAAATCAGATTTTTTCTTAAAATTCCGAACTTGTTTTTTTTGATTTCGTAACTTTTGTATGCCGCTCGTAACTCTCTGACCACATGGCATACAACGTGTTTGTGTATGGTTAGTTGCGTGGTTAAGCAACTAAGTTAGCAAACATTTACGAACCTGTGAAAATTCCGCAGGAATTTTCGCAAGTAGGCAAGAACAAAGCAATTAATTATACACGGTGTTGCCCATAGTTATTTTTATTCGTTCAATATTTTTATTTATTTCATCGTTCTGATTAAATTCAAGTCGGTCAATTGTGATTCCGCATTTGTCTTTTGCAATTTCTGCATTAACAATTTGTTCCAAATAATCAATTTCGTTCGCACTTACTCCGTAATAATCAAACAGAAGAATTTCATATTTTTCAAAATCACATTTTATAGCTAACGCTTTACTTTTTCCAATTGTCAGATTATTCAATTTCTCTTTAGAATCTAATTCTAAATATTCAGCTATAATTTTCGCTTTTGTTCCGTCAACATTTAGTTTTTCCGTTATATAATTCTCAACAGTAAGTGATTTCATAAATTTCCGAAATCCACTTTCTGAATATTCTTTTGACAATTTTATTTTAGGGATTTTTTTCTCAAAGTGATTCATTAATTCATTTCGGAAACTCCGAACTAAACTATTTCCTTTAGAATCAAAATTCGGCAAGCATAACCTAATTAGTTTTCCAGATTCCATATCAAATTCAGGGATTAAAATTCCCTTAAATTCAAATTTTGGATTATGAAATATGGTGTTCGTCATAATTGTGGGCAACGTGATTGTGTATGGTTAGTTGCGTGGTTTAGCGACTAAGTTAGCAAACATTTACGAACCCGTGAATATTCCGCAGGAATATTCGCAAGTAGGCAAGAACAAAGCAATTAATTATACACGGTGTTGTGCAACGTAATTTTATTCATTAATTCCTTTGTTCGATAAATATTTCTTAAATGCCAATTGATTTTCTTCTGTCCAATTGGTCTTTAATTTAAAATTCCGGTCATCAAGAGTGAAAAATCGAGTTTCCTCATGAACAAACATAAATCCTAGGACTTTAGAGCCAGTATTTGCCTTAACGTGCATCCAACATGTTTTTATAAAATCAAGATAATTACTTTCATCATCTGTCATTTCGTTTATTGTTCCTTTAAAATCATATTCAATGGAATCACTAAAATTGTAATATTTATTGAGATTAAGTTCTTTCCATATCTCTTCATAAATACTATCCAAAATTTCTAATCTGTTTTCTGCTTCTTTAAATTTACACTCTATGTTAGGCTGAAAATCTCTAAATTTTTCCCAAGGATATACTAATTCGCTTTGAACAGCATCTAAATCAAATCCGTTTAATAAATCATAATGAATGTCTATTACATTAATTGCATGAGGTGCTGATACACTTTTTTCTAGTTCCCTTGTTTGTAATTTTTTAAAAAATAATATGACATCATCTCTCATACTTTCAAGTACGAAAAATTTATAATAGTAATTCCAGCTATCAGTAAATATTTCAGTTACGAAGTCTAAATCCCAAAGAGTATTACCAAAGAAAGGTCTACTATTTGAAGAATTAGTATAAGAAGAAGGATTTTCTAAATCATAATAGCTCAATGCGTTTATTGTTCTATTATAAATGTCTGAAGCAATATGCCAATACTCCTTTAAAATTTCTGATTTTATGTTACTATTGTCGGATTTTTCCATTAGTTAGATGAGATGAGTTTTATGTTGCACAACACCCATATAACGTTACTCAAGCCATAAAAGTAACGTTATATCGCTTAAGTCAATACTTCTGGGTCGTCTATAGTAAAGATATTCAAATATAGCTACTTTTCAAGTGGACTGTTATTTTTTTTAGTATTGATATCGGTAGTCTTAGTATCAAAATGTTTATTCGTGTCATGTTTAGCGTTATCAAAGGTGATGCTTTAAAGTCTAATTGGTTAGGATTTAGAGACGAGCAAATACTTTGCTATTACTAGTCTTTAACAATTACATTTTATAAATTATCCCTTTCAAGACGAAATTTTACAAATACAAATAGAATAATCTATAGCGTTTCCAACTTAATTCCTCTGATTGGCTTTTAATATTTTGATAGTTAATTACTTAAAGGGTTCGTAACATTGTATTCATGACTTCACTCGAAATAATATCAAAAACTGTTTGTAGAAAATAGGAATTAATATATCTTTGCAATCCAATTTAAAATGGTGGTTGTAGCTCAGCTGGTTAGAGCGTTGGTTTGTGGTACCAAAAGTCGCCGGTTCGAACCCGGTCTTCCACCCAAAATTAGTAAGCCTTTCAGAAATGAAGGGCTTTTTTTGTGTCATTAATCTTAGCACAAACCATAGGGTGAGAAGTTTATGGATCAATCTCAAAAGTTGTGTGTGAGTTGGATAAATAATTTGATCTTTGCCCAAAAAAAGATCGTACATTGAATTTATCCCTAGACCTGCTCAAGTTACTATTACCAGAATTACTAGTTTCACATTTTGACATCACTAGACATAGTATAGAACAAGATACTGTCCATCTGTATTTTGAAGAGAAAAAAGATACGCCTAAAGAAGAAAAGAGCCGTACCCTTATAGCCCACGGTTTTCATAAACAAGTGACCGTTCAAGATTTTCCTTTGCGCGGTAAAAAAGTATTCTTGCATATAAAGCGTCGGCGTTGGCTCGATAAACCCAGCAAAGAAGTTGTACAAAGAGATTGGAATCTAGTAGCACAGGGAACTCGTATGACCGTAGAGTTTGCTGCTTTTTTAAAAGTACTTGGTCAGTACTAAGGCTAATGACTGTCATACCATTGGTCGTTTTTATGGCGTTAATGGTAAGAAGCTCGGGCGGCAGTATCGAGATTATCTTAGTGAGTTTAAAGACTGGAAAGCCAAGAAACATGCTAAAGAGTGGCTCGTCTTTCCTGAGAACATGGGCAAGTATTTATCCATTGATGAAACAGCTCTCTCCAAAGGTGAACTCTATACCATTATCACCAATAAAAAAGCTAAAGGCAAGAAAGGAGCTATAGTAGCTATTATGGCAGGAACTAAGGTGGAGCCTATTATAGAACAACTCCTTAAAATTCCTAAATCAAAAAGAGATAAGGTTAAAGAGATCACCTTGGATATGGCCAACTCTATGAAGTTCATTGCTAAAAAGTGTTTTCCCAAAGCTATACAGGTTACCGACCGTTTTCATGTACAAAAACTAGCTTTAGAAGCTTTGCAAGATATCAGAATAAAACATCGTTGGGAAGCTATAGATATGGAAAATGACCAAATTAAACAGGCTAAAACTATCGAAAAAGAGTTTATCTCTGAAACATTTAATAATGGAGACTCCAGAAAGCAACTCCTTGCCAGAAGTAGGTACCTGCTCTATAAAGCGCCTAACAACTGGACTCAAAACCAATACCTTAGAGCTAAAATCTTATTTGAACAATATCCGGATATTAAAAAAGCTTATAATCTGGTACAAGGACTTAGGAATATATTTAATACCGCTACTTCTATACAAACAGCTTATACTAAACTCGCCCACTGGTATAAAGATGTAGAGGCTACAGGATTTAGGGCTTTCAATACTATTGCAAATACAATTACCCTAAACTATAGATCGATACTCAATTATTTTATTAATAGAAGTACTAATGCATCCGCTGAAGCTTTCAATGCCAAAATTAAAGCCTTTAGAGCACAGTTTAGAGGTGTCAAAAACATAGAATTCTTCCTCTTTAGATTAACAACAATTTTTGCCTAACACACAACATTTAGGCATGATCCAAGTTTATGCTGAGCGTAGCCGAAGTAAACCCGGTCTTCCACCCAAAATTAGTAAGCCTTTCAGAAATGAAGGGCTTTTTTTGTATCATTAATCTTAGCACAAACCATAGGGTGAGAAGTTTATGCTGAGCGTAGCCGAAGTAAACCCGGTCTTCCACCCAAAATTAGTAAGCCTTTCAGAAATGAAGGGCTTTTTTTGTATCATTAATCTTAGCACAAACCATAGGGTGAGAAGTTTATGCTGAGCGTAGCCGAAGTAAACCCGGTCTTCCACCCAAAATTAGTAAGCTTCTCTGAAAAGGGAAGCTTTTTTTGTTTCAAAAATTTTAAATGAAAATCCGCTATGAGAAGTTTATGTTCTCCAATAAAAACTATAGAATTTACAACCTTGTATGTTTGCGATATTAGAATTTAATATAGTCGTATGGGATAAATTCATACTTATTCTAAATAAGATAAATTGTTAAATTAGTATTTATTCTTGCGATTTTCTGTTAATAATCTAATAAATAATAACGTTTTGTATTTAATTATGATTTATATGCATTGAAAATCCAATTTTATTACATATTTTAAAATACACTTTATAATTCGTAAATTTGTGTCGCTTAAAAATAATAATCAACCTTAAATATTCTATATGGCTTTTGACATTGATATGATAAAAAAGGTTTACGCTAACATGACAGAGCACGTAGATGCTGCTCGAGAAATTGTAGGTAAGCCATTAACACTTTCGGAAAAAATATTATACGCTCATTTATGGGACGGAAAACCTAATAAAGCTTTTACGAGAGGAAAGGATTATGTAGATTTTGCACCAGACCGTGTGGCTTGCCAAGATGCAACCGCTCAGATGGCATTATTGCAATTTATGCAAGCAGGGAAACCAAAAGTGGCTGTTCCGACAACGGTGCATTGTGATCACTTGATTCAAGCTAAAGATGGCGCAGCAACAGATTTAAAGCACGCTAACAGCACAAGTAGTGAGGTGTTTGATTTCTTAGAATCGGTATCAAATAAGTACGGAATTGGATTCTGGAAACCTGGTGCGGGAATTATTCATCAAGTGGTTTTGGAAAATTATGCGTTTCCAGGAGGAATGATGATCGGTACGGATTCACATACCGTTAATGCTGGTGGACTAGGAATGGTGGCCATTGGAGTAGGTGGAGCTGATGCTGTAGATGTTATGGCAGGCATGGCTTGGGAACTTAAATTCCCAAAATTGATCGGTGTGAAATTAACAGGGAAACTTTCCGGTTGGACTGCACCAAAAGACGTCATTTTAAAAGTTGCCGAAATTCTTACTGTTAAAGGAGGAACTGGTGCTATTGTAGAATATTTTGGTCCTGGAGCGAGGTCTATGTCCTGTACAGGAAAAGGAACCATTTGTAATATGGGTGCCGAAATTGGTGCCACCACGTCTACTTTTGGTTATGACGATTCCATGGAGCGTTACTTAAAAGCTACAGATAGAGCGGATGTTGCGGAAGCAGCTAACCATATAAGAGAATATTTAACTGCAGACGAAGAAGTTTATGCCAACCCTGAGCAATATTTCGATCAAGTTATTGAAATTAACCTGTCTGAATTAGGACCTTTATTGAATGGGCCTTTTACGCCAGATTTATCAACGGAAGTTGGTGCTGCAATGACAGAGAAAGCTAAGGCTAACGATTGGCCTATTCAGGTAGAATGGGGATTAATCGGTTCTTGTACCAATTCGTCTTATGAAGATTTATCAAGAGCATCTTCGATTGCACAACAAGCTTTGGACAAAGGTCTTAAGATGAAGTCTGAATTGGGTATCAATCCTGGTTCCGAACAAGTACGCTACACAGCAGATAGAGATGGTATTTTAGGGATTTTTGAAAAATTGGATGCTAAAATATTCACCAATGCCTGTGGCCCTTGTATTGGTCAATGGGCAAGATATAGCGATCCTAAAAATGCACCTAAGAATAGTATTGTACATTCTTTTAATAGAAACTTTGCTAAGCGTGCCGATGGAAATCCAAATACGCATGCTTTTGTAGCATCTCCAGAATTGACAGCTGCCATTGCAGTAGCAGGACGTTTGGATTTTAATCCATTAACGGATAAGCTCATAAATGAAAATGGCGAAGAAGTGATGTTCGAGGAACCAACAGGATGGGAATTGCCTCCAAAAGGTTTTGAGGTTAAGGACAATGGTTATTTAGCACCAGTTGCTGATGGTAGTGGTTTAGAAGTCACGGTTAGTCCTGATTCTGAACGGTTACAATTATTGACACCTTTTGAACCTATCGGAAACGAAATTAAAGGCGCAAAGTTGTTAATCAAAGCTTTTGGAAAATGTACAACAGACCATATTTCAATGGCCGGACCTTGGTTACGTTTCAGAGGGCATTTAGATAATATTTCAAATAACTGTTTAATTGGTGCTGTTAATGCGTTTGGTAAGAAGACCAATTTTGTTAAAAATCAATTGACAGGTGAGTTTGGAGGCGTACCAGATACGGCGAGAGCTTATAAAGCTGAAGGCATACCATCTATTGTAGTGGGTGACCATAATTATGGTGAAGGATCTTCAAGAGAGCATGCTGCTATGGAACCAAGACATTTAGGTGTTGTGGCCGTGATTGTAAAGTCTTTTGCGCGTATTCACGAAACCAACCTTAAAAAACAAGGAATGTTGGGTTTAACCTTTGATAATGAGGCCGATTATGATTTGATTCAAGAAGATGATACCTTCAACTTTACGGATTTAAATGAATTTGCTCCAGATAAACCATTACATGTTGAAGTAGTGCATGCAGATGGTAGCAAAGATACCATTGCATTGAACCATACCTATAACCAAGCACAAATTGATTGGTATAATGAAGGTTCTGCTTTAAATTTAATTAAGAAACAAAATAAAGCATAACACATTTTTAATTTATAAAATGAGCCCTTGAGAAATCAGGGGCTTTTTTATGTTATTATCTCTGTAAGTTTTACAAATTTGCTACGACTGACGTCTAGATTTAACAAAAATACTTCCCAATGCAGTCACTGTGGTTCTTTGACGACGTCAACCTTTTTCAGGTACTTTGTCCGCATAAGTTTAAGGCTTATAAAGAAGAGCACGACTTTTGTGCTTACAAAAAGAAAGATTATATCTACTTTGAAGCAGACTCCGCTAATAAAGTTTATTTAATAGAAAAAGGCAAAGTCAAAATTGGCTATTATAGTGAAGAGGGTAATGAAATAGTAAAAGCCATCCTGTCAAAAGGAGAATTATTTGGCGAAAAAGCTATTTTAGGTGCCGAAAAGCGCGATGAGTTTGCGCAATCCATAGATAACTCAACTTCCATCTGTCCTATCAGTGTAGAAACCATGCACGATTTAATGCGGAATAACCAAACCTTTAGTCTTAAGGTTTATAAATTTATTGGATTTAAGTTTAAAAAGTTAGAGCGCAGATTACAATTACTATTATTTAAGGATACCAAAACCCGCCTCATTGAATTTTTAGATGAACTTTGTAATGATTATGGCTATAACTGCGATAAAACAGGAGACCAAATTATAAAACATCCGTTTACCCAAAAAGATATCGCTTCATTAATAGGCACTTCAAGACCAACTATAAATATTCTTCTTAATGAACTTAAAGAAGAAAATTACTTGGATTTTAACAGAAAAGAGATAAGAATCTTAAAATCATCGGCTTAATGTTAGCTAGCTAACATTTAATGAAAGACCTATGCTCTAATTTTGAAATATAATTTTAAAATTTAAAAGCAATGATGAAAAAAATGATTTTAGCAGTTTTGGCATTGGGAATTTTTGCCACCTCATGTAGTAGTGATGATGACAATAACAGTCCTACAAATTCAAATTTAATTCTTAATCTTGATGGTTTAGAGGCTTTAGGGAATGATTTTGTATATGAAGGATGGATTATTGTAGATGGGTCTCCTGTATCAACAGGGACATTTAGTAGTGTGGATTTTCCAAAAACTTTTCCAGTAAATACCACACAATTAAATGAAGCAACCACTTTTGTGCTATCGATTGAGCCAGCAGTAGATACTGATCCTGCTCCGGCAGCAACAAAAATTTTAGCTGGTGATTTTTCAGGAGCTTCGGCAACAGTAAATTCTAATGGTATCGTAGGTAATTTTAGTTCTTCAAGTGGAACTTATATTTTAGCAACGCCTACAGATACAGATGATACCAATGAGGCTAGTGGTGTTTGGTTTTTAGACAATTCTAGTGGAACTCCAATGACAGGGTTGAATTTACCAACCTTAACTGATGGCTGGAAATATGAAGGATGGGCAGTGTTGAATGGAACTCCAATCAGTACGGGAACATTTATTGATCCAGCGTCCGCAGACGAGAATGCTACAACTTCAATGTTTAAAGGTGATGCAGGAAGTGGGCCTGGATATCCTGGAGAAGATTATTTGCAAAATGCGCCGGCAGGAATGACTTTTCCAACCGATTTAAGAGGTGCGACTATTGTGATTTCAGTGGAACCAAGTCCAGACAATAGTCCAATGCCCTTTACATTAAAGCCATTGGCGCATGAAGTTCCTGGAAATGCAATGGTACATAGCGCGATTTCCATGGGAACGGGACCAGTTGCAACAATTTCGGGTTCGGTAACAAGAAATTAATAGGAGTTTATATTTGTTAGATTTGAAGCGTAATACTAATTTTGGTGTTGCGCTTCTTTAATATATGGATCAATGGGCAAAACGAATAAGAATAGCATGAGAATTTCCACTATCATTGGTATTGCATTGGTAGTGGTATTGATTTTTCCACAAACGAGACGGACTATTCAAATAGGGTTGCATAAAGCCTTGAGCCTTGTTAATCAATCATCGCTAATCGATTTAGAAGATAGAAAATCTGTGGATTATGCAGATTGGAAATTAAAATCGGATAGGGATGATACAACTTTAGAATTTGAAGATACAAAGGGAAAAGTAGTATTCATTAATTTTTGGGCAACTTGGTGTCCTCCTTGCATAGCCGAAATGCCGAGCCTTCAAGAATTGTATAATGATTATAATGATAGAGTTGTATTTCTATTTGTCACCAAAGATGGCTTTGAAACCGTTGATAAATTTAAAACTAAAAGAGGATTTAATTTTGAAGTTTTTAATCCCATATCCAAAACGCCTACTGAATTAGTAACAGGTTCTATCCCAAGAACTTTTATTGTAAATAAGAAAGGTAAAATTGTGGTTGACGAATCTGGTGCAGTAGATTGGAACAGTTTAAAGGTCAGACAGCAATTAGATAATTTGCTTTTGGAATAAATAGAAACACAGTTTTAAACCATTCCTATTTAAAATACTTAAAAGGCACAATCAACATTCCAAAATTTTCGCCTTCGTTTTTACCTAAGTGCTTATGATGAATTTTGTGTGCGCGTCTTAATCCTCTTGCGTATTTGTTGTCTATATTCCGTAGCCATTTAAAACGTTGATGTATAAAAATATCATGAACCACAAAATAAGCCAAGCCATAAGCCAAAATACCAAGACCAATAGGTAAGGTGTACCAAATATCTTCGTAACCCCAAAGATAAAAACAGGTCATACTAACTACGGCATAAAAAATAAAGAACGCATCATTTCGCTCAAACCAACTATCATGGTCTTTATGATGATGGTCTTTGTGTAAGCTCCACAAAAACCCATGCATTATATATTTATGTGTAAACCAGGCATTAAATTCCATGATAAAGAAGGTGCCAAAAAAAATCAATATCCAAAATATGGTTTGCATAATAGTGTTTTGTTTTTAAAGTAAATTTAATTGATATTTCACATAACTGCGAGTTAATAACTCAATTTTTCTGTAATTGGGAACTCTGATTCTGGTCGATTTGATTTGTAGAGCAGGCGTCTTTTTTAGTTTTTCCAGTAATTTGCTGTAATAACGATAAGCCATAAAAACCCCAAATTTAGCTTCAATAGGTAAGCGTTTGATACCTTGTAATCCTTTTTCAAAATCGGCTTCAATATCATCTATAATGGCTTTTTTTGAAGTCTCGTCTAATTGATTCAAATCGGTATTTGGAAAATAAGTTCTGCTAAGGTCTTCAAAGTCTGCTTTTAAATCGCGCAAGAAATTTACTTTCTGAAAAGCGGAGCCCAAACTCATCGCAGAATCTTTTAAATCTTCATATTTCTCATTATCTCCTTTTACAAAAACCTTGAGGCACATTAACCCAACCACATCCGCAGAGCCATAAATGTAGGCTTTATATTCTTCTTCAGTAAGATAATCTGTTTTATGAAGATCCAAACGCATACTGTTCATAAAAGAATCTACTAAATGTTTATCGATCCCATACTTATGAAAGGTATCTTGAAAAGCATTCAATATGGGATTTAAACTTATCTTATCCTCTAAAGCCGCTTCAAGGTCGCCTTCAAAATTTTTGAAAAGCTTTTCTTTGTCATAATCGTGGAATGTATCTACGATCTCATCGGCAAATCTTACAAAACCATAAATATTGTAAATATCTTGTCTAATGCTGTCGGATAGCATTTTGGTAGCTAGAGAGAATGAGGTGCTGTAGGCATTGGTAACTGCCTTACTACATTCTCGGGATACGTTGTCGAAAATTGATTTCATATTTATAATTGCTTAGCCATTAAATTTCATTTTTTTGAATCAGTTCAGCAACTAATTTTCCTGAGATTAAGGCTGGAGGAACTCCGGGTCCAGGAACCGTTAATTGCCCAGTAAAATAAAGTTGATTCACTTTTTTGCTTTTTAACTTAGGTCTTAAAAAGGCTGTTTGCATTAGTGTATTTGCCATGCCGTAAGCATTTCCTTTGTAAGAGTTGTAATCTTCAACAAAATCCTTAACACAATAAGATTCTTTAAACAGGATATGTTCACGGACATTTTGCTCGGTTTTATTTTCGAATCTATTTATAATAATATCGAAATATTGCTGACGTAATTCAGGTGTGTCTTCCAATCCTGGTGCGATTGGTATAAGAAAAAAACCAGTCTCACAACCTTTAGGAGCCATACTTTGATCTGTTACTGAAGGAAAGTTAACATAAAAAAGTGGATTTTCAGGCCATTTAGGGTGATCATATATGTCTTCGGCATGCGTTTCAAAATTAGTATCAAAAAATAAATTGTGATGTTCAACGTTTTTTAACTTTTGATCAAAACCAACATAAAAAAGTAGGGAAGAGGGCGCAAAAGTCCGGCTTTCCCAATATTTCTCACTGTACTGTCGGTAAGTCTTATCCAAAAGCGTTTCTGTATGATGATAATCCGCTCCACTGATAACAATATCCGAATGGATCATTTTACCATTTACGGTAATACTTTTAACGGTTTTATTTTCAACATTTATTTTTTCAACATTGCTATTAGGATAGATTGAAACGCCTAGACTTTCAGCTAAATTTTTCATGGCTTTAACAATTTCGTACATGCCGCCTTTAGGATGCCAAGTTCCTAAACCAAAGTCAGCAAAATTCATGAAACTGTAAAATGATGGTGTTTCATTTGGCTTGGCGCCCAAAAAGAGCACAGGGAATTCCAAGGTTGAAATAAGTTTAGGGTTTTTAAAATTTTTACGAACCTCAGAACTTATAGTTTTGTAAAAACGATCCAATCTGGTAATGGTTTCCATGGTCACTAATTCAAAAGGCGAAAGACCAGGTTTTAGAACCACCTTATTTATAGCGATGTCATAATGATCTTGTGCTTTTGCTATAAATTGGCGAAGTGGTTTAGAACTTCCCGATTCTATGCGTTCAAACTCTTCACAGATTTTATCCATGTGATCACCAATAGTAATAACATCGTCTGAGAAAAAAATTTTATAAGCCGGATTTAATTTGTCTAGCTGATAATAGTCACTCGCCTTTTTTCCAAAATCATTAAAGAATTTTTCAAAAATATCTGGCATCCAATACCAACTTGGTCCCATGTCAAAAGTGAAACCATCTTTAATAAGTTGTCTGGCTCTTCCGCCAACAGTAGGATTTTTTTCAAAAATAGAAACCTTGTAACCCGCTTGTGCTAAATAGCACGAAGCCGATAATGCTGAGAAGCCTGAACCTATTATGGAAATTGTTTTCTGCATTAGACTTAAAGTGCTTCCATTAGGCTTTGAATGGAATTAAAGGTTTTGATGTTTTGAGGTAATTGGTTAATATCTACGTCGTTGAGTATTTGTCCGAGAACCCAAAATTTTGTGTTTGGTTTTTTAATCACCAAGTTACTAAAATCATTGAAATAGTTTAAAACATCTTCTTTGAGTGGTCTTACGGTAAAATAAGAAAGGTAAATAATTTCATCATAGTAATTTTGAAGTTCCACCAAACTCTCAATAGGAACACTTTGTCCTAAAAAAATGGAATGGTAACCTTTACTGACCAGTTGATGGTTAATGAACATTAAACCCAGTTCGTGTATTTCGTTATCCGGTAAATACAACACAAAGGTTTTTGTTGATTTGTTAGTTTGTTTGGATTGAATTATTTCAGTATTTATTAATATTTTCTGACGAATAAGTGTTGTAATAAAATGCTCGTGCGCAGGAGTTATAGTGTCTGTTTGCCATAGCAGGCCAATTTCAGTTAACAAAGGAATAAATATGTCATAGAAAATTGCTTTAAACTCTTTTTCTTTGAGAAGGGAACTGTAGGTTTTATAGAACAGCGCTTGATCAAAGTTTAACATGGATAATTTAAAAGCATTGATAGCGTGACTTTCTAAATTGGTTTCAGCCGCAATTTCTCTAACTAATTGAGGGATTTCAGCTTCCTTCATTTTAGCAATCTTTGAAATTTTATAGCCGTTGTTATTAAGGTAACTAACATTGAGAAGCTTTTGGAAACTCTTTAAATCATAGTATCTAATATTAGTTTCCGTACGTTTTGGTTCTAGTAGATTGTATCGTTTTTCCCAAATTCTTATAGTGTGTGCTTTAATTCCTGTAAGATTTTCAAGATCTTTAATACTGAATTGATTCTTAATATTGTTCATTTTTTTTAAATAATGATTAAACAAAAATACAATTTATAAGCATAAGATGCGTGGATTTAACAAAAATTATATAAAAAAAGAACAAATTGAATGGACATGCTTTTAACACATCAAATGACTTTTTGATAAGCCTAAGTTAGTAATTAAAAGTAGCAATGCACTATTTTGTTTAAAAAATGAGGATATGGTATAATCTAATGGATTTGAAGAAAAAAAGTGCGCACGAGAAGACTCGAACTTCCACGGACTAATGTCCACCAACCCCTCAAGCTGGCGCGTCTACCAATTCCGCCACGTGCGCAAAATAATGAGGTAAAGATAAAAAAAAAGTTAAGCAATTTGCTTAACCTTTTTAGTGACCAGTCTGGGGCTCGAACCCAGGACCCTCTCCTTAAAAGGGAGATGCTCTGCCAACTGAGCTAACTAGTCAAAATGTTTTCTCTTTAACGAGGGTGCAAATATAAAATGTTTAATTAATAATACAATACTTTTTTTATTTAATTTTTCGTTTTTTTGTAGTCTATTTACCTATCGGTTTAAAAATCAATTTATAAGCATTATGATTATAGTTTTAATAGGATATATGGGATCTGGAAAATCAACCATTGGTAAGGAATTGGCTACAGTTCTTAACTATGATTTTTTAGATTTAGACGATTATATTTCCAATAAGGAAAATGCTTCCATTCCTGAAATTTTTAAAAAGAAAGGGGAAATCTATTTCAGAAAAAAAGAAACCGAATATCTATCTGAAGTTATTAGTACTTTAGAAAATGTGGTATTGGCCTTAGGTGGAGGGACACCTTGTTACGGAAACAATATGGAGTTATTAAAGGTTATTTCTAATTTGAAATCATTTTACCTCAAACTTTCCATTCCACTTTTGGCCAAACGGTTATTTCTAGAACGTTCAAAAAGGCCTTTAATAAGTCATATTAATTCTGAAACTGAATTATTGGAATTTATTGGTAAGCATCTCTTTGAAAGGTCACCATATTATAGTCAATCGGAATTTACAATAAATACAGATCACAAAACAAAACAAGAAATTTTAGAAGCACTTTTGGCGCATTTAATCTAAATAAGCTTCATAAGGTTGCTTGGATAAATTAACGTGCACATGCTCAAACAATGATGTAGAAAGTGAAATGCCTTTAAAATCTGCTTTTACAGGATATTTTTTATGATTTCGATTGACTAAAACTGCCGTTTTAAATTGTTTAAGTGGGACATCAAGAAAATGCTTAATTCCATAAATTAAGGTACTGCCAGAATTTAGAACATCGTCAATCAATACAATAGATTTATTAGTGTAATCTTCTTTACCAATTGACGTTTTTATAGGTGTTGTTGGTTCAGATTTGTTTATGGTTACTTTACACAAAGTAGATTCTATACTGGAGATTTTATCTAAATTCGACTTTATTTTTTTCGCTAATAAATAGCCATTGTTCTCAATACCTGCAATTATAAGTTCTGTTTCATCAACATTACTCTCATAAATTTGATAAGCGATACGTTTTATTTTATGCTCAATTTCTTTATGACTTAATATGGTGTTCTTTGTTAATGCCATAGTTTAAAAAACTAGTTAAAATTATAGAAGATCCTTTTTTCGCGTTAAGATGAGTTCTAAATACACATCATGCGTTTTCAAAGATAAAAAACAGTTCTTTACCTTGTCTTTGTTTTATGGAATTTATTGAAGGTTCTAAAACTTTTATGTGGAACTTAGATTCAAAACGTGATTGATATTCAGCACGGTTTCCTCCAAATGGTGGTCCATCTTCAGTTAATTCAAAATTGAAGAACAAGCCAACAAGCTTCCCTTTAGGTTTTAACAATTGGTGCATTTGTTCTACATATTTTTCACGCAAACTTGGGTTTAGCGCACAGAAGAAGGTTTGTTCAATAATGAGGTCATAAGTATCCCTAAGTTCAAAAAAATCAACATTTAAAAGTTGTTTTTCAGGAAAATCTGGTATGCGCGATTTTAAATTATCCAAAGGTTGTTGTGCAACATCCAATACGTAAACATGCTTAAATCCATTGTTCCATAAGTATTCGGCTTCATAACTGTTGCCTGCACCAGGAATTAATATTTTTAACGACTTATCTTCTAATTGGTCGATATAGTTTTTAAGAGGTGTAGATACGTAACCAATATTCCAACCGGTTTGGTCTTTAGCGTATCGATTTTCCCAATAGATCTTGTTGATTTCATTCATGTTACTAATTACTCTTAAAATAGGGACGTTTGATTTCTATAAATTAATTCATTTTGACTATAATGCTCTCGGCAATCTTTTTTAATCTTGATTCTTGGTTCTATAATCGAAGCGGTCTTTTATCTTTCTCAAAACTTACTCTTCATCATCATAAAAATCATCAATATCACGTCGGTCTTTTTTGGTTGGTCTTCCAGTGCCTTTTTTTCTGTAGTAGTCCTTACTATATTTTAAAAGTTCCTTAGCTTCAAAAGCCGATTTAGGTGTGGTGTCAACTCTATAAATATCTACCAATTTAGCACCTACACGATTTGGAGGTAAATCATTTACGGTCAGCTGGTAGATGATTTGGTCCTTTCTTAGTTCAATTTTATCGGTAGGAAAAACTTCCCTTGAGGGTTTTACAGCAGCACCATTAACTTTTACTTGTCCTTTTTTACAGGCTTTTGTGGCAATACTGCGTGTTTTGTAATATCGCACACACCATAAATATTTATCAATTCGCATATCTTTTTTACTAAAAACTCCGTTAAAGGAATAGTACAAAAATATTATATTATTGTATCTTGCGGCTTAAAAATTAGCAATAATGAATTTCATCTGTTAACTGTGGTGGTAACAGATGAACAAAATGAATTTCTATGAAAATTAAAACGTTAACGTTTAGTCTTGTTTTGCTGGCTATTACAGCAGTATTTATTTCGTGTAATAATGATGATGACGGAGGTGGAGGGACACCATTTGTTGAAGCGGATAGAACAGAACAGCAAGCAGAGGATAATGCTGAAATTCAAGCATATTTGAGTTCACATTACTACAATTCAAGTTTTTTTGAGACAGGAACGGATCATAAATACACGGATATCATCATAACGGAATTAGAAGAAGGGGAAAGCGTACCAGATGGCCATACCATATTAAGCGAGGCAGTACAAACACGTAACGTTACTTACTTGGAAACTTACTATGAGTATTATGTGTTGACTCTGAATCAAGGTCAAGGTGATTCGCCAAGGTTTACGGATTTTGTCCGAGTTAGGTATGAAGGAAGTTCAATAAGTGCAGAAGTAGGAGGTGTGGAAGAGGTATTTGATTCTGCCATTACACCAGCGGATTTCTATTTGCAAACTGATTTTAATAACATAAATGCAGTTATAAAAGCATGGCAATTGGTTATGCCATCATTTAATGCAGGAACATTTAATGGCATAGATCCAGATACTGGAAGCATAAGTTATTCGAATCCTGGTTTAGGAGTCATGTTTATACCATCTGGTTTGGCGTATTTTTCTGGGTCAGCAACTGGATCGTCTTATGATAACCTTATTTTTAAGTTTGAATTATTACAGTTTGAAACCATGGATCACGATAATGACGGAATTCCGTCTTATGTTGAAGATTTAAATAATAACTTAGATCTTCTTGATGATGATACTGACGAAGATGGCATACCTAATTTTATAGACAATAATGATGATGGAGATCTTGTATTGACCATAGATGAATTGATTCCAAACACCTATATAATTGATACTAACAATGGTGAAGTGGAACCGACACTCTCTACCGATGAATATGAAAGAAGTAGATATATAACAGAAGGAATAATTACACTTAAAACAGTAACCATTGCAGATTCTAACAATGATGGGCCTGATTATTTAGATGAAACCATTGAAACCAATTATAATTTACCAAGCAATTAAGTACTAATTTAAGAATTTAAACAAGAAAGCCGCTCAATTAATGAGCGGCTTTCTTGTTTTTATAGTTAAAAATTACAATCCTATCGACAAACTTAGTATCAATTGATCTGGTCTCGTATCTATTCTACTCTCACTAACGGTTACCAAATTAGTATTGACAAAAGTGGCTTCATTGTCACTAAAACCGCGTTCATACCTCAGGTCGATTCCGATTTTTCTGAAATTAACTCCGACTCCAAAATTTAGTCCTACAGAAAAATCGTCCTTAACATTATCAATATTGATACCGTCAAATTCTGTGTCTAGTATATACTGAAACGAAGGTCCTGCAAAAACACTCAAAGGTCCAATGACCCTTAAACCAACTAATACTGGAGCATCGATTTTCTTAACCGAAAATTCATTGCTGTTATAGTCACTTTTTGTGGCTGTATATATAAGTTCAGGTCTTAAGTAAAGTTTGTTTCCTATTTTTCCAAATACACCAACATGATAGCCAATATTGCGATCGGGATTTTTCGCGTTAGCATTGGTTGACTCAATATAGTCTCCATTTGCACTGTAATTTAAACCGCCTTTCAATCCAAATAAACTTTCGGTTTGTGCAGTGCTGTTAAAACCAATAAAAGCTAAGATTACAGTTAGGGCAACTGATTTTTTCAAATGTTTCATAATGTTCGTTTTTAAGATTAAGTATTCCTAATAACAAAAACGCTGCCAAAATGAAGTTATTTTCTTTTCAGTACTTTTTTAACAGCTTTAATAATCGCTTCACTATTTAAGCCATACTTATCCATCAGCTGTGCTGGAGTTCCTGATTCACCAAAAGTGTCATTGGTAGCCACAAATTCTTGAGGAGTTGGTTGGTGTTTCGCTAAAACCCTAGCTATACTTTCTCCAAGTCCTCCTAAATAATTGTGTTCCTCGGCTGTAACAACACAGCCTGTTTTGGCAACGGATTCTAAAATAGCGTTATCATCTAAAGGTTTTATGGTATGAATGTTTATCACTTCAGCAGAAATACCAGCTTCATTTAAGGCTTTTGAAGCTTCTAAAGCTTCCCACACTAAATGACCTGTTGCTATAATAGTAACGTCAGTACCCTCCGTAAATTTAAGGGCTTTTCCTATTTCAAATTTTTGATCTGAAGGTGTAAAAATTGGAACAGAAGGACGACCAAATCTTAAATAAACGGGGCCGTCGTGTTCTGCAATAGCTATCGTTGCTGCTTTGGTCTGGTTATAATCACAAGGATTTATAACCACCATGCCTGGCAACATTTTCATTAATCCGATATCTTCTAAAATTTGATGTGTCGCGCCATCCTCACCTAAAGTCAAACCAGCGTGCGACGCACATATTTTTACATTCTTACCAGAGTAGGCAATAGATTGACGAATTTGATCATAAACCCTTCCTGTAGAGAAATTAGCAAAGGTTCCTGTAAACGGGATTTTTCCGCCAATAGTTAAACCAGCCGCAATGCCCATCATGTTGGCCTCTGCGATACCGACTTGGAAAAAACGCTCGGGATTTTCGTCTATGAATTCTTTCATTTTTAAAGACCCAATTAAGTCTGCGCATAAGGCAACCACATTAGGGTTTGTGCGGCCTAATTCTGCTAAACCTGCACCAAAGCCACTTCTAGTATCTTTCTTTTCTGTATATGTGTATGTTTTCATAAGCCTACCCAACCCTTCCAGAGGAAGGGCTTTAAAAGGGTTATATTTTTAGTTGTTTTTTTTCATCATTTAGGTCCTTCCCTTGGGGAAGGATTTAGGATGGGATTAATAGTCTCCTAAAGTTTCAGCATTTTGATCTAATCCAATAGCTAATTGCTCGTCATTTGGCGCTTTTCCATGCCAAGCATGTGTGTGCATCATAAAATCCACACCATTACCCATTATGGAATGTAGCAAAACACAAACAGGCTTTCCTTTTCCGGTCAGCGACTTTGCTTCTTTCATTCCTTTAAGAATTGCCTCTATATCATTACCTTTTTCAATGTCTAAAACGGTCCAACCAAAAGCTTCAAATTTCGCCCTTAGACTTCCCATTGGTAGAACATCGTCTGTAGAACCATCAATCTGTTGTTGGTTTAAATCTACGGTGGAAATCAAATTATCAACTTTTTTAGCCGAAGCATACATAATGGCTTCCCAATTCTGTCCTTCTTGTAATTCGCCATCGCCATGAAGACTATAGATTAAATGGTCATCATTATTCAATTTCTTAGCTTGGGCAGCGCCAATGGCAACAGACATTCCCTGTCCTAAGGAACCAGAAGCAATTCTTATACCTGGTAGACCTTCATGTGTTGTTGGATGACCTTGTAATCGTGAATCAATTAACCTAAACGTGTTGAGTTCTTCCACAGGAAAATATCCAGATCGTGCCAACACACTATAAAATACGGGTGAAATATGTCCGTTTGACAAAAAGAATAAATCTTCTCCTATGCCGTTCATATCAAAACTGTCCTTGCGCTCCATGAGCTCTTGGTAAAGTGATACAAAAAATTCTGTACAACCTAATGAACCTCCAGGATGACCAGAGTTGACCTTGTGTACCATTCGCAATATATCTCTACGAACTTGAGTTGTTAAATCTTCTAATTCTTTAATGTTTGGCATGTTGTGTTGCTTATATTTAGTAAAAAAAAAATCCATGAAAGTTTTCTTTCGAGGTTTCAGTTTTACCTCTCCTCGGGAAAGGTAAAAATTGGTTTCTTACAATTCTGGTTGAGGCTACAAAAGTAACTTTTTACACAGGTCTTTAAAAAAATGAAATACTTCACTTATCAACGAAATGTGCGATTTGCTAACAATCTTTAAAAATTCAACTGCATAAAACCATTTTGTTTAGGCTGCATCCTTTATAACCAATAGAGAAAAGATTGAGCCCTATTATTTTTTAAATTTAATTTAAGAAGGAATCTTAAAGAGTTAATTATATTTGCCGTCTGACAACGATTTAATGATATTTAATAGAGTAGCAAACGATAAAGAAACCAAAGCAAGAGCAGGAACTATTACCACAGATCATGGAAGTATAGAAACGCCGATTTTTATGCCAGTTGGTACTGTGGCTTCTGTAAAAGGTGTGCATCAGCGGGAATTGAAAAATGATATTAATCCAGATATTATACTTGGAAATACATATCATTTATATTTAAGACCACAAACTCCAATTTTAGAACAAGCAGGTGGTTTGCACAAATTCATGAACTGGGACAGGAATATTCTAACCGATTCTGGTGGCTACCAAGTGTATTCGATGTCTTCCAACCGAAAAATTAAGGAAGAAGGTGTTAAGTTTAAATCACATATCGATGGAAGCTATCATGTGTTTACGCCCGAAAATGTCATGGAAGTTCAACGCAGTATAGGTGCAGATATTATCATGGCTTTCGATGAGTGTACACCGTATCCATGCGATTATAATTATGCCAAACGTTCAATGCACATGACGCATCGTTGGTTAGAGCGTTGTTTAACTCATCTAAAAAAGACACCTTTTAAGTACGACTATGAACAAACATTTTTTCCCATTGTTCAAGGTAGTTGCTATAAGGATTTAAGGGAACAATCTGCAGAATATATCGCAAATGCAGGCGCAGAAGGGAATGCCATTGGAGGTCTTTCCGTTGGTGAACCAGCAGAGGAAATGTATGCCATGACAGATGTGGTTTGCAATATTCTGCCAGAAGACAAACCGCGCTATTTGATGGGTGTCGGAACACCAATCAATATATTAGAAAATATTGCGTTAGGTGTAGATATGTTCGATTGTGTGATGCCTACTCGGAATGCGAGAAATGGTATGTTGTTTACCGCTCATGGCTCAATTAATATTAAGAATCTAAAATGGGCCAATGATTTTTCGCCTGTGGATGAAATGGGCATAACCTTTGTAGATACCGAGTATAGTAAAGCCTATTTAAGACATTTATTTACAGTCAATGAATTATTGGGAAAGCAGATCGCAACCATTCATAACCTTGGTTTTTACCTATGGCTGACAAGAGAAGCCAGAAAACATATTATTGCTGGTGATTTTAGAGCTTGGAAAGAAAAAATGGTAAAGCAAATGGATAACCGATTGTAGTAAACTAAATGAAGAATGAATAATTAAAAAATCAGAATAATTCATGAATTCATGATACAATTCATTCCGGAATTTAATTTTAAACCATAAACCATAAACCATAAACCATAAACCATAAACCATAAACCATAAACCATAAACCATAAACCATAAACCATAAGCAAACTTGAAAATCCTAGATTGGTACATATTAAAACGGTATTTATTTACCTTTCTGATGATGCTACTATTGTTTGTTCCCATTGGAATAACTGTAGATTTAGCAGAGAAGGTAGGTAGAATGATTGAAAATGATGCTTCACTTGGTGAAGTGGGCTTTTACTATATGAATTTTACGGTTTATTTTGCCAACCTCTTATTTCCTTTATTTTTGTTTTTATCTGTGATTTGGTTCACATCCAAATTGGCGAATAACACAGAGATAGTAGCATTTTTAAGTTCTGGAACGTCATTTTCAAGATTTTTAAGACCTTATATGATAGGTGCCACTATTGTTGCAGGTTTTGCCATGTTTTTAGGAATGTACTTAGCGCCGATTGCTAGCCAAGGGTTTAATGAATTCAAGTTTAAATATTTAAAGAAGAATAAAGATATCCAGCAAACACGCGATGTGTATCAACAAATAAATGATAACGATTACATCTATGTTAGTAATTTCATTCCAAGAAACAAAACGGGTCATAAATTTACGTACGAACATTTTGAAGGCAACGAACTCAAGTACAAAATTTTTGCTGACAATATTCGGTACGTAGAGGAAGATAGTATGTACAGTCTCACAACTTATCTTAAACGCTCTTTTGAAAATGGTGTAGAAACGGTGGAAAAAGAAAATCGAAAATTATTGGATTTACCTTTCGAAATCGAAGATTTGACGCCTGTACAGTATGCTGCTGAGACAAAATCTTATGGTGAGCTATTGAAATTTATAGCAGCCGAAAAAAGAAGAGGTTCTCCTAATATTGGACGATATCAAGTGGTGAAATTAAAAAAATGGAGTTTACCGGTTTCCATATTTATTTTAACAATTATTGCCGTTGCCGTATCTTCAGTTAAAAGAAGAGGAGGCATGGGCGTGAATCTTGCTTTAGGTATTTCTATTGCTATGATTTACGTTTTCTTTGATAAGGTCTTTGGGGTAATGGCAGAACAGTCCGATTTTCCTGCCGTTGTTGCGGTATGGTTTCCTAATGTAATATTTGGTATTTTAGCAGTATATCTGCTACAAAATGCCAAACGCTAAACTAAAGCATTATATACATTTACATTTTCTGGTAGTCATAGCCGGATTCACTGCTATTCTAGGTGAGTTAATTACTATAGGAGCTTTGGAATTGGTTTGGTACCGAATGGCCATGGCCGGTATTTTAATGTTCATTTACATCAAAATTATTCGGCTAAATATTAAAATTTCGAGACGAACCTTTTGGCAGTTTTCTGCGGCAGGAGTGATTATTGCCTTACATTGGATCACTTTTTTTGAAGCCATCAACCAAGCCAATGTTTCTATTGCTTTAGCCATGTTTTCTTCAGGTGCATTTTTTGCTTCTTTCATTGAACCTTTCATTTTTAAACGTCGTATTCTAGGTTACGAAATTATCTTTGGTATCATAGTGGTGTTGGGAGTGGTTTTAATCACAAGTAGTGAAATAAGTTACATTAATGGTATTGTTTTAGGCTTATTATCAGCATTATTTTCAACGCTGTTTGCCGTTATCAATGGTCGTTTTATAGAAAAACATAATGCGACGGTAATTTCATTTTACGAATTTGTTAGTGGCGTATTGTTTTTAACTGTATTTATTCTAGCGTCAGGTAAAACATTTAATGCAGAATTCTTTGCACTTTCCAATTCAGATTGGATGTATTTATTCATATTAGCATCTATTTGCACAGCCTATGCTTTTATCGGTTCCGTAGATGTGATGCGTTATATAAGTCCGTTTACCGTTATTTTAAGTTATAATCTAGAACCACTTTATGGCATCGCAATCGCTCTAATGCTTTTTCCAGAAACCGAAAAAATGTCACCACAATTTTATTTAGGTGCTATTTTAGTTTTGGTTACGGTATTGATGGACGCCATTTTTAAAAACTATAAAAGGAGAAAAAGTAAAACACGCCAAATTACCAATTAAAGTTTTTATATTTGCCTAACTAACTAAAACAATAAATTAACTTCAAATTGTATGGAATACTTAGAGTTTGAATTACCCATAAAAGAGCTGGAAGATCAGCTCGATAAATGTCAGATTATAGGAAAAGAAAGTGAGGTAGATGTTACTGAAACCTGTAAACAGATTGAGAAAAAATTAGCAGCAACTAAAAAGGATATCTATAAGAATCTTACGGCTTGGCAACGTGTTCAATTATCGCGTCATCCAAATAGACCATATACTTTAGATCATATCAAAGCACTTTGTGGCGATACGTTTTTGGAATTGCATGGTGATCGAAATGTAAAGGATGACAAAGCCATGATAGGTGGTTTAGGAAAAATTGGAGACCAATCGTATATGTTTATTGGTCAGCAAAAAGGCTATAATACCAAAACAAGACAGTATCGTAATTTCGGAATGTCCAATCCTGAAGGGTATCGAAAAGCCTTACGATTAATGAAATCTGCAGAGAAATTTGGAATTCCTGTCGTGACTTTAATTGATACGCCTGGTGCCTATCCTGGTTTAGAAGCTGAGGAACGTGGCCAAGGCGAGGCCATCGCCAGAAATATTTTGGAAATGGCGCGTCTAAAAGTACCAATCATTACTATTATTATTGGAGAAGGCGCTTCAGGTGGAGCGTTGGGTATTGGCGTTGGTGACCGCGTTATGATGTTAGAGAATACATGGTATTCCGTTATTTCTCCTGAATCCTGTTCTTCTATTTTATGGCGAAGCTGGGAATATAAGGAACAAGCTGCTGAAGCCCTGAAACTAACAGCAAAGGACATGAAGCGGATGAAGCTCGTCGATTCAATTATCAAAGAACCACTTGGTGGCGCACATACAGATAGGGATAAAACGTTTTCAGCTGTGAGTGATGCCATTGTCAAGGCTTTTGAAGAGCTTAAAAACTTATCACCAAAAGATTTAGTGAAACAGCGTATGGAAAAATACGATAATATGGGAGTCTATAAAGACTAAATCCACTGAACATACGGAACTATAAAAAACTGAAGTTTATACTTCGGTTTTTTTTGGCGCTATTAACAATAAATCAGAGTTATTAACAGTTAAATTGTTGAAGACCTGTTAAGATTGTAAAACAGTCTGACGCATTTCATCGATTCTATTTAACTACTTTTGTAAACTATGAAACAACCAAACCCAGTACAAGGCTACAAAGTTGATAAAAGTACTATTATCAACTTAGAAAAAGGAAAAATACCACCTCAAGCAATTGATTTAGAGGAAGTTGTACTTGGGGCAATGATGATCGATAAAAAAGGTGTTGATGAAGTTATTGACATCTTAAGTGCAGATGCTTTCTATAAAGAAGCCCACAAAAACATCTTTGAAGCCATTTTCAAATTATTTGAAAACAGTGAACCGGTTGACTTATTAACCGTTTCGAGCCAATTAAAGAAGGATGAAAAACTGGATATGGTTGGAGGTGATTTTTATCTCATTTCCTTAACCCAACGTGTCTCTTCTTCGGCTCATATTGAGTTTCATGCGCGTATTATTCTTCAGAAATATATTCAGCGGAGTTTGATCAAAATTTCAAACGAAATTATTGAAGAAGCATATGACGAAACAAGGGATGTTTTCGATCTTTTAGATACGGCTGAAGCCAAATTATATGAAGTTACCCAAGGTAACGTTAAGAAATCTACGGAATCTGCCCAGAGTTTGGTAATTCAAGCGAAAAAGAAAATTGAGGAAATTTCAAACAAAGAGGGTATGAGTGGCATCCCTTCAGGTTTTGATAAACTCGACAAACTGACTTCTGGTTGGCAACCGTCTGATTTAGTGATTATCGCAGCACGTCCAGGTATGGGTAAAACGGCATTTACTTTAACCATGGCTCGTAATGTGGCTGTAAATAGTAATATTCCTGTGGCTTTCTTTTCTCTGGAAATGTCTTCAGTACAGTTGATCACCCGTTTAATTTCTAGTGAAACAGGTCTGTCTTCGGAAAAATTGAGAACAGGGAAACTTGAAAAACACGAATGGGAACAGCTTAATGTCAAAGTAAAAACTTTAGAAAAAGCACCATTATTTATTGATGATACACCTTCATTGTCCATTTTCGATTTAAGGGCAAAAGCGCGTCGTTTGGCATCGCAATTTGGTATTAAAATGATAATGATAGATTATTTGCAGCTGATGACCGCAGGAGGAAGTCAGAAAGGCGGTAATCGTGAACAGGAAATTTCCATGATCTCCCGTAACTTAAAAGCATTGGCAAAAGAATTGAATCTTCCTGTAATTGCCTTGTCACAGTTATCGCGAGCAGTAGAAACAAGAGGAGGAAGCAAACGTCCTTTATTGTCAGATTTACGTGAATCTGGTGCCATTGAGCAAGATGCCGATATCGTTTCCTTTATCTACAGACCGGAATATTACAAGATTGACGAATGGGATGATGAAGAGCGTTCGCCAACCGAAGGGCAAGGAGAGTTCATTGTTGCCAAACACAGAAATGGTGGTTTGGAAAACATTAGACTGAAGTTTATCGGTCACCTAGGTAAGTTCGATAATTTGGATGATTTTGATACACCTTTTGGCGAATTTCACTCTAAAATGAATGCAGCTGCTAACGACAATACCTTCAAACCAGATAATTTCCCGTCACCTTCCGATGCCTTTGATGGACCTGAGGATGATGGCGTTCCTTTTTAACAGCTTTTTAAGTGATTGAAAATGGTTTTTTAACTTATCTTTGCACGCTTAGTTAGTTAAAAACCAAATTGCCTGATGTTAGACCAAAGACGTACAACAAACGTTTTGTTGTTAATTATTGTAGTTCCTTTAGTATTTTATTTACTAAAGATCTTGTCTTTTATATTTATTCCATTGATCTTTTCAATGTTTATCGCTTTATTGTTCTTACCATTAATGCGATGGTTGGGACGTAGAAGAGTGCCAAAATTCATAAGTATTATTATTGTTCTACTATTGGTGGCTTTAGGGCTTAAGTTGGGTATTGAGCTTGTGCAGTTATCCAGTAAGCAAATATTGGCTAATAATACGGAGTTTTTATCTAAAGCGGAATTAAAATTATCAGATTTAAAAATCTATTTACTGGACAACTTTGGGATTGAATTTGAGCAAGAACACGGTTTTTTAGGACAGTTTTTTCAAAAAGATAAATTAGGGTCAACACTTGGATTCTTAAATTCGTTCTTAACGTCTTTGTTAATGACTGTTTTCTTTGTAGTACTTTGGTTAGCAGAATCCATTAATGTTCAGAAATTAATGAACAATACCTTATTGAAAAGAAAACATACCTCTGTTAAAACCTTTATGAAAATTGAAAAAGACCTAATTAAGTTTATAAAAGTAAAGTTTTTGGTCAGTGCTTTGACAGGAATTTTTACAGGACTTATGTGCGTATTCTTTGACGTAAGCTTCCCTATTTTTTGGGGCTTATTTGCCTTCGCCATCAACTTTGTTCAAATGGTTGGTTCCTTTATTTCAGTTATACTATTATCGATTTTTGCTTTTGTTGAATTAGACCCAACGAGTACGTTGTTCTTTTTCATTTTTGCAATCTCAATGGTTCAAGTCACATTTGGAGCTATTTTAGAGCCTATTTTCATGGGGAAATCATTTTCAATCAATGTCATTGCAGTATTGGTAATGCTCATGTTTTGGGGTTTTCTTTGGGGAATTCCAGGCTTGATTATGGCAATTCCAATAACCGTTTTTATTAAAATTATTTTAGAACAATTTGAAGGCACCAAAGTCATTGCCAGTTTACTTTCTGGAAGTGAGACCGCATTAGACTAATTGTCTTATTGATTTCAAAACATTATATTTTTAAGTATCTTTCTACTTTAAGATTAAAGGCCTGACTGCATATAGTTGAGATTCATAAATCTCTGTATTTTATTGCAAATATGCTGGTCAGTCAGTAAGAATAAGGTCTTGGTTCATTGTTTTAAAAGCGAAGCGGTCTTATGTCTTTTATTAAATTTCACAAAAATGGTTCACGGTACGCACAATGCTCTAGAAGATTCAAGAAATAACGATATTCTTATTTCAATTAACGACCAATTATTTCCACGGAACGAAGCCAAAATCTCCGTTTTTGATAGTGGATATTTAGTGGGTGATGGTATTTGGGAAGCCATGCGCTTGCATCATGGTGTATTAGTGTTTTTGGAGGACCACTTTAATCGATTGTGGAGTGCCGCGGCAACTGTTGGAATGCATTTACCATTTACTAAGGAAGAATTAAAGACCAAAGTTTGGAATACGCTCAAAGCTAATAATATGAGCGACGGAGTTCATGTGAGGATCATGATAACGCGTGGCATTAAAAAAACACCTTCCCAGGATCCAAGATTAACCATTTCCGGACCTAATGTGGTTATTATTCCTGAATTTAAAACCGCTTCAACGGACTCCAAAGAAAAAGGAATTACCCTTTTTACAAGTACCATTAGAAGAGGATCTCCAGATTATTTAGATCCAAGATTAAACTGCCATAGCAAACTTCATGAGGTTCAAGCCTTAATTCAGGCCATTCAAGCTGGTGCGGATGAAGCCTTAATGTTGGATATTCATGGCTTTGTTTCCACTTGTAATGCTACTAATTTTTTTATCGTAAATAAAGGTGAGGTTTGGACTTCTACAAGTAAATATTGCATGAATGGCATTACCAGAGCCAAAGTCATAGAAGTTTGTAATACGAATAAGATTCCGTGTTTTGAAAAAGACTTTTCCCTATTTGATGTGTATAGTGCAGATGAAGCTTTTGTAACAGGGACATTTGGAGGTTTAACGCCTGTCACCAAAATCGATGGTAGAACAATTGGTGAAGGTAAATATGGAAATACAACACGGAAACTTAATGGACTTTATGAAGCATTAATAGAAAATACGGTAAATAATGGATAACATAAAACGGATATGTTTATGGTCTGGTCTACGGAATATTTCTACAGCATTGATGTATGCTTTCGCTCAAAGGACAGACACCAAAGTTTTTGATGAACCTTTATATGCCTATTATTTGAAAAACCATTCGGAAGCCCACAAATACCATCCAGGATCTGAAGCTATTTTGGATACCATGGAAAATGATGGAGAAAAAGTGGTGGACATGATGCTAAACAATACTGAAAAGCCGGTATTGTTTTTCAAACATATGACGCATCATTTGTTGGGTCTAAAGCGTGATTTTATGAAAACCACCATCAATATTATTCTAACTAGAGATCCTGAAGAGATGTTGCCTTCATTTGATAAGGTAATTAAAAATCCTTCGCTACACGATGTAGGTTATGCACTTCACGTTGAATTAGTCAATTATTTCAAGACGAATAACATTCCATTCACGGTTTTAGACAGTAAAAACGTGTTGTTACATCCAGAACGAACCCTTGGTAAATTGTGTGAATTTGTAGGAATACCATTCGATAAAAACATGTTGTCATGGCAACCACAACAGCGGAAAGAAGATGGTATTTGGGCGAAGTATTGGTATGATAATGTCCATAAATCTAGTGGTTTTATGAAGTATAGGGCAAAAGCAGAGCCATTTCCAGAGCATCTATATCCACTCTTAAAAAAGAGCATTCCTCATTATAATACGCTTTTAAAATTTTCGAACTAACATTTTTATCCGTTCGTAGTTTAATTCAAATAAACTACTTCACTTAATTTGAGAGCGTTGTTGATGTTTGAATTTTATCTTTCGAAATGCATTATAGAAGTTCAATTTAAATCAAGTTACAATCGTTTTTACCTTGGTTTATCAATCAGTTGATTAAAGTTCTCTAGGTCTTAAAAGAATATTAAATTCAGCCTCGAAAGACTAAAAATTACTTATATTTCGTTTTAAATAAATGAAATTGAAAAAAATTGCCCTCTTATTATTTACACTCTTCTTAAGTGCCAATGTTTACGCATCTTATATTCTTATTCCAATGGATGCTGAAACACAAAAAAATCATTTGAAAGCTTACGGAGTTACATACTGGACCTTAGAACGAGAACTGAAAGTAAAGTGGTTGCTCAATTATAGAGGAGGTTCGTTTTTGTTACCAGATGCCGAAATTATTCAACGTGAATGCCAAATCCGTGGTGTGTCTTTTGAAATTATTTCAGATACAAAGGCCGCTCAAATACTGGAAGATATTGCCAGTCCTTCTTTAAATCAGGAAGCAGTGGTTTTAGAAAAAGCGCCAAAAATTGCCGTTTATACACCATATGGAAAACAACCTTGGGACGATGCCGTGACTATGGTGCTTACCTATGCCGAGATTCCGTATGAAACCATTTACGATGAAGAAGTATTGAAAGATGAATTATTACTTTACGATTGGTTACACTTACATCACGAAGATTTTACCGGCCAATACGGTAAGTTCTATAGAGCCTACCGTTCTGCAGCTTGGTATATTGAAGAAAAGAAAAATGCGGAGGCATTGGCAAAACGATTGGGTTATGATAAAGTTTCTGAGGAGAAATTAGCTGTGGCACTTAAAATTAGAGACTATGTTGTTGGTGGTGGATTTATGTTTGCCATGTGTTCAGCAACCGATAGTTTTGATATTGCGCTGTCTGCCAAAGGGGTGGATATTTGCGAACCGATGTTTGATGGAGACGGAAGCGATCCAGGCTATCAGAATAAAATAGACTACGCCAATACTTTTGCTTTTAAGGATTATATTTTGGAACGTAGCCCAAATGTGTATGAGTTTTCGTCTATAGATATGACCCAAAAGCGACGAATTCCGAAGACAACTGATTATTTTTCATTAATGGAATATTCGGCAAAATGGGATCCAATTCCAACGATGCTAACTCAAAATCATACCGCATTGGTAAAAGGTTTTATGGGACAAACGACATCATTTACCAGGGACGAAATAAAATCCAATGTACTCGTAATGGGAGAAAACAGAACTAATGGTGAAGCAAAATACATTCACGGCATAAAAGGAAAAGGATTTTTTACATTTTATGGAGGTCATGATCCCGAAGATTATACACATAGGGTGGGAGACCCAAAAACTGAATTGGATTTGCACCCAACATCGCCTGGTTACCGCTTAATATTAAATAATGTGTTGTTTCCAGCGGCTAAAAAGAAAAAGCAGAAGACCTAATTGTAATATCGATATTGATTATTTTTTCATATCTTAAAATATAAATTCAACATATAATGCTAACAAAAGAAACCATACTCAATAAAATCCAAATTTTAATTACCAATCATTTTGAAACACCAGAAGAAGCTTTTGCTTTTTTTGATAAAGATGGCGATGGGAAGTTAAGTAAAGATGAAATAGCGAAACTGCTGAAACAAGCTGAAATTAGTGGTTTTGTCCGTGGTTTGATTTCTAGAAAACTTATAGAAGGTTACGATAAAGATGGTGATGAACTTATCAATTGGGCAGAATTTAAGTTGGCTATTGATGAAATAAAAGAATAAATAAGAAGCTACACGATTTTGAAATTCGAAATAAAACAATTTTTCCGACTTTTATTCTATTCGATTCTGTTTTGGTCGTTTGCTTTTTGTGCATTTATATTTATACGTTATTTTGGAAGGAATCAAGAACAGGTTAAGACCGAAAATCTAATTGACATTGTAACACCTTCCCAGTATCTAGTTTTTGGCGTGATACTTGGTATAATGGTAGCCATTGTTTATACCATTGTAGAGTTCTTTTTCGATAAATATTTGTCCAAAAGATTATATCTCTGGGTAGTACTTCTTATAAAATCCATTTTTTATTTAATTTTCTTAATATTTTCTTTAACCTTTATTGCGAGCTTAGCAGAAGTATATATCCAAGTAGATTTTCCAAACGAAAGTCTTTGGTGGAAATCCAACAAAATATTTTGGATGGTCACGGCTTATTTTATGTTATGCTCTTTATTATTTTCGTTTTTTAGAATTGCGAATAATAAATTTGGTAAAGGGGTTATTTTTAATATGCTTTTGGGGCGTTACCGAAAGCCAAGGGAAGTAGAACGTGTACTTATGTTTTTGGATTTAAAATCTTCTACAACGATTGCCGAAGATTTAGGGCATCTAAAATATAGTCAGTTTATTCAAGATTGTTTTTACTATCTCAATAGAATTGTCGGTAAATATGGCGCGGAGATTTATCAATATGTTGGAGACGAGGCTGTGTTGACCTGGAACTTGAAGAGAAAAACAAGAAAAAATATCAATTGTATAAACTTGTTTTTTGAATATGATCATAAGCTAAAAAAGCATTCAAAATATTACATGAAGAAATATGGTGTCGTCCCAGAATTTAAGGCTGGAATCCATTCGGGGAAAATAATAATTGCGGAAGTTGGTACCATAAAGAAGGAGTTGGCTTATCATGGCGATGTCATTAACACAACCTCACGAATACAAGAGCAATGCAATGAATATAATGAATCCTTATTGATTTCTGAAGACTTCTTAGCTAAGCTAAATTTGAAAAAAAAGTATGAAGCAGTTTCATTAGGTAGTGAATTACTGGATGGTAAAACGGAATCACATAAGTTGTTCGCTATTCACAAAATTTAGATTTCCATTACAATTATATAATTAGAAATTTTTATTTGATAAATTAAACGAATTCAATTTCAAATAACATATAAGACAATACATAATGCAATTCTTTCAAAATGAAATCAAACTACAAGCATTTCCTAGAGGTTTTCATATAATTACGTCTGAAGTATTGAATGCCATCCCTGAAATTAGCCAAATTAAAACTGGACAGTTACAGGTGTTTATAAAGCATACGTCAGCTAGCTTAACGATAAACGAAAATGCCGACCCAACGGTTAGATTGGATTTTGAGAGTCATATGAATAATATGGTTCCTGAAAATCAAAAATATTACAAGCATACCTTTGAGGGTTCAGACGATATGCCAGCACATATAAAAGCTGCCTTAATGGGGACATCAGTTCAAATACCAATCACAAACGGCAAGTTAAATCTTGGAATTTGGCAGGGTATTTATCTTTGTGAGCACAGAAATAGAGCAGGAGGAAGACAGTTAGTCCTTACGGCTTTCGGCAATTAGGTTTTCTAGAACTATTTCTACGCCAAAATTATCATTAGACTTGGTTTCAAAGTTAGCAATTGCCTTTACATCGTCGTGTGCATTGGCCATGGCATAACTGTATTTAGCACATTTTAGCATTTCTAAATCATTATTATAATCACCAAAGACTAAGGTTTCGGAGGGACTTATTTGGAGCTGTTTTTGTAAAAATTGTAGCGCATGGCCTTTATTCGTAATGGCGTCAGAAATATCTACCCAATGATTTCCAGAAACAACAACATTCAGGTCTGGTTTTAAATGTTTCACGTATGGAAAAATATGAGCTTCAGAATTGGTTTTATGATACAATGCTATTTTAATAACATCATCTTTAATCTCTTCAAAGGAATCAATAACAGTATATACTGAATAATATTCAGAAAACGTATTTATCAATTGGTCTGATGCTCTAAGAATAAATGCTTGATGTTTGGTGCAGAAAATAGGGTAGGTATCTTCAATATTGGTAACCAAAGTATATAACTCTAACAATCTATCAGGATTTATTATATTAGAAAGCATTACTTTATTAGCTTCAATGACCAAACCGCCATTTTCAGCAACAATAATAATATCATCTTTTACGGGTTGAAGCTTTTCAACAATACTATAATAAGGTCTGCCACTTGCTGCCACAAATTGAATGTCTTGTTGTTGCATTCTTTTAAAAAGCTCAAAAAAGCGTGAACTCACTTCATGATTGGAATTTAACAATGTTCCATCCATATCTGTAACGACAAGTTTTATATCCTTCATATTTTATTTTGATTTTATGGGTTCAGAATTGATTAAATAAAAAATCCGATTCAATCCCGATAGGTATCGGGAGAACCGGATTTATAAGCGAAATGTTGTTATTAATTTGGCTAAAAGCCTTATTTTACTTTGTTTACTATGGCTTCAAAAGCATCAGGGTGGTTCATTGCTAAATCGGCAAGCACCTTACGGTTCAAGTCAATATTATTAGCTTTTAATCCTCCCATAAATTTTGAATAGCTCATTCCATGTTGTCTTGCACCTGCGTTAATACGCATAATCCATAACGAACGGAATGTTCTCTTTTTGTTTCTACGATCTCTGTACGAATATTGCATCGCTTTGTCAACCGCATTTTTTGCTACTGTCCAAACGTTTTTACGTCTTCCGAAGTAACCTTTTGCTTGCTTAAGAACCTTTTTTCTTCTGGCTCTTTTTGCTACTGAATTTACTGATCTTGGCATTTCTTTTAATTGTTTTTTGTAGTAGGCGGTCGATAAATCGACACTTGCTAAATTGGTTTGCCTAACTCCAGGGTTTATAAATAGTTTTAACCGATTAAAACAGTATTACTTTAAACGTAACATCGTTTTAATATTGTCCTCATCTGCTTTATGTACTAAAGTATCATGAGTCAATCTTAGCTTGCGCTTTTTAGATTTTTTTGTCAATATATGACTCTTAAAAGCGTGCTTTCTCTTAATCTTACCAGTGCCAGTTAGTTTAAAACGTTTCTTAGCACTCGATTTTGTTTTCATTTTAGGCATTTTCTCCTCTTTTATATTTACGTTTCGCTTATTTCTCTTTGCTGAACTTGGTTCAGTATCTTTTATATGCTACCCAAAAAGCTTATCTGGAAGTTTCAGCTTCTCTGTTTTTAGTTTTTCTTAGGTGCAATGAACATTATCATTCGTTTTCCTTCAAGCTTTGGCATCTGTTCAACCTTTCCGTATTCTTCAAGATCTTGCGCCAACCTTAACAATAAGATTTGACCTTGTTCTTTAAAAACAATAGATCGTCCTTTAAAGAATACAAAAGCTTTTAACTTTGCGCCGTCTTTTAAAAACTTCTCAGCATGTTTCTTTTTAAATTCGTAATCATGATCATCGGTTTGAGGACCAAATCGAATTTCTTTAACAACAACTTTAGTTGCTTTAGCTTTTAAAGCTTTTTCTCTTTTCTTCTGTTCGTAAAGGAATTTTTTATAATCCATAACTTTACAAACAGGAGGCTTCGCATTTGGCGATATCTCTACAAGATCTAAACCTTGTTCATCGGCTATGGATAAAGCTTTTTTAATAGGGTAAATACCTATTTCGACATTATCTCCGACAAGTCTTACTTCTTCAGATCTGATTTTAGAATTTATACGATGCTTATCTTCTTGAGATGCTCTTCTGGTATAATTCTTTCTGTTTCTACGTATTGCTATGGCTTCTGTATTTTAAATTAAACTTATATTATTTAAAAGTTTTTAAACTCTTACTAATTCTATCTTTTACTATTTTTATAAAGTCTTCTACAGTAATTGTGCCAAGGTCTTCACCACCATGTTCACGCACAGTTATTGTATTATCTTTTTCTTCTTGCTCACCGACAATAATCATAAACGGAAACTTTTGCATTTCAGCTTCGCGAATTTTCTTACCTACAGTTTCATTCCTGTTGTCTGTAAGGGCGCGAATTTCGTCATTTTCTAGCACATTTAAAACTTTTTCCGCGTATTTTTCATATTTCTCACTTATTGAGAGTATAATTGCCTGTTCTGGCATCAGCCAAAGTGGGAAATTTCCACCAGTATGTTCTAACAAAATAGCAATAAAACGTTCCATGCTTCCAAAAGGAGCTCTGTGGATCATAACAGGTCTGTGCATCTCATTGTCACTGCCTTTGTAAGATAGCTCAAAACGCTCTGGTAAGTTATAATCGACTTGGATCGTTCCTAATTGCCATTGTCTTCCAAGTGCATCTTTAACCATAAAATCTAACTTAGGACCGTAAAATGCAGCTTCACCTGTTTCAACTACAAAATTTAAGTTTTTATCCTTCGCAGCATTTAATATAGCCTGTTCTGCTTTTTCCCAATTTTCATCACTTCCGATGTATTTTTCAGGATTTTCGGGATCCCTTAATGAAACTTGGGCAGTAAAGTTTTCAAATCCTAAAGATCCAAATACATAAAGTACAAGGTCAATAACGTCTTTAAATTCGGTGTCTAATTGATCAGGCGTACAGAAAATGTGGGCATCATCTTGAGTAAAACCCCTAACTCGTGTTAAGCCGTGCAACTCTCCACTTTGTTCATATCTATATACAGTACCAAATTCTGCGTATCGCTTAGGAAGCTCCTTATAAGAAAATGGTTTCGCATTATAAATTTCACAATGATGCGGACAGTTCATGGGTTTTAAAAGAAATTCTTCGCCTTCAGATGGCGTTCCAATCGGCTGAAAACTGTCTTCTCCATACTTTGCATAATGTCCAGAAGTCACATAGAGTTCTTTCTGTCCAATATGTGGTGTTACCACCATTTCATAACCCGCTTTTTTTTGTGCAGCTTTTAAAAAGTTTTCTAATCGCTCACGTAAGGCAGCACCTTTAGGGAGCCATAGGGGTAAACCTTGACCTACTTTTTGAGAAAATGTAAAAAGTTCTAATTCTTTACCAAGTTTTCTGTGGTCTCGTTTTTTGGCTTCTTCTAAAAGATGAAGATATTCAGTCAGTTCTTTTTGCTTTGGAAATGAAATACCATAAACTCGCGTGAGTTGTTTGTTTTTTTCATCTCCTTTATAATAGGCGCCTGCAACACTCAATATTTTAACTGCTTTTATAATCCCCGTATTAGGAATATGTCCACCACGGCACAAGTCTGTAAAAGTGGAGTGGTCGCAGAAACTAATTGTACCGTCTTCAAGATTTTCAATTAGGTCTACTTTATAATTGTTTTTACCTTTATAATAGGAGAGTGCTTCAGCTTTAGATACATCACGCATTTTAAAATCGTGTTTACCTCTAGCAATTTCAATCATTTTGTTTTCAATGGCCTTAAAGTCGTTTTCAGAAATCGAACCTTCTTCCAAATCTACATCGTAATAAAATCCATTATCTATTGCTGGACCAACCCAAAGTTTTACATTTGGATAGAGTTCCTCTAGTGCCTGTGCCAAAACATGGGCAGAAGAGTGCCAGAAGGCTTTCTTTCCGTCGTCATCTCTAAATGTATATAAGGTAAGGCTACCGTCAGTAGTTAACGGAGTGGTTGTTTCAACAACTGTATCATTGAATTTTGCTGAAATAACATTGCGAGCAAAGCCCTCGCTAATATCCACAGCCACTTCATAAGGTGTTACTTCTTTTTTATCAAAAGACCTCACAGAACCATCAGGTAGAGTAATTTTAATCATTATTATAATATCAATTTTAGCCTACAAAGATATACCTATATATATAATAGACAAAGTGAAGTTTCCTATAAATTTTTATGGCTTTCCCCTTTTGCTTTTAAGAGAGCAAAAGTGTCGCGCTATCCGCTATATCTTTTTATACCGAGCTTGTTTCAATATCCACGGTTCTGTGTTCCCAACAATGGGCACATAATAGGCCTAATGATCTAGGGCCGCATAAAAAGGATGCCGCTACAACTGCGAAGTAATCACGATTTCCTATTTAATAAAATAGCATGGATGAGTAATCGCTAACGCGCCTGTCCGCATTTTCCGTGCCCAGCGGTTGCCACGGGTTTCTATGTGCGTTCTCTCGCCAGGGCCCTTCCGTGCTTTTTGGGTTTGCAAAAAAAACTTTCGCCCGTAGCCAATTGGTTCCGAGCGGTTTAAAAAAAAGAGCAAAATAAAAATGAAAAAGGTGTTGCGGGAACGGAAAAGGGTTTTATATTTGCACCCCGAAACAAAAACAACATGTCGAGTTTCGGACGTTCATTTCCAGAAAAAGCGAGGCCTAAAAAAAATATTTAATTTTTTTCAGATTAAGTTTGTGGGATAGAAAAAAGGGTTTTATATTTGCACCCGCTTAGCGAGGAAACGAGCTGAGAAAAGATAAAAAAGTTCATTAACATATTGAATTGACAGCGTAAGAAGCTGGCCGGAAACGGTCGCTTCAGAACAAGAGAATAGATCATTTAGAGTACTGGAATAATTCCTATCGGAAGTTGAAGATATAGTCGCAAGACTTAAAATTTAACGATGAAGAGTTTGATCCTGGCTCAGGATGAACGCTAGCGGCAGGCCTAACACATGCAAGTCGAACGGTAACATTGGTGCTTGCACCAGATGACGAGTGGCGCACGGGTGCGTAACGCGTATACAATCTGCCTTTTACAGGGGGATAGCCTTTAGAAATGAAGATTAATATCCCATGGTAAGTTTCCTTGGCATCAAGGATGCTTTAAAGCTTCGGCGGTAAAAGATGAGTATGCGTTCTATTAGCTAGATGGTGTGGTAACGGCACACCATGGCAACGATAGATAGGGGCCCTGAGAGGGGGATCCCCCACACTGGTACTGAGACACGGACCAGACTCCTACGGGAGGCAGCAGTGAGGAATATTGGACAATGGGCGAGAGCCTGATCCAGCCATGCCGCGTGCAGGAAGACTGCCCTATGGGTTGTAAACTGCTTTTATACGGGAAGAAACCCACCTACGTGTAGGTGGCTGACGGTACCGTAAGAATAAGGATCGGCTAACTCCGTGCCAGCAGCCGCGGTAATACGGAGGATCCAAGCGTTATCCGGAATCATTGGGTTTAAAGGGTCCGTAGGTGGACAATTAAGTCAGGG
The DNA here is from genome assembly GCF_013394595.1 of Winogradskyella forsetii. GTDB lineage: Bacteria > Bacteroidota > Bacteroidia > Flavobacteriales > Flavobacteriaceae > Winogradskyella > Winogradskyella forsetii. The sequence continues at coordinate 1,694,491 of NZ_CP053348.1, forward strand.
GTGAAAGTCTGCAGCTCAACTGTAGAATTGCCCTTGATACTGGTTGTCTTGAATCATTGTGAAGTGGTTAGAATATGTAGTGTAGCGGTGAAATGCATAGATATTACATAGAATACCAATTGCGAAGGCAGATCACTAACAATGTATTGACACTGATGGACGAAAGCGTGGGGAGCGAACAGGATTAGATACCCTGGTAGTCCACGCCGTAAACGATGGTCACTAGCTGTTCGGACTTCGGTCTGAGTGGCTAAGCGAAAGTGATAAGTGACCCACCTGGGGAGTACGTTCGCAAGAATGAAACTCAAAGGAATTGACGGGGGCCCGCACAAGCGGTGGAGCATGTGGTTTAATTCGATGATACGCGAGGAACCTTACCAGGGCTTAAATGTAAGTTGCATGGGGTAGAGATACCCCTTTCTTCGGACTACTTACAAGGTGCTGCATGGTTGTCGTCAGCTCGTGCCGTGAGGTGTCAGGTTAAGTCCTATAACGAGCGCAACCCCTGTT